>NZ_JABFAX010000021.1:0-13833 GCF_017168395.1 Micrococcus sp. KRD128 | reverse complement strand
CTGGGTCACGGGGTCTCCGGGGGTCGGGGTGGGTCTGGGGAGGTGGCGGGCCGGTCAGCGGCCGGAGGTGAGGGCGTCGGCGTAGTCGGCGCGCAGCTTGCGCTTGTTGACCTTCCCGACGCCGGTGCGGTCGATCTCCGTCACGAAGCGGACCTCGTCCGGCAGCTGCCAGGTGGCGAAGCGCTCGGCGAGTGCGGCGAGGACGGCGTCCTGGTCGACACCGGAGTCCTCGTCCCGCACCACGAGGGCCAGGGGGCGCTCCTCCCACCGGGGGTGGGGGACGCCGATCACGGCGGCGTCGCGGACCCCGGGGACGGTCATGATGTGGTTCTCCAGGTCGATCGAGGAGATCCACTCGCCCCCGGACTTGACCACATCCTTCAGGCGGTCGGTGACCTTGAGGTAGCCCTCCGGGGAGAGATAGCCCAGGTCCCCGGAGCGCCAGTAGCCCTCGTCGTCGAAGCCGGCCTCGGTGGCCTCGGCGTTGTCGGCGTAGGAGGTGGTCACCCAGGGCCCGCGCAGGCGGATCTCGCCCACGTTCTCCTCGCCGGGCGGCAGCAGCTCGCCCAGGGGGTCGGTGATCTTCACGTCCACCCCGACGACGACGAGGCCCTGGAACCGCTTGAGGTTCCACCGCTCGTCCTCGGAGAGGGTGTCCATGAGGCTCGGCTTCATGCGGTTGAGGGAGACGATGGGCGAGGTCTCCGTGGCCCCGTAGGCGTGGATGACCTCCGCGCCGGTGAGCTCGTCGAAGCCGCGCATCATGGCCACGGGGGGCTCGGTCGCGCCGCACAGCAGGCGCACGCCGTCCATCCGTGGGGGCGTCTCGAGGGTGCGGAGGTGGTGGAGCATCGGCAGGAGGATCGCGGGGGCGGCCGGGGCCACGGTGACGCCGTGGTCCACGAGGGTGGAGGTCAGCCACGGGGTGTCCGTGAGGTTGAACCGGCCCGGCAGCACCAGGCGCGCGCCCACGGCGACGGCGGCGAACGGCAGGCCCCAGCACTGCGCGTGGAACATGGGGGTCAGCAGCAGGGCGGTGTCCGCCATGGTCATGCCCAGGGTGGACACCACGGCATGCGCGTGCAGCCAGGTGGCCCGGTGCGAGTAGAAGACGCCCTTGGGGCGGCCGGTGGTGCCCGTGGTGTAGCAGGCGCCGGAGGCGGAGCGCTCACTCACGTTCGGCAGGCCCGCTGTCTCCAGCGGCTCGTGCCCGTCGAGGAGGGCCTCGTAGGAGAGCACGTCGTCGCGACCGGCCCAGTCGGCGGGGAGCTCGCCGTCGCCGGCCACGATCCAGCGGACGCCGCCGGGCAGGTGCGGTTCGAGCGCGGCGGCGAGCTCCAGGAGGGTCTCGTCCACGACGATCGTCCCCACCTGCGCGTGGGTGATCACGTAGGCCAGGTCCATGGGCGCCAGGCGCAGGTTGAGCTGCACCATGGTCGCGCCCAGCAGCGGGACGGAGAAGTAGGACTCGAGGTGGCGGACGTCGTTCCACAGCAGCAGGCCGACCCGGTCCCCCGGCCCGACGCCCTCGGCGCGCAGGGCCGCGGCCATGCGGCGCACCCGCTCCCACACGGCCGCGTAGGTGGTGCTCTGCCACGGGGCGCCGCCGCCGCGGGTGTGGATGATCTGCTGATCCCCGAAGGTCCGGGCGGCGTCCCGCAGGAGGCGAGTGGTGGTGAGCTGTTCGTCGTCGCCCATGGTGGACGGGGTGCCGAGGACGGTGTCGGTGGTCTGCATGGGTCCCCCTGGGAGGTGTGGTGGTCGCGGAGGCGGGCGGCAGTCATCTGTGACATGCCTCACGGGGCTGGTGTTGCACACTCAAGCACGATCTTGCACTAGCGTGCAAGAAGGTGCGGGGTCGTGTCGATCCCTGCCGTAGGGTTCAGCGAGCCCCCGCATCCTCGTCTCCCGACCACGGGCCATCCCATCCGCCGACCCAGCCCCGAGGACCTGATGAACACCTCCCTGCCCTTCGACCAGGACGACCTCTCCTCCCCCGCGCGCCTGCGCCTGGCGGCCCTCGAGCTGTACGCCGAGCGGGGGGTCGAGATGGCCAGCGTCCGCGAGATAGCGCAACGCGCCGGCGTCGCCCCCGGGCTGGTGCGGCACCACTTCGGCAGCAAGGCGGGGCTGACCCGCGCCGTCGACGACGACGTGCTGCGCCTGATCGCCACGACCCTCGACGAGGTCCCGCTCGTGGGCTCCCCGCAGGAGGTGTCCGCGGCCCGCGACGCCGCGTTCGCGGACCTCCTGGCCGAGTACCCGGTGGTGGGGGCCTACGTGCGCCGCTCGCTGCTGGAGGCCGGCGGGGGGACCGAGTCCCTGCTCGAGCGCCTCGTGGACCTGACCACGGAACAGACCGAGCGCCTGCGCCGGTCCGGCTTCGCCCCGCGGCGCAGCATGCCGACGTCCGTCTTCGGCACCGTCATCCGACAGATGGGCCACCTCATGGTCGACCCGTCGGCGGACCGCATCTGGCGCCGGATCTCCGAGACCCAGGAGGACGCCGCCGAGCAGGCGAGCCCGCGGGTGCGGCTCGTGGTGGATCCGCCGCGGTGAACAGGACCGCCGCCGGCCTCGGCGCCGTACGCCTGCGCCGCCCAGTCCTCGGGCGCCCCGGCGAGCTCCTCCCGGCCCTCCTGGGTGGCCGTCGACGCCGGCCCGCCCCTTCTGGGAACGCCTGCGGCCGGTATGAGCGCACTTTGCAGGCTCAGAGCGACAGCACGCGTTCCAGGTCCGCGAGCGCCCCGCCCCCGGACGCGCCGTTTCCCGAACGACAACGCGGGTGGGGCGTAGCCTGGCCGCCATGACCACCGTGTTCTACGACGACCAGGGCCGCCCCGAGCCGCCCTTCGCCGCGGGCGAGGCCGCCACCCTGCTGGGCTTCCTCGACTTCCTGCGCGCCACGATCGAGTGGAAGACGGCGGACCTGGACACGGCCGCGCTGCACCGCCGGCTGCCGGGCCACCCGTCCGCGATGACGCTCGGCGGCCTGCTCAAGCACCTCGCGTTCGTCGAGTTCTGGTGGTTCGAGGCCGTCGCCCTCGGCGAGCCCACCTCAGCCCCCTGGGTGGGCGCGGACTTCGACGCGGACCCCGACTGGGACTGGCACAGCGCGGCGCAGGACTCCGCGGCGGACCTGCGCACCCTCTGGCAGGGCCAGGTGGAGCGGTCCCGGCAGATCGTGGTGGACCTGCTCGCGGCGGACGGCGACGACGGCGCCGCGGCCCTGGCCCGCATCCACCGGATCCGGGAGGGGCGGGACCCGGTCTCGCTGCGGTGGATCCTCACCCATATGATCGAGGAGTACGGCCGCCACGCCGGCCACGCCGACCTGCTGCGCGAGGGGATCGACGGCCAGACCGGCGAGTGAGCCCGCCCGGCCGCAGTCCCGCCTGCGGTCGCACCCGGGTTCATCCCCTCGTCGGATGCCCGGCCCCGCGCCGGCTGGGTAGATTCTGTGCCATGGCCTCCCCCTCCCCTGCGTCCGCGCACCCGTCCGCCCCCGAGAGCGGGACGGGCCTGGGGTTCACCGGCGCGGCGGGGATCACCGGGCTCACCGCCGCCGAGGTCGCCGAGCGGGAGGCCGCGGGCCTGGTCAACGTCCAGTCCCGGGACACGTCCCGCTCGCTGGGGCAGATCCTGCGCGTGCACGTGTTCACGCTGTTCAACCTGGCGATCGCGCTGTGCGCCGTCGTCGTGATCCTGATGGGCCGCTGGCTGGACCTGCTGTTCTCGCTGGCGGCCGTGGCCAACGTGGTGATCGGCGTGGTCCAGGAGTACTCGGCCAAACGGAAGCTGGACCGGATCGCGCTGCTGCACCAGGACGACGTCCTCGTCATCCGGGACGGGGCGCGCGTGCCCCTGCCGATGGCGCGGATCGTGCGGGACGACGTCGTGGTGCTGCGCCGCGGCGACCAGGTGCCCGTGGACGGCGAGGTCCTCGTCTCGGACGGCCTGGACATGGACGAGGCGCTGCTCACCGGCGAGAACGACCCCGTGCCCAAGACCCCCGGGGACGCCGTGCTCTCGGGCTCGGCCGTCGTGGCCGGCGCGGGCCTGGTGCGCGCGACGGCGGTGGGCTCGGCCTCGCACGCCGCCCGGCTCAGCGCCGAGGCCCGCCGCTACTCCGCCATCCGCTCGGAGCTGCGCGGCGCCCTGGAGACGGTGGCCCGCTGGCTGACGATCGCCCTGGTGCCGATCATCGCGGTGATCGTGCACGGCCAGATGACGGCGGTCGGCGGCTGGACCCACGCCCTGTCCCAGCCGCGCGAGGCCGCCCTGGAGCCCGCACTGATCGCGTCCGTGGCGGCGGTGACCAGCATGATCCCGCAGGGCCTGGCGCTCATGACGACCATCGCGTTCGCCGTCTCCGCGCTCAAGCTGGCCCAACAGGAGGTCCTCATCCAGGAGCAGCCCGCCGTGGAGGTCCTGGCCCGCGTGGACACCGTCTGCCTGGACAAGACCGGCACCCTCACCGAGGGCGGCGTCCGGTTCGACCGGCTCACCCCGCCCGCCTCGGCGGACGCGTCCCCGGACACCCACGACGACGGCGCCCCGGCCGAGGTCGGCGACGGGGCTCGGGCCGTGCTCGCCTGGTTCGGCGCGGACCCGGACGTGAACCCCACCGCGGCGGCCCTGCGCGAGCCCTTCACGGCCGTCCCGGCCGTGGACCCCGCGGCCCAGGTGGCGTTCTCCTCCGCGCGCCGGTGGTCGGCGGTCGCGTTCGGCCCCGAGGCCGGGGCCGCGGCCGGCACGTGGCTGCTCGGCGCACCCGAGGCCCTCGTGGACGAGTGGCTCCTCGGCCCCGAGGCCGCCGAGGCCGTCCGCGCCCAGGTCCACGCCGACGCGGACGCCGGTCGCCGCGTGCTGCTTTTGGCCCGCACGGACGAGCCCCTGATCGGGGATGCGCTGCCCGCCGGAGGCGTCCCGGTCGCCGTCGTGACGTTCCGCGAGAACGTGCGCCCGGACGCCGCCGAGACCCTCGACTACTTCCACGCGCAGGGCGTGCGGACCGTGGTGATCTCCGGGGACAGCCCGCGGACCGTGGCCGCCGTGGCCCGCGAGGTGGGCCTCGAGGTGACGGGCCAGGCCTACGACGGGCGCACCCTGCCGGACGATCCCGACGCCCTCGCGGACGTGATGGCGGAGCACAGCGTGTTCGGCCGCGTCAGCCCGGACCAGAAGAAGGCGATGGTCCAGGCGCTGCAGTCCCACGGGCACGTGGTGGCCATGACCGGCGACGGGGTGAACGACGCCCTGGCCCTGAAGACCGCGGACCTGGGCATCGCCATGGGCAACGCGGCGCCGGCCACCAAGGCGGTGTCCCGGATGGTGCTGCTGGACGGGCGCTTCGACCGCCTGCCGCGCGTGCTCGGCGAGGGCCGCCAGGTGATCGCGAACATGGAGCGGCTCGCCCACATCTACCTGACGAAGACGACGTACGCGCTGCTGTTCGGCGTGGTGTTCTCCCTGTTCGCGTGGCAGTTCCCGCTGCTGCCGCGGCAGGCCTCCACGGTGGACTTCATCATGATCGGCGCGCCCACGTTCTTCCTCGCCCTGCTGCCGAACCCGCGCCGCTACGTGCCCGGGTTCCTGGGGCGGGCCCTGCGGTTCGCGATCCCCTCCGGCGCGGTGATCCTGCTGTCCATGGTGGCGTTGCAGACGTACGTGCGCCTCACCGCCGGCGACGTCGACCTGGCCCGCCAGCAGGCCGCGTTCATGATCACCCTGACCTTGCTGGGCCTGTGGGTGCTCAGCGTGATGTCCCGGCCGCTGAGCGCGCGCGTGGTGGTCCTCATCCTGGCGATGTACGCGGTGCTGGCCGCCGTCGTGCTGGTGCCGGTCTCCCGCTGGTACCACCAGATGCAGGTCCCGCCCACGGACGTGCTCATGGCCGCGCTGGTGATCGCGGCCGTCGGGTGCGGGCTGATCGAGGTCATCCACCAGGTGCACCGCCGCCACGTGGCGCGGGTGCTGGCCGCCGCGGGGGCCTGAGACCCTCAGCCGCGGGCGCGACGCACGGCGGCCCGGTAGTCGCGCCACTCCCACACCAGCACGACGACGGCGACCAGCAGGTACGCGACGTCCCACCCGCTGAGCCGCTCTCCGGCCACCACGCCCGGAAGACGGGTGGCCAGGATGAGCACCACGAGCGCGGTGACCGCCCAGGCCTGCCGGCGGGGCGCGACGACCCGGTCCTTCTGGAAGCCCGCGGCGTACGCCTCCGGGGAGCCGAGCTCCTGGGCCAGCGGGCGCCCGGCCGCGGCCCCCCGCGCCCGCGCGTCACGGACGATCTCGGCCACCCGCGCGTCGGGCAGGTCCTTGCGCAGCCGCAGGACGCCGGCGAGGCGGCGGGCCCAGGCGTCGTCGTCGAGGGCGGCGGGGGGCTCCCCCACGGGCCGGCGGGCGGCCGGGAGCAGCCGGTGCGCGAGCCAGGCGAGGCCCGCGCAGACCGGGGCGACGGCGAGCAGCCAGAACGTGCTCCCGGTGAACAGGTGCGTCTGCGCGTTCACCTCGACGAGCCACCAGGCGAGCACCAGCACGAAGGCCAGGAGGGCGACGGCGGCGACCAGCGTGGCGACCAGCCGCGGGACGCGGGCGAGGAGCCGCTCCCAGAGCACCATCACCGCCACCCCGGCCACACCCATGAGCACCGGGGCCAGCAGCAGCCCCCACGTGTAGTCGGTGGTGAGCCCGTCCCGGAGCAGCCAGACCAGGCAGAACAGGACGGCGATGCCGGCGGCGACCGTGAAGCCGACCACCGGCACATCGCGCCAGGTGGCGTCGGGTGTGGCGGGGTCGGGGTGGGGGCGGATGGTCATCGGTCGGGTCCTTCCTGTGCGCTCCGATGCGGATCCCTGTCGGCGACCCTACGGCCTGGTCGAGCACGGCTTCGCATCGGGCGCCCTTTCTCGTGCCGACGTCGGCGTCGCTCTACCGTGGAGCCATGGACTCCACGCTCTTCACCCGTTCGGCCGACCGCGCCGCCCACGATGACGTCAACTTCCGCACCCGCAAGTGGGTCAAGCCGGAGGACCTCAACGCGAACAACACCCTCTTCGGCGGCTCGCTGCTGCGCTGGGTCGACGAGGAGGCGGCCATCTACGCGACCCTGCAGCTGGGCAACCCGCGGTGCGTGACGAAGCTGATCTCGGAGATCAACTTCCTGGCCTCGGCGAAGCAGGGCGACATGATCGAGATGGGTCTGCGCGCCACCGAGTTCGGGCGCACGTCCCTGACCATGCGGGCGAAGGTGCGGAACATCGTGACCGGCGAGATGATCCTGACCATCGACAAGATCGTGTTCGTGTCCCTGGGCGAGGACGGCAAGCCCGTGCCCCACGGCTTCACCGAGATCACCTACGACCGCGACCGTCTGCCCCTGGACAACCCCCTCTGAGCCGGCCCGCCACCCCCGACGCGGGAGGACGGGCGGCTCTAGTCGATGCCGCGGGCGGCCAGGGCGTCCCCGACGTCGTCGGCGTGCTTGAAGCTGAGCACCAGCAGCGGCAGCGCCCAGGCCCACGGCGCCATCCGCACCCCGCGGGCGGCCTGCGCATGCCGGATCTGGGTGGCCAGTGCCCGCAGGTGGCCGATCGAGGAGAGCACCAGGCCCATCGCCAGGCCCACGCGGTCGGCGCGGAACCCCGCCCGCACCAGGCGCGGCCCCGCCCACGGGATCCGCTCGACCGGACGCAGCACCGCCTCGGCCACCCCCGTCATGTCCGCGATCCGGGTGGTGCGCGTCAGCACCTGCGCGGTGAGCACGAGCCCGAGCACGCGCGCCACCATGAGTCCGGCGGCGAACGCGTCGGCGAAGATCCACTGCGCCGCGAACAGGACCACGTAGAACAGCCACAGAGCGCGCAGGTCGGAGGCGATCATCGCCGCCCCGCGCCGCAGCCCGAAGCCCACGAGATACGCGGTCACGGCGCCCACGACGGCGGCGCCCGCGGTCCACAGGGACAGCGGCAGCAGGGTCAGGGCCAGCACCCACACCGCGAACAGGCCCGTCTTGAGGCCGGCGCGGGCGCGGTGCAGGGGCGAGTCGCCGTGGATGTACAGGGAGAGCATCAGCGCAGCTCCGCCGCCACGGCGTGGTCCAGGAAGCGCTCGTACGCCTCGACCACGTCCTCGGCCGGGCCGGTCCGCTCCACACGGCCGCCGTGGATCCACACCGCCTCGTCGCACGCACGGGCCAGCTCGAGGTCGTGCGTCACCAGCAGCAGCTGGAACCCGTCCGGGGCCAAGGGGTCGGCGGCCAGCAGCCGGTCGGCCACGATCCGCCGGTGCCGGCCGTCCAGCAGGGAGGTCGGCTCGTCGGCGATCACCAGGGACGGCCCGGCGGTCATCACCGAGCACATCGCCAGCCGCTGCGCCTGCCCCGAGGACAGGGACAGGCACGCCCGGTCCGCGAGCGCGGTGAGCCGGTGCTCCCGGAGCGCCGCGGCCACGCGCGCGGCGACGTCGTCCTTGGCCAGGCGGCGACCGGCGTCGTCCTGGAGCGACTTCACGGTCAGCTCCACGTCCTCCCGGACGGTGGGCATGACCATCTGCGCGGCCGGGTTCGCGAACACGAAGCCGACGGTGCGGCGCAGCGCCTTCACGTCCCGGACGGCGTCCACCCCGTGCACGGTCACCTCCCCGGCGACGACGTCGGCCAGCCCGGCGATCGCGCGGGCCAGCGTGGACTTGCCGGAGCCGTTCTCCCCGATCACCGCCACACGCGGGGCCGTGAGGGTGAGGTCCACGCCGTCGAGGAGCACGACGACGCCCTCGGGGCCGTCGGCCTCGACGCGGACGCCGGTGAGGGTGACGGAACGGTCCGGGCTCATCGGAAGGCGCGGGGGTAGGCCTTCCACAGGCCGACGCTGAGGATGACGGCCACGACGAGCTTGATCAGGTCACCGGGCACGAACGGGGCCATGGAGAGGACGGCGGCGCCGAACTCCATCCCGGCGATCCCCACGAAGCCGAGCACGCCGAAGAAGTAGACCATGACGATGCCGCCGATCAGCCCGGCGACGGCCGCACCGAGCGCGACCCGTCCGGCGCCGAGGCCGGGACGGGCCCGGGAGGTGAGGGCCCAGAAGATCAGGCCGACGATCAGCGCGGACGGGATCCAGCCGAGGATGAAGCCGGCCGTCGGGCCGGCGAACACGCCCAGGCCGCCACGGCCGCCGCTGAGCAGCGGCAGGCCGAGCGCCACGAGGCCGGCGAACAGCGCCATCGAGGCGGCCCCGCGCCACGGGCCGAGGATCACACCGGCCAGGATCACGGCGATGTTCTGCAGCACGATCGGGGCGGGCACACCGGCGACGGCGATCGGCGGCACCAGACCGAGGACGGCCATCAGCGCGGTCATGACGGCGATGCGTGCAAGGCTGCCGCCGGCGGAACCGCGACGGGGGCGGCCGGCGTCGGTGGGGCGGTCCGCCGTCGTGGTGGCCGCGGGGCGGACGTGGCCGTCGTGGGACGAGGGCACGGAAGTGCTCATGGAGGGACTCCTGGTGCGGAAGCGAGTGCGAGGGGGCGCTCAGCCGAGGCGCTGGGCGCATGGCGAGTGCCCGACGAGTTGAACAGTGTTCAGGAGTCTACTGCAGGGGCGGAGGTGTGGGCGGCCGGGATGCGCTCCCGGGGCGATGGTGCGCGGAGTGACGCTGTCGAGATGCAGCGAAGATTTCACAAACGCGCAAATATGTTTCATGCGACCATGAGTCACTTAGGTATTGACATTTGAACCTTGATCGACTAGGGGTCATAGTTCTCCAGTCAGCCCGTGTGCGACGCTGACACCATGAACCAGCCCTCCATGGCCACCCTGTCTTCGGGAAAAATCACCCTGCGCGACGCCCGCCGCGGGACCACACGGGATGTGGAACTGGAGCCCTTCGAGATGGCAGTGCACCCCCTCCATGACCGGAGCACCGGACGCCCGCTCACGCCTCTGACATGGTTCGAGACCATCAACCTCTGCAACGAGCTATCCAATGCCGAAGAGCTGCAGCCGGCCTACACGCGTGCTGGGGACGGACGCTCCGTTACCTGGAACACGAGCGCTGACGGGTACCGATTGCCCACCGAGGCCGAGTGGGAGTACGCCTGCCGCGCCGGAACGACCTCGCCCGCCTACGGGCCGCTTGAAGACATCGCCTGGACCGGCCTCGACCACCTCGAGGGCCCCCAGCCCGTCGTCCGTTCAGAGAACCCTTGACCTTCCCCCGTAGGGGAAGGTGCAGACTGAAGATCAACCACTGGAAAACCAGCCATCAGCTTCTGCCGTCACGCAATGAACCGGTGCCCGATGGCAGTGTAGGGAGATTCGCATGAACGAGGCAGTACCGCATTTCGATCTGGCGATCATCGGTTCCGGTGGTGGCGCGTTCGCTGCCGCGATCAGGGCAACGAACCTCGACAAACGGGTCGTCATGATCGAACGCGGGACCGTGGGCGGGACCTGCGTGAACACCGGATGCATCCCCTCCAAGGCTCTGCTCGCCGCAGCCGAGGCACGCCACACCGCCCAGGACGCCGGCAGGTTCCCCGGCCTCACCGCCACCGCGGGACCCGTGGACATGGAAGCACTCATCGCGGGAAAGCGCGCCTTGGTGGAGAACGTGCGCTCCGATAAGTACGTGGACCTCGTCGCGGACTACGGGTGGGAGCTGCGCCACGGCAATGCTGTATTCACCGGCACCGCCGCGGACCCTGCGCTGGAGGTCACCGCGCAGGACGGGACCAGGGAGACGATCACGGCCGCCCACTATCTGGTCGCGACCGGCTCCACCCCGTGGGCCGCACCGATCAATGGTCTGGACACGGTCGATTACCTGACATCGACCACGGCCATGGAACTCGACGAGGTACCCGAGTCCTTGCTGGTCATCGGCGGCGGGTACGTCGCCCTGGAACAGGCCCAACTCTTCGCCCGCCTCGGCTCGAAGGTCACCATGCTGGTGCGCTCTCGCCTGGCATCGGGTGAGGAACCCGAAGCATCCAGGGCATTGATGAGCGTCTTCGCCAACGAGGGCATCCGGGTCATCCGCCGCTCCACCGTCTCCTCCATCACCCAGGACACGGACGGCGGCATTGCCGCCCAGGCCGACATCGCCGGCGGGCGCGAAACCCTCCGGGCCTCCAAGGTCCTCATCGCCACGGGTCGGCGCCCGGTCACCGACGGGCTAAACCTGGCCGGGGTGAGCGTGAAGACCGGGGACAAGGGGGAAGTCGTCGTCGAGGACACCCTGGTGAGCTCTAACCCACGCGTTTGGGCTGCGGGGGACGTGACCGGGCACCCCGAATACGTGTACGTCGCCGCATCCCACGGCACCCTGATGGTCGACAACGCCTTCAGCGACGCCGGCCGCGCCGTGGACTACAGCCACCTGCCCCGCGTCACGTTCACCAGCCCTAACCTCGCGGTTGTCGGCATGACCGACAAGCAGGCAAGAGACGCCGGGATCAGGTGCGAATGCCGGGTTGTACCGCTGGAATACATACCCCGCGCCGTGGTGAACCGGGACACCCGCGGATTCATCAAGATGGTCGCAGACGCCGACACCGGCAGGATCGTCGGTATCACCGCCGTCGCGAAGGAAGCCGGCGACCTCGCTGCAACAGGCGTGTACATCCTGCAGGCCGGGATGACCGTCGATCAGGTCGCGAACCTCTGGAGCCCGTACCTGACCATGGCCGAGGGCATCAAGATCGTTGCCCAGTCCTTCAAGACGGATGTCTCCAAACTTTCCTGCTGCGCCGCCTGAACACCTGAACCACCGATCGCCGAACACTGACACACCATGCCTTGAAAGGAACGACCGCGATGAACAACATCAGCGAGGTCACTGACCGGCTTGCGTCCAACGAGACGGGGATGGAGCCCTGGCTGTGGATGCCCCTACTGAAACTCCTCGCCCTGGGCGACCCGGTCGACGTGAGCGACCTCGCCGCGGCGACCGGCCGTGCCGGGGAGGAAGTCCGCACTGCCCTCAAGGCGATGGGCGACACGGAGTACGACGGGTCCGGGCGGATCATCGGGCAGGGCCTGACGCAGCGCCCCACGCAGCACCGGTTCGAGGTAAACGGTGAGCAACTCTACACCTGGTGCGCGCTGGACACCCTGATCTTCCCGACCCTGCTGGGCGCATCCGCGCGTATCGAATCCTCACATCAGGCCACAGGCACCCCGGTACGGGTGGCTGTCACAGCGATGGGTGTCACCAGCGTGGAGCCGGCCACCGCCGTGGTGTCCCTGGCGAACCCGGAGGACATCAGCTCCGTCCGCTCATCGTTCTGCAACCAGGTCCACTTCTTCGCCTCACCCGACGACGCAGCGCCCTGGCTCGAAACCCACCCCGGCGGCACCATCATGCCTGTCAAAGAGGCCTACGAACTCGGATCCTCCATGGCTGAGAAGATGCTCACCCACACACCAGGACCCGCCACCGACCAGGTAAGCAACGGCGTCCAAAGCTGCGCCTGCTGAACCAACCGACCACCCACCACTACCCGCCGGACCACCACTGGCAACTGGAGGGCTTGCACGGGTTCAGTACCGGTGCAGGAGGCGGGCCGGGGCCGGTGCGAGATGTTGACGAAGGACCGGAAAGAGCCGGGAAAGATCCGCTGAATCTGAAGGAGAAATTCTCATGAGTGAACATTTCGATGTTGCCGTCCTCGGTCTGGGCCCAGGCGGGGAGGTCGCGGCCGACCGGCTTCTGAAAGCCGGGAAGAACGTCGTGGTCTTCGAGCGGGAACTAATCGGCGGGGAATGCGCCTACTGGGCGTGTATCCCTTCCAAGACCGTCCTGCGGCCGCCGGAAGCGCGCACGGAAGTTCAACGGGCCGCCGGTGTCTCCGGCGCCGAACTGGACTGGGCTGCCACTGCAAAGTACCGGGACTACATGATCCGGAACCTCGATGACCAGGCACAGGTCGACGGGTACATCAAAGAGGGCGCCGTGGTGATCAAGGACGAAGCTCGGATTACCGGACCGGGCCGGATCCAGGCTGGAGACCGCGAGATCACAGCCGAGCACATCATTATCGCCACCGGCTCCGACGCCGTGATCCCACCGTTGGACGGCATCGACCAGATCACGGCCTGGACGAACCGTCAAACCTACACCACCAGCACGCTCCCCGAGCGGGCGGTCATCATCGGCGGCAGCGCCGTCGGCGTGGAAACCGCGACGTTCCTGGCCCGCTTCGGAGTGGCCATCACCCTGATCCACTGCGGCGAGAGGTTACTGGACCGCGAAGGGCCCCGGGTGGGGGAACTTGCCCACCAGTACCTGCAGGAGGCCGGCATCGACATCCGGCTGGCCACCTCCGCCGTCCAGGCGCGGCGCGAGGGAGCCGACAGCATCATCGAGCTTCAGACACGCGACGGCGATCCAGCCGGTGAGGTGGCAGCAGACGTCGTGATCTTCGGTACCGGCCGCACACCACGCACCGAAGGACTCGGCTTCGAACACGCTGGCGTAACCCTCGGCGACCACGGAGAAATCCAGATCGACGACCACTGCCGCGCCGGCGAAAACACGTGGGCCATCGGCGACGTCACCGGCATCATGCCTTTCACCCACGTCGCGAAGTACCAAGGCCGGATCGCCGCCGACGCCATCCTCGGCCGACCCCACCCGGCCACCTACGACGGCATACCGCGTGTCGTATTCACCGACCCCGAAATCGCCGGCGCCGGACTAGGGCATGTCTGACAATCGTTTTGACCATGCGAGCACAGCATTCAGCACCACAGCGGCCCTGTAGATGATCGCGTACTTGTCATACCGGGTCGCCAGACCCCGCCACTGCTTCAGGTGAGCGTAC
>NZ_JABFAX010000020.1:0-3635 GCF_017168395.1 Micrococcus sp. KRD128 | reverse complement strand
GCGAGGTCGGCCTCCAACCGGAGGACCTTCGCCGCCTGCGACTCCGGTCGCCCCGTCGCCCCCGGCGGCGACGCAGCGGCAACCGTGACCCCGGAGCCGAACTTGTCGACCCACTCTTTCAGCGCACCCCGAGAGATCCCGAGATCCCCGGCGATGCCCTTGAGCGTCGAACCCGGCGTGGACTCATACAAGTCCACCGCGCGCTGCCGGAACTCGTCCGTGTAGTTCTTCCTAGCCATCCCTTGGATTCTCGCTTCCCCAGCATCGTGCTGGAATCAGCGTGTCCAAGATCAGGGGTCAAGCGCCGCCCTGCCCTTCTCGGTTTCCCAACCTGTGTCCGGCTTTGCCGACAGCTCGGCTCCTCACGCCTCAGGTAGTGCCCGAGCGCCAGCCCTGCTTGGCGGGCGCCGATCACTAGCACGTCGGTCTCGGCCATGGTGTGGTTTCTCCTCGTTGCGGGCGCGTGGGCGGGCCGTAGTGCGGCTGGTGTGTCAGTAACCGGTGAGGGCCGGGAAGAAGGTCCAGAACACCGAGGCGGCCACGGCCACATAGGCGATGGCCACCAGGGTTCCGGCCCAGCCGGCGGAGAACCGCACCACCGCGGCGTGCGCGGGGATCACGCCGTGGGCGAGGTTGCGCACGGTGAGCAGGATGAACAGCGGGATCATCGCCGCCCACACGATCATGCAGTACAGGCACAGGATGTGGATCTCGAACAACGCCTGGGACCACAGCCAGATGGTGAACACCGTGCCGGCGGTGACCCCGGCCTGCAGGCCGGCCCAGTACCAGCGCCCGGGGCTCGCCCCGGAGAGGGTCACCATGGCGGTGGTGATGACCACGGCGAACGCCACGATGCCGATCAACGGGTTGGGGAAGCCGAACAGCTCGGACTGCCAGGTCCCCATCACCTTCCCGCAAGACACCCAGGGGTTGATGTCACAGCTGGTGATGTACCCGGCATCCTCGTACAGCTCCAGGCGTTCGAGCACCAGGATCGCCGAGGCCACCCAGCCGACCACCCCGGTGATCAACAGCACCAGGCCGAACGGACGGTGCCGGGCGACAGTCGGTATCCCCGCTACGTCGGAGGCCTGCCCGGTACCGGCAGGGCGGTCGGTGGTGGTCGTGGGGATCGTCACGGGTGAATTGGTGTCGGTGTCGGGGACACTCATGGGCCCGGTCAGTCCGTCGTGGCGGCGGCGTCGACCTCGGCGCGGAACTGCTCGAGGGTGTTCAGAGTGAGCATCTGTCCGTCCAGGAAGAAGGTCGGGGTGCCCTGCACGCCCAGCGCGGTCCCGTCGGCCACGTCGGCCTCGATGCGGTCGCGGGTGGCCGGGTCAGCCACCGCGGCATCGTAGGCGGCCATGTCCAGGCCGAGATCCTCGGCGTAACCGCGGAACACCGGGCTCCGGTCCTCAGTGGTATGGCTCCACTGCTCCTGGGTGTCGAACATCTGCTGATACATCGCCTCGTACTGTCCCTGCTGGCCGGCGGCTTCCACGGCTACGGCGGCGGTCATCGAGTTGGGATGTCCGGGCAGCGGGAAGTAGCGGTGCACAAAGGTCACCGTGTCGGCGTACTCGGCGCGCAGTTCTTCCACGACCGGGTAGGCGGCCTTGCAGCCCTCGCACTCGAAGTCCAGGAACTCCACCAGCACGGCCTGCTCGTTCGGGGCCTTGGACAGTACCCGGCTGTCTGGGCGCATCACCGGCGTGGCCTCCGAGGGGGCGCTCTGCCCGGTCCCGGAGGAGGCAGTTTGCCCGGAGCCCTGGGGGGCGGCGTCGCGGGGGCCGCTGGCGGCCACCACTCCGACGATCAGCCCGGCCAGCACCACAGCGGCCAGTACGACCCAGACGATGGTCTTGGCCTTGCGGGATGTGGTGCCCGGTGTTGACGGATCAGAGGGGGTCGGATTGCGGGTCGGTGTGCTCACGAAGGGATCCGTTTCGGTCGGTGGCGACGGCACCGTGCCGTCGGGGCTGTCTCTGATACACATCTCCGAGCCCACGAGACGGAGCTACAGATCGTATGCCGGCACGTATTACGCGGCCAAGACGCGCCCTCCTTCAGTGCGCAGCCTGCGCGATGAGCAGGTGCTCGTTGAGATCCGGCGGGTGCATGAGGCCAACTACGGGGTCTACGGGGCCCGGAAGGTCCACGCACCGTTGCAGGTCGGTCAGCACAGTGCCCAGGTGCGCGGCGGTCAGGCAGCCGTTGTGCACGGTGACGTGCGCGGAGAGCACGGGGGTGTCGGAGTCGATGCGTGAAGCGTGCAGGTCATGGACCTCCAGCACGTGCGGCAGCTCCGATAGCCGGATGCGGACCGCCTCCAGGTCCAAGCCCTTGGGGGTGGTCTCCATGAGTACGTCGATGGTGTCGCGAAGCAGGATCAGGGCTCTGGGCACGATCAGTGCGGCGATCAACAGGGACACCACCGCATCGGCGCGATTCCAGCCGGTGGTGGCGATCACGATCGCCGAAACGATCACTGCGACCGATCCCAGGGCGTCGTTGAGTACCTCCAGGAACGCGGCCTTCATGTTCAGGTTCTGCCCCCGGGCCGAGGCCAGGATCGCCAGCCCGATGAGGTTGCCGGCCAGCCCGATCACCCCGAACCAGAACATGGTGGTGGATTCGACCTCGGGCGGGGCCAGGAGCCGGCGCACGCCCTCCACGGCCACGAAACCGCCCACGGCCAGCAGCACCGCCGCCTGCGCGGCCGCGGCGATGATCTCGGCCCGCTGGTACCCCCAGGTGCGCTTGTCCGTGGCCGGGCGCAGCGCCAGGGACGCCGCGATCAGGGCGATCAGCAACCCGGCTGAGTCAGTAAACATGTGCCCGGCGTCGGCCAGCAGGGCCAGACTGCCCGAAGCCAGCGCGCCGATGACCTCGGCGACCATGATCGTCGCGGTGATGGAGAAGACCACGGCCAGCCGGCCCCGCCGGCCCGCCGCCGGAAGAGCATGGGAATGATCGTGTCCGCTCATACCAGGGTCTCTTCCACTCGATGAATCATCAGCTGAACGTCACCATCCTGTCCGGCGATACTGAAGGCACGCTCAATGCGCACAGCAGGCGCAATCCGCCCCGCAGCCATCGCCGTCCTTCTCGTTCTGGTCCCCGGCGATCAGCGCGGAGGCGGGGGTGCAGCAGGCATCCCCGCGCCAGGCCTCCACCCGGGCCTTGGCCCTTGATCGTGGACACGGTGTCGGTTCGGTTATGCCGCTTCCGCAAGCGTAGCGGAGCGTGCGGCTTCGTAGGCGTTCGGGCTGATGTTGCCGATCGCGGAGTGGCGCCGGCGAGTGTTGTAGCGGTTCGCCCACCGGAACACGGCCCGGTAGGCGGTGGCCTGGTCCGGGAACGCTGACCGGCCGGCGAGGAGTTCGCGCTTGAGCGTGGCGTTGAAGCTTTCCGCGAGTGAGTTGTCGGCACTCGTGCCGACCGCGCCCGTGGACTGGGTCACGCCCAGCTGCTCGCAGAGCGCGGCGTAGGCCTTCGAGGTGTAGACGCTGCCGTGGTCGGAGTGGAAGATCGCGCCGACCAGCGACCCGCGGTCGTGGTGCGCGGCACGGAGGGCGTCTTCGACGAGTTCGGTGCGCATGTGGTCGGCGACTTGCCAGCCCGCGAGCTTC
>NZ_JABFAX010000002.1:31435-41875 GCF_017168395.1 Micrococcus sp. KRD128 | reverse complement strand
GCATCGGCCGCCGCCACGGCCGCCCGCCGTCGGGCCCCGCTGCCGGAGCCGGTGCCGGCCCGGCAGATCACGGGCCGCGCGCTCATCGTCGTCGCCGTGCTGCTGGTGGCCGCCGTCCTGGTGGCGCCCACTCTGCGCGCGTTCCTGAACCAGCAGCTGGAGATCTCGGCCGCGCGCGAGGAGATCGCCGCCATGCAGGCTCAGCGCGAGGACTACGAGCGGCGGATCCAGCTGTGGGACGATCCCTCCTACGTGACCCAGCAGGCGCGTGAGCGTCTCGAGCTGGTCATGCCGGGGGAGACCCTGTACTCCGTGACGGGGCGGCCCTCCGAGACCGAGACCGACACCGAGGCCGAGGACACGCCCGCCGCCGGCGCGGACGAGACCGTCAACACCCGCCTGCCGTGGGCCGAGGGCCTGTGGGACTCGGCCGTCCGCGCCGGGCTCGAGTGAGTCCCGCGTCCCGCCCCCGCCCGCACCCCCCGAGGACACCATGACCGTCAGCCCCCGCCCCGCCCAGGACCGCACCGTCACCGAGAAGGACCTGGACACCCTGTCCCGCCAGCTCGGCCGCCCGGTCCGGGACGTCGTGGAGATCGGCGCCCGCTGCGTGTGCGGCAACCCCCTCGTGGCCACCACCGCGCCGCGCCTCTCCAACGGCATCCCGTTCCCCACGACCTTTTACCTGACGCACCCCGTGCTGACGGCGGCGGTCTCGCGCGTGGAGGCGGACGGGGAGATGGCGCGCATGAACGACCGCCTCGCCCAGGACCCCGTGCTCGCCGCCGCGCACCGCGCCGCGCACGAGGCCTACATCGCCGAGCGGGACCGGGTCGGGGCCGAGGCCGGCACGGGGCCCGTCCCGGAGATCGCCGGGGTCTCGGCCGGCGGCATGCCCGAGCGCGTGAAGTGCCTGCACGCCCTCGTGGGCCACGCGCTCGCGGCCGGGCCGGGGGTGAACCCGCTCGGTGACGAGGCGATCGCCCTGGTGGCCCCGTGGTGGACGCCCGAGGTCTGCGCGTGCGAGGGCGCGTGGGACGAGGACGCGGCGGTGCCCACGAAGGACCTCTCCCGGCACGTGAAGCACCTCGAGCGCGTCGCCGCGCTCGAGGAGGTCACGGTGGCCGGCGTGGACTGCGGCACGAACTCCATCCGCCTGCTGATCTCCCGGCCGGCCGGGACGGACGAGACCACCGGCGCCGGGGCCGACCCGGCGGCGCCGCTGGCCGACGTCGTGCGCGAGATGCGCGTGGTGCGCCTGGGCGAGGGCGTGGACGCCACCGGCGCGTTCTCCGACGCCGCGCTGGAGCGCACCTTCGCGGCGGTCGAGGAGTACGCCCGCCTGGTCCAGCGCCACCACGCCGGCCGGGTCCGGTTCGTGGCCACCTCCGCCAGCCGGGACGTCTCCAACCGGGCCGCGTTCGTCGACGGCGTCCGGGAGCGGCTCGGCGTCGAGCCGGAGGTCGTCTCGGGCGCCGAGGAGGCCGGCCTGTCCTTCGCGGGCGCCGTCTCCGCCGTCGAGACCGCGGACCTGGGCCCGGAGGACCTCGTGCTCGTCGTGGACCTCGGCGGCGGCTCCACCGAGCTGGTCGTCGGCACGCCCGCGGGCGAGGTCGTGGGCGCGGTCAGCCTGGACATGGGCTGCGTGCGGTTCACCGAGCGTCATCTGCGCTCCGACCCCCCGACGTCGGATGAGGTCACCGCGGCCCGCGCAGACGCGCTCCGTCTCCTCGACGACGCCGCCGCCCGCCTGCCGCTGGAACGCGTGGCGCGCGTGGTCGGCGTGGCCGGCTCGGTGACCACCGTGACCGCCGAGGCCCTCGGGCTCAGCACGTACGAGCCCGAGGCCATCCACGGTGCGCGCCTGCCGATCGCCGAGTTCCGCGCGGCGGCGGAGGGCCTCGTGGCGGCGACCCGGGCCGAACGCGCCGAGCGGGGGTTCATGCACCCGGGACGGGTGGACGTGATCGGCGCGGGCGCGCTGCTGTGGAGCACCGTCCTGGAGCGGGTGGCCGAGGTCGCGGGCGTCACCGAGGCCTGGGCGAGCGAGCACGACATCCTGGACGGGATCGTGCTCTCGCTGCGGTCCTGACCACGACGGCGGAGAGTGGAGGGGCCGGGCCCGTGCGTGCGTAGACTGGCGGTATGTCTCTCACCCCTGAACTGTCTCCCAAGCCGCGCCTGCTGATCGTCGGCGGCGGCTACGCCGGGTTCCATGTCGCCCGCGAGCTGCAGAAGAAGGTCGCCGAGCGCGGCGGCGTCGTGACCGTCGTCGACCCCCGCCCGTACATGACGTACTACCCGTTCCTGCCCGAGGTCGTGGGCGGCCACATCGAGGGCCGCCACGTGAACGTGGACCTGCAGACGCACCTCAAGGACGCCGAGGTCGTCCGCGGCGCCGTCGTGTCCGTGGACCACGCCGGCCGCACCGCCGTGGTGCGCGGCGAGGGCGGCGACGAGTTCGAGATCCCGTACCAGGACATCGTGATGACCGCGGGCGCCGTGACCCGCGTGTTCCCGATCCCGGGTCTGGGCGAGCAGGGCATCGGTCTGCGCTCGGTCGAGGAGGCCGTCCAGCTGCGCAACCAGATCCTGGAGCGCCTGGACGCCGGTTCCCTGATGACGGACGCCGAGGAGCGCAAGCGTGCCCTGACCTTCGTGGTGGTGGGCGGCGGCTTCGCCGGGATCGAGGCCATCGCGGAGATGGAGAACCTCATCCGCAACGCCGTGGAGCGCAACGAGCGCCTCTCCCAGTCGGAGATCCGGATCGTCCTCGTCGAGGCCATGGGCCGCATCATGCCCGAGGTCTCCGAGGAGCAGGCCCAGGGCGTGGTGGAGCACCTGAAGGACCGCGGCATCGAGGTCCTGCTCAACACCTCGCTGGGCGACGCCACGGACGGCGTCATGAAGCTCGTGGCCATGCCCTCCAAGGAGGAGGCGGAGACCTTCGCGGCGGACACCCTCGTGTGGTGCGCCGGCGTGGTGGCCAACTCCGTGGTCAAGAGCACCGACTTCCCGGTGGACGACCGCGGCCGCGTGGAGGCCACCCCCACCCTGCAGATCAAGGACGGCGAGGCCGGCGCGCTCGAGGGTGCGTGGGCCTGCGGCGACGTCTCCGCCGTGCCGGACCTGACCGGGGCCGGCCCGGGCGGCTTCTGCGTCCCGAACGCCCAGCACGCCATCCGTCAGGCCAAGCGTCTGGCCGCCAACTACATGGCCGTGCGCCACGGCGAGGGCGAGGTGCAGGAGTACGTGCACAAGTCCCTGGGCACCGTGGCGGGGCTGGGCTTCGGCCGCGGCGTGGGCAACCCGCTGGGCACCAAGATCGCCGGCATCCCGGCGTTCCTGGCCCACCGCGGCTACCACGGCTACGCGATGCCCACCCTGGAGCGGAAGTTCCGCATCCTGTCCGGCTGGGTCGCCGAGACCCTGTTCGGCCGTGACTCCACCTCGGTGGCGGGCCTGGACACCCCGTTCAACCCGTTCCGCCGCGCCGCGGGCGTCGAGCTCGAGCCCGGCCGCTTCGAGCGGCAGCGGGCCCTCGAGTCCTCGAAGGGCTGATCCCGCAGCCAGCGGGCCGCCGGCCCCGTCCGAGCGCATCGGGCGGGGCCGGCGTCGTCCGCACCCGGGCCCGCGTCCACGGGCCCGCCACGCCCCCGTGGCCCAACTGGCAGAGGCGGCCGACTTAAAATCGGCGTGTTGCGGGTTCGAGTCCCGCCGGGGGCACCACGCGTCTCCCCGCGCGCCTCGCTTCTGCGCCCACCGTGAACAGCCGGTGAACCGGCGCGGATCCACGCTCCGACCCCGCGCGCGGACACAGACCTCCCGATAGGATCGTGCTGAACCCCGGGGCACGAACGCGGCTCACTGCGGCGGCGTGCGACCGGGCCGACTCGACCCGAAGGAGTGAGCCGTGGCGAATCCGGTCATGAACTCTCAGAACTTCCAGCAGCAGATGCAGGGCGGCGGACAGGCGCAGCCCGGTTGGTACCAGGGCGGGCAGCAGTCCGCGCAGTCCCCGTACGGCCAGCAGCAGAGCCCGTACGGCCAGGCCCAGGCGTTCGGCGCCGGCCAGGCGGCCCAGCAGTACGCGCACCAGCAGTCCATGGAGGACGCCTTCCGCGCGCCCTCCGCCGGCCCGGAGCAGACCGGCCGGATGACCTTCAACGACGTCGTCGGCAAGACCGGCCTGATGCTCGTGCTCGTCGTGGTGGCGGGCGCCGTGGGCTGGTTCTCGCCGGGCCTGATGATCATCGGCGCGATCGCCGGCCTCGTGCTGGGCCTGGTCAACGCGTTCAAGCGCGAGCCCTCGCCCGTGCTGATCATGGCCTACGCCGTGGCGCAGGGCCTGTTCCTGGGCGGCATCTCGGCGTTCTTCGAGGGCGCCTACCCGGGCATCGTGGTGCAGGCCGTGCTCGGCACCTTCTCCGTGTTCGCGGTGATGCTGGCGCTCTACACCTCGGGCAAGTTCCGCCCGACCCCGCGCATGACGAAGATCGTCATGGGCGCCATGATCGGCTACCTCGTCTTCATGCTCGTCAACCTGGTCCTCACCTGGACCGGCATCGGCAACATGCGTGAGGGCGGCCTGGGCCTGATCATCGGCGCGATCGCCGTGCTGCTCGCCGCGTACTCGCTGACGATGGACTTCGAGATGGCCGCCGTGGGCGTGAAGAACGGCGCCCCGCAGAAGTACTCCTGGTCCGTGGCCTTCGGCCTGACCGTGACCCTGATCTGGCTGTACATCGAGATCCTGCGCATCGTCGCCATCCTGCGCGGCAACGACTGACCGGCGCCCCGTCCCCGCACGGAGACCCGCACCGCCGCCCCGGTCCTGCACAGGGCCGGGGCGGTCTGCGTCCGCGAGGGCGTAGATTGAGGGGGTCCCTCGCCGCCACTCAGGAGGTCCCGTGACCGAGACCAGCGACCTGCCCGCCTTCGGGGCTCCGGACGCCACCGGCACCCAGCACCGCCTGCACCGCGGGTCCGCGGAGGCCGTCGTCGTCGGCCTGGCCGGTGCCCTGCGCAGGTACCGCGTGGGCGGCGTGGACCTGACCGAGCCGTACGGCCAGGACGTGGTCCCGCCCGCCGCCAACGGCATCCAGATGAGCCCGTGGCCGAACCGCGTCGCCGGCGCCCGCTGGATCCTGGACGGCGTCGAGCAGCGCCTGGACGTCACCGAACCCGCGCGCGGCCACGCCAGCCACGGCCTGCTGCGCAACACCCACTTCGTCACCGAGACGTTCTCCGCCCACGCGGTGACCCTGCGCGGTGAGATCCACCCCCAGCACGGCTGGCCGTTCCGGCTCACCCACCGCGTCACGTACGAGCTCGAGGCGGACGGCGGCCTCACCGTCACCGCCGAGGTGCAGAACCACACGGACGCCACCGTGCCCGTGGCGGTCGGCGCCCACCCGTTCCTGCGGATCGGGGACGTCCCGACGGCGGAGCTGAGCCTGCGCGTGCCCGCGGACGCCTGGATCCGCACGGGGGAGGACCTCATCCCCGTGGAGACCCTGCCGGTGGACGGCACCGACCTGGACTTCCGCCGCGGCCGGGCCGTGGGCGAGGCCGCCCTGGACGTGTGCCTCACCGGCCTGACCCCGGACGCCGACGGCCGGCACCGCCAGACCCTGCTCGCCGCGGACGGCCGGGCCGTGACCCTGTGGTCCGACCACGCGTTCGCCTACACCCACGTCTTCGTCACGGACCGGCTGCCCGGCCGGGACACGGCGCTCGCGGTGGAGCCGCTCACCGCTCCCGCGGACGCCCTGAACTCGGGGGAGGGCCTGCACCGGCTCGCCCCGCACGCCCGCTGGAGCGTCCAGTGGGGTCTGACCCCCCATGTCCCCGACCACCCACACGAGGAGGATCGCGCGTGAGCTCGACCCTGGCGGCCCAGACCAAGATCAACAAGGACGTGCCCTACGGGCTGACGGTGGCCGCGGCCTGGTCCTGGCGGCTGGTGGCCGTCGTCATCGGCATCGGCGTCGTGGTGTACCTGCTGGGCTTCGTGAGCCTCGTGGTGATCCCGATCCTCGTGGCCGCGCTGCTGGCCACCCTGCTGGCCCCGGTGTTCCAGGCGATGCGGCGCATCAAGGTGCCGGGCGTCGCGGCCGCCCTGCTGTGCGTGCTGCTGTTGGTCGTCGTCGTGGTGGGCCTCATGGGGCTCGCCGGTCAGCAGATCGTCCAGGGCTTCGCCCAACTGGGCGACCAGCTGGGCCAGGCCGTCGACGACGCGATCGCCTGGCTGGCCGGCGTGGGCGTGGAGATCCCCCGTTCCGGTGCCGGGCTGGAGGGCCTGTGGCAGACGCTGCGGGACAACTCCACCACGGTCATGAACAGCGCCGTCTCGTTCGGCTCCACGGCCGTCAACATCGGTGCGGGCCTGTTCATCGCCCTGTTCTCCCTGATCTTCTTCCTCTACGACGGCGACCGCATCTGGCGCTTCCTGCTGATCTTCGTGCCGAAGGCGCACCGGGCCACCGTGGGCCGCGCGGGCCGCTCGGGCTGGCAGTCGCTCGGCTCCTACGTGCGGGTCCAGATCTTCGTGGCGTTCATCGACGCCGTCGGCATCGGCATCGGCGCCCTGATCCTGGGGGTGCCGCTGGCCATCCCGCTGGCCGTGCTCGTGTTCCTGGCCTCGTTCATCCCGATGATCGGCGCCACCCTGACCGGCGCGATGGCGGTGCTCCTGGCGCTGATGTCCAACGGCCTGGTCAACGCGCTGCTCATGCTGGGCGTGGTGCTGCTCGTGCAGCAGATCGAGTCGAACGTCCTGCAGCCGCTCGTGATGGGCAAGGCCGTCGCGCTGCACCCGCTGGCCGTGTTCCTGGCCGTCGCCGCCGGCTCCACCGTCCTCGGTCTGGCGGGCGCCGTGTTCGCCGTGCCGGTGCTGGCCTTCGTGAACAGCTTCGTCCGCGCCCTCACCGCCGACACTCCCGAGGAGCTCACGGAGCGGACGGACCACGCCCTCGAACCGGGCGGCGCGGAGGACGAGACGGCCGGCTCCCACCGGTACCGCCCCTCGGCGCACGACGACGCCGCCCTCGCCTCCGAGGCCGACGCGGGCACCCGGCACGGGGACGACGCCTGATGGGCGCGACGCAGGCCACGGACACCCCGGACCGGACCGTCCCGACGCCGTCGCCCCGGTGGGTGCGGCCCGCCGGCGGCCCGCCGGCCCCGGCGGCGCTGCCCGTCACCCTCGAGGAGATCGAGCGGGCGCGCGAGACGCTGCGCGGGATCGCCGAGCTCTCCCCGCTGCAGCACTCCCGGGCGCTCTCCCGGGCCGTGGGCACGGACGTGCACCTGAAGTGCGAGAACCTGCAGCGGGCCGGCTCGTTCAAGGTCCGCGGCGCCTACGTGCGGATGGCGCAGCTGAGCGAGGAGGAGCGCGGCCGCGGCGTCGTGGCCGCCTCGGCCGGCAACCACGCCCAGGGCGTCGCCCTCGCGGCCGCCAAGCTCGGCATCCGCGCCCGCATCTTCATGCCGCACGGCGTCGCCCTGCCCAAGCTGCAGGCCACCCGGGACCACGGCGCCGAGGTCGTCCTGCACGGCTCCACCGTGGACGAGTCCCTCGCCGAGGCGCAGCGGTGGGCCACGGAGACCGGTGCCGTGTTCATCCCGCCGTTCGACGACCCGGCCGTGATCGTGGGCCAGGGCACCGTCGGCCTCGAGATCCTCGACGTGCTGCCGGACGTGGACACCGTGATCATGGGCATCGGCGGCGGGGGGCTCATCGCCGGCACGGCCGTGGCCCTCAAGGAGGCCGCCCGGCGTCGGGGGCGCACGGTGCGCGTCATCGGGGTGCAGGCGGCCACCGCCGCCGCGTTCCCCGGCTCCCTCGAGGAGGGCCGCGTCCAGGTGCTGGAGAGCGTGTCCACCATCGCGGACGGCATCGCCGTCGGCAAGCCCGGGGCCCTGCCGCTGCGGATCGCCGCCGAGCTGGTGGACGCCGTCGTGACCGTCACGGACGACGAGATCGCCGCGGCCCTCGTCCACCTCCTCGAGCGCTCCAAGCTCGTGGTGGAGCCGGCGGGCGCCGTCGGGGTGGCCGCCCTGCTGGCGGGCCGCACGGCGGACCTGGGCTTCGAGCTCGGCACCACCGCCGTGATCCTCTCCGGTGGGAACATCGATCCGATGCTCATGCTGAAGTCCATCCAGGCCGGACTGTCGGCGGCGGGGCGCTACATGACCGTGCGCATCCCGCTGCGGGACCGCCCGGGCGAGCTGGCCACGATCTCACGGATCATCGCGGCCACGGACGCCAACGTGGTGCGCGTGGACCACACCCGCGTCGGCCCGGAGCTGTCCATGGGCGGCGTGCACATCACGATCGACATGGAGACCCGCGGCGCCGAGCACTCCGGCCAGGTCCTGGAGGCGCTGCGCACGGCCGGCTACAGCCCGGCCCCGCTGCCCTGACCGGGCCGGCTCAGGCCGCGGAGCCGGCGGCGGCCGCGGTGACGGTGCCGCAGGTCCCGCCCACTGCGCGGCGCACGGCCTGGACCAGGAGGTCCTCGCGCGTCAGCGCCTCGATGCGGCGGACCATCTCGCGGCGGTCGTAGCGCTCGTGGGCGCCCGGCAGGAGGCGTCGGGCGAGGTTGAGGTGCTGCAGCGCGCCGAGCAGGAGCACGTCCTCGTCGGAGGGCTCGGCCTCGTCGAGGACCACGGCGGTCAGGTGCGCCAGCAGCTCGGTGCGCGCGGTGCCCCGGGGGACGTGCCGGGTGGCCAGGAAGGCCTTGCGCTCGGTGAGGCGGCCGGTCTCGGTCAGATGGGCGACGACGGCCTTGCGCAGATCCGGCTTGCCGGCCGCCACAGTGGACACGAGCGGTCGGCCGGCCAGGGCGTCGACCTGTCCGAGGGAGGAGTCCAGGACGGGGTCGCCGGTGGTGCCGGCCGCGGTCACGAGCACGCGGGCCCGGTCCACGGGGACGTCCTCGAGGGTCACGATCCCGGCGGAGCGGTGGTCGGCCAGCGCGGCGGCCGCAAGGGCCACGCGGTGGTGGGAGGGGCTCTCGGAGAGCCCGTCCTCGCGGGTGAGCAGCAGGTGCGCCTTCTCGACGGTCAGCATGGGGCCAGAGTAGCAACGGGGGCGCGGTGGGGCCCGGGACGGACGACGGCCGCGGCCCCCCGAGGGGACCGCGGCCGTCGTCGGGGCCGGGGAGGGTCAGCCGGAGTAGGGCTGGACGTCCTTGACCTCGACCTTGATGTCCTTGCCGTTCGGGGCGGTGTAGGAGACCTTGTCGCCCTTCTTGGCGCCGTTGATGGCCTCGCCGAGCGGGGAGCGCTCGGAGTAGACCTCGAGCGACTCGTCGTCCGCGGCGATCTCGCGGTTGCCGAAGAGGAAGGTCATCTCGTCGCCGGCGACGACGGCGGTCACCACGGTGCCCGGGTGCACGGCGCCGTCGTTCTCGGCGGCCTCGCCGACGCGGGCGGTCTCGAGCAGGTGCTTCAGCTCGGCGATGCGGCCCTCGTTCTTGGACTGCTCCTCGCGGGCGGCGTGGTAGCCGCCGTTCTCCTTGAGGTCGCCCTCATCGCGGGCGGCCTCGATGCGCTCGATGATCTCCTGGCGGCCGGGGCCGGAGATGTGCTCGAGCTCCTTGGAGAGGCGGTCGTACGCCTCCTGGGTCAGCCACGGGGCGTCGGACTGGCTGGTGGTCATGCTCTGTTCCGCCTTTCTGTCTCGGGTGATGCGGAGTCCGGGGCGCGGCACACCCGGTCCGGTGCGCGATCCGCGTCCGGCGGACGCGCCCGCATGCGAAAGACCCCGCCGATCAGGAGGACGCGCGTGGCCCGAGGGCTCCGTGCGACGCCTGCCTGACTCACCGGCGGGGCGGGAATGCTCCGACGAGTCTATCCGGGCGGTGTGCGTCACACCAAAGGCGCCCGCTACGCCGAGGGCGGAGCGGGCCGGGAGGGTTCAGACCTTGCGGCAGGTCTCGACGATCC
This sequence comes from Micrococcus sp. KRD128, assembly GCF_017168395.1. NCBI lineage: Bacteria > Bacillati > Actinomycetota > Actinomycetes > Micrococcales > Micrococcaceae > Micrococcus > Micrococcus sp. KRD128. Next base: position 31,921 of record NZ_JABFAX010000002.1, on the reverse strand, counting down.
CGGAGTCGCCCCGCACCACGGTGCGCACATCCACGGTGTAGCGCTGCTGCGCGTCCGAGGGGGAGTCCCGCCGGTCGGCCGGCAGGGTCTCCAGGCGGACGGTGCGGAAGCCGACGGGGGCGGCGTGGGAGTCGGTGACGAGCACATCGCATTCGGCCTGGACGCCCTCCGGGACGGAGGCCTGGAAGGTGACGGTCGCGTGGCCGTCGTCCTCGATGGTGAAGCCGACGTCCTTGTACTCGATGGCGCCCACGGACATGTTCAGGCCGATCCACACGGACAGCAGCACGGCCACGACCAGCCCGAGCCCGCCGAGGACCGCCCACAGCCGACGACGGCCCGGACGCGTGTGGTCCGTGCCGTACCGGTTGGCTAATGTGGGGTCCTGCGCGCGGACCGCGGGGGCGTGGTGAGACATCCCCTCCACCCTAGCCGCTGCCCGCCGCCGGAGGCCGATGAGGACGTCGGCCCCGCCCCCTCACGCCG
>NZ_JABFAX010000002.1:0-31335 GCF_017168395.1 Micrococcus sp. KRD128 | reverse complement strand
GGCCCCGCCATCCGGACAGGAGTGTGCGATCCCCGTGACCGATCAGACCCCCCAGGCCCAGCCCGCCGCAGGCACCGCCCTGCCGCCCTCCACCGGGCTGCGCCTCATGGCGGTGCACGCCCACCCGGACGACGAGTCCTCGAAGGGGGCCGGCACCATGGCCGCCTACGCGGCGGCCGGGGCCGAGGTCATGGTCGTCACGTGCACCGGCGGCGAGGCCGGCACCCTGCTCAACCCGTCGTTCGGGGACACCACCCGGGCCGACCGGGACATCGCGGCCGTGCGCCGCGAGGAGATGGCGGAGGCCGCGCGCATCCTCGGCATCCGGCACGCCTGGCTCGGCTTCCTCGACTCGGGCCTGCCCGAGGGGGATCCGCTGCCGGCCCTCCCGGCGAACTGCTTCGCCGAGGTCCCGCTCCGGGATGCGGCGACCCCGCTGATCTCGCTCGTGCGCCGGTTCCGCCCGCACGTGCTCATCTCCTATGACGAGGTCGGCGGCTACCCGCACCCGGACCACCTGCAGGCCCATGCCGTGACGATGGAGGCCTACCGGGCCGCGGGCCTCGCGGACGAGTACCCCGAGGCCGGGCCCGCGTGGGAGGTCTCGAAGGTCTACTACGACTGCGGCTTCAACCCGCGGAAGTTCCGCACGATGGCCGCGGTGGCCGAGGCCGACGGCGAGGACGTGCCGTTCGCCCGACGCCTGATGATGTTCGACGCGATGGACGCGATGCGCGAGGTGCTGCGCCGCCGCGAAGCCGGGGAGGACGTGCCCGACCCGGAGGTCATCCCGCCGTGGGTCACCGCGGACCACGACGTCACCACGCAGGTGGACGTCACCGGCTTCCTCGACGAGCGCGACGCCGCCCTGCGGGCGCATCGCACGCAGATCGACCCCGACGGCATGTTCTTCGACGCCCCCCACGACCTGCAGCGGCGCGCCTGGCCGTGGGAGGACTTCGCGCTGATCGACTCGCGCGTGCCCTCCGAGCTGCCGGAGCACGACCTCTTCGCCGGCCTGCGCTGAGCCGACCCGGCTCGGGCCGTGCGGCCGGGGCCGGTAGAGTGGGGCGGCGTGACACCCCTGTCTGGCCTTCCCCTCGTCCTCACCGCGCTCGCGGCCGCGAGCCCCGCGCCGGTGCCCGCCGTCCCGGAGCCGACGCTGCGCCCCGGGCTCGAGGAGGCAGAGGTCACCCCCGGCATCGAGGGGTTCCTGTTCACCGCGCTCATGGTGGTCATGGCGATCATCGTCTTCCGCGTCATGGTCCGCTCCGTGCGCCGCGTCCAGCAGCGCTCCCCGGAGGCCGAGGCCATGCTCGTGGAGCGCCATCAGCAGCACCTGCCGGACGAGGTCCGCGCGGGCGGCGAGCACCTGGACGCGGACTCCGAGGACCGGCTGCGCCGCCTGCAGGCGAAGTACCCCGGCTACCTCCAGGAGCCGGCCCCGGAGCCCCAGGCCCCGGACACCGGACGCGACTGACCGCCGTCGGGCCCGGGCACGCTCAGGCACCGCCCGGGACTCGACGCCCAACCCTTGAGGCCCGCAGACGCGCCGCTACGTCCCTGCCGTAGCGGCGCGTCTGCGGGCCTCGGCGCTGCCCGGCGGGGCGCAGACCCCCTTCCTCGACACGCTCAGGCGACGACGAGCACCGCCCGGTAGATGGCGACGGCGTGGCACACGAAGCCGGCCACCGTGAAGGCGTGGAACAGCTCGTGGAAGCCGAACCACTCGCGGTGGATCGTGGGGGCCTGCAGCGCGTAGAAGACCGCGCCCGTGATGTACGCGACGCCGCCGGCCACGATCAGCCACCCCGCCGCCGCATCCGCGGCGAAGAAGTCGCCCAGGTACAGCAGCGCCGCCAGCCCCAGCACCACGTACACCGGCGTGTAGAGCCAGCGCGGGGCGTCCGTCCACAGCACCCGGAACCCGACGCCGGCCACGGCCCCCACCCATACCAGGGTGAGCAGCACACGCGCCCGGTCCGGAGGCAGCAGGGCCAGGGAGAGCGGCGTGTAGGTGCCGGCGATGACCAGCATGATGTTCGTGTGGTCCAGCCGCTTGAGGACACGGGAGACCACCTCGTTCCACTGCACCAGGTGGTACGTCGCCGAGACCGCGAACAGCAGCAGGCCCGTCACGGCGTAGACCGCGCTGGCCCACCGCAGCGTCGCGGTCGGCGCGAGCACGATGAGCACGATGCCGGCCGCGAGCGTCAGCGGCGCCATGACCGCGTGGGTCCAGCCCCGCAGTCGGGGCTTGTACAGCGGATGCTCGGGGTCGCGGATGCGCTCGATGCGCCAGCGCAGGCGGCGGGCGGCGTCGGCGTCGGGGAGGGGTGTCACGGGGTCCATGCCTCCATTGTCGTCGGTCGGCCCGGGGCCGGGGCACGGGATGGTCGCTGTGTGTCGCGCGCGTATCCTGGAGGCTCGCAGGACCGTCCGAGAGGGGAGCGCGCCGTGGGTCGACCCGAGGCCTTCTACCGCCTGTACGAGCGGCGGCTGACGCGTGGCCTGGACCCGGAGCGGCTGCCCCGGCACATCGGTGTGCTGGTGGACGGCAACCGTCGCTGGGCCCGCGCGTTCGGGGCGTCCACGCAGCAGGGCCACCAGGCCGGCGCCGAGCGCATCCTGGACTTCATCGGCTGGTGCGACGAGGCCGGCATCCCCGTGGTCACGCTCTACATGCTCTCCACCGAGAACCTGCGGCGCCCGGCGGAGGAGCTCGCCCCGCTCCTGGAGATCATCCAGACGACGGCGGAGCGCCTCGCCCAGCCGGCCGAGGGCCGCGCCCCCGTGTGCGTACAGCCGGTCGGCGCGGTGGACCTGCTCCCCGAGCCCATGGCGCGACGGCTCGCCGAGGTGGCCGAGCAGACCCAGGGCCACGACGGCGTGCACGTGAACGTGGCCGTGGGCTACGGGGGCCGCCAGGAGATCCTCGACGCCGTGCGCGAGCTGCTGCGGGACGAGCACGCCCTGGGCCACAGCGCGGCGGAGGTGGCCGAGTCCGTCACCGTCGAGCAGATCGCGGACCGGCTCTACACGCGTGGCCAGCCGGACCCGGACCTGGTCATCCGCACGTCCGGGGAGCAGCGGCTCTCCGGGTTCCTGCTCTGGCAGTCCGCGTACTCGGAGTTCTACTTCTGCGAGGCCATGTGGCCCGCGTTCCGCAAGGTCGACTTCCTGCGTGCCCTGCGCGACTACGGCAGCCGTCAGCGCCGGTTCGGCACCTGACGGTCGGCGCGGCCCCACCACAGGCCCAGCAGCACCCCGACGACGGCCCCGGCCAGGTGGCCGGTCCACGAGATGCCGGGGGCCGGCAGCAGGCCGATCAGGCTCGAGCCCAGGTGCGTGAGCGCGACGAGCACGGAGACGACGACCGCCCCGAACCGCCGCACCGCGATCCCGTAGACGATCAGGAACGCGATCAGCACGTACACGATCCCGGAGGCGCCGATGTGCACGCCCGGGGTGCCGATCACCCAGGTCAGCAGGCCCGAGCCCAGCCAGGCGCAGACGAGCAGGGCCACCGGCCGGCGCGAGACCAGGGCGGCCAGCGGACCGAGGACGAGCAGCGCCGTCGTGTTGCCGATCAGGTGGGCCCAGCCGGCGTGCAGCACGGGGGAGAACAGGACCCCGTCGAGGCCGGCGAGGCGCCGCGGGATCAGGCCCACGCCGGGGATGATCACCCGGCCGAGGAAAATCAGCACGAACTGCGCGACCCACATGGACGCGATCAGCATGGCGGTGGGCGCGACGGCGCCCAGCAGGCGGCCGCCGGCGCGCTCGGCCAGGGTCGGGGCGGGGGCCGGGCTGCCCGGCAGATCGGGCAGGCCGGGGGACGGGCGGTGCATGCTCAAGGGCCCTCCTGGGGACGGGGAGCGGGCGGCCGCCGGGACGTCGGCGGCGCGTCTCCAGTGTAGGGAGCGCGGGACGTCGGGGCCGTGGCGGGGCCCGGACGGACCGTCACCGCGACTTCATCCCGGGTTCACCGTGCTGGGCCCCGGTGGACGACGCCGCTTCCTAGCGTGGCCCGTGGGCGGACCCCCGTCCGCACGGTTCACCGGCACAGGAGGCAGACATGGTGGCAGAGCTCGTGGAGCACGCGCAGACCCGGCAGGAGCCGTCGAGCCGGCCGGGCCAGGCGCGTGCCGAGGCGGGGCCGGCGGAGGCGGCCGGCCTGCGGACCTACGTGGTGGACACGTCCGTGCTGCTCTCGGACCCGCGCGCCCTGCTGCACTTCGCCGAGCACGAGGTGGTCCTGCCGCTCGTGGTGGTCTCGGAGCTCGAGGCCAAGCGCGCCGACCCCGACCTCGGCTACTACGCGCGCACGGCGCTGCGCCTGCTCGACGACCTGCGCGGTCGCCACGGCGCGCTGGACCAGCCCGTGCCGATCACCCCCGAGGGCGGCACGCTGCGGATCGAACTGAACCACGTGTCCGTGGACGTGCTGCCCCTGGGCATCCGCGGCACGGACAACGACTCCCGCATCCTCGCCGTCGCGAAGGCGCTCGCGGACGAGGGCGCCATGGTGACGGTCGTGTCCAAGGACCTGCCGATGCGCGTGAAGGCGGCGGCCATGGGCCTCGCCGCGGACGAGTACCGCCACGAGCTCGTGCGTGACTCGGGCTGGCGCGGCACCGTCTCCCTCAGCGTGGCGCAGGAGCGGCTGGACGCGCTCTACGACGACGGCGAGGTCGACCTGGCCGGCATCCCGCTGGGGTCCCTGGCCGGCACGGGCGTCGAGACCGGGCCGGGGGAGGCCCCGGCCGAGGCGGACCGCCTGCCGGTCAACACGGGGCTGGTGCTCACCGCGCCCCGGGGCTCCGGCCTGGCGCGGGTCGGCGAGGGCGGCCGGGCCCGCCTGGTGCGCGGGGACCGCGACGTGTTCGGCCTGCACGGCCGCTCCGCCGAGCAGCGGTTGGCGATCGAGCTGCTGACGGATCCGGGCGTGGGCATCGTCTCCCTCGGTGGCCGCGCGGGCACCGGCAAGTCCGCGCTGGCGCTGTGCGCGGGCCTCGACGCCGTGATGGAGCGCCGCGAGCACCGCAGGGTGGTCGTGTTCCGTCCGCTGTACGCCGTCGGCGGCCAGGACCTGGGCTACCTGCCCGGCTCGGAGGGTGACAAGATGGGCCCGTGGGCGCAGGCCGTGTTCGACACCCTGGGCGCCCTGGTCTCCCCGTCCGTGGTGGACGAGGTGGTGGACCGCGGGATGCTGGAGATCCTGCCGCTGACGCACATCCGCGGCCGTTCGCTGCACGATGCGTGGGTGATCGTGGACGAGGCGCAGTCGCTCGAGCGGAACGTGCTGCTCACGGTGCTGAGCCGGATGGGCCGCAACTCGAAGGTGGTGCTGACCCACGACGTCGCCCAGCGGGACAACCTGCGCGTGGGCCGGCACGACGGCATCGCGGCCGTGGTGGAGCGCCTCAAGGGCCACCCGCTGTTCGGGCATGTGACGCTGACCCGTTCCGAGCGCTCACCGATCGCCGCACTGGTCACGGACGTGCTGGAGGAGGGCCGGGCCTGAGCCGGCCGGCGGGGTCGGGCATGAAAAAGGGGCCGCTGCCGAAGCAGCGGCCCCCGGCGGGGGTGCTCGGCCCCGCGGAGGGGGGATGGGGGACCGAGGAAGCCCGCCACCATGGCCCCTTGAAACGGGATTGAGGCCATGGGGTCTGTGTGAGCCCCGCACATCCATGAGACGGCCGGAAGCTCGTGAGTTCAGAGTAGACCCGCGCGAGGGGTCGTCGCAATGGGCAGATCCGGTTGCGCTGTCGGCAGAACACCGGGTGGCCGGACCGTGAACGCGAGGTGGCCGGATCGCCCTGTGGACGGCGGCCCGGCGGGCGCGCCGCCCGGCCTAGGCTGGGCGCATGAGCGGGCTGGGGTGGGCGTGGACGCACGGCGCGACGGCGACGGCGGTGCTGTGGTCCCTGGGGCTGGTGTGGTTCGCGGTGTGCGCGGGCGTGCTCGTGCGCACGGACCTGCGCGAGCATCGGCTGCCGAACCGGTGGACGCTGCGGCTGGCGCTGGGCGGGCTGGCGGCGATGACCGGGGGAGCGCTGCTGGCGGGCCGGGGTGACCTGGCGCTCTGCAGCCTGCTGGGCGGTCTCGGCTACACCGTGGCGATGCTCGCGCTGCACGTGCTCAGCCGCGGTGGCCTCGGGATGGGGGACGTGAAGCTCGCCGGCGGCCTGGGCGTGTACACGGGGGTGCTCGGCCCGACGGCGGTGCTCGCCGCGGGGGTGGGCGCGATCCTGCTCGGCGGAGTGGTGGCCGGGGTGCTGGTGCTCGCGGGCCGGGCGACGGGGCGGACGGCGCTGCCGTTCGGGCCGGCGATGGTGGCGGCGGCCGCCGGAGTGCTGGTGCTGGCGTGAACGACGAGCGGCCGCCCTCCGCACGGGAGGACGGCCGCTCGTCGTCGTGGCTCGGGAGGCGGCGTCGCGCCGCTCACCGGATCCGCCGGATCACTCCGGGTGGGTCATGGACATGGTGTCCAGGGCCTTGTCCAGCTGCTCCTCGGTGACTTCGCCGCGCTCGACGTAGCCGAGGTCCACGACGGCCTCGCGCACGGTCATCTTGTTCGCGACGGAGTGCTTGGCGATCTTGGCGGCGGCCTCGTAGCCGATCACCTTGTTCAGCGGGGTCACGATGGACGGCGAGGCGCCGGCGAGGAAGGCGCAGCGCTCCTCGTTGGCCTCGATGCCGTCGATCATCTTGTCCGCCATGACGCGCGTCGTGTTGGCCAGCAGGCGGATGGACTCGAGCAGGTTGGCGGCCATCACGGGGATGCCCACGTTGAGCTCGAACGCGCCGTTGGTGGAGGACAGGGCGACGGTGGTGTCGTTGCCGATCACCTGGGCGCACACCATGATCGCGGCCTCGCAGATCACGGGGTTGACCTTGCCCGGCATGATCGAGGAGCCCGGCTGCAGGTCCGGGAGGGCGATCTCGCCGAGGCCGGTGTTCGGGCCGGAGCCCATCCAGCGCAGGTCGTTGTTGATCTTCATGATCGAGAACGCGATGTTCCGCAGCTGGCCGGAGGCCTCCACGAGGCCGTCACGGTTGGCCTGGGCCTCGAAGTGGTTGCGCGCCTCGGTCAGCGGCAGGCCGGTCTCCTCGGCGAGCAGCTCGATCACGCGGGCGGAGAAGCCCTTCGGGGTGTTGATGCCGGTGCCCACGGCGGTGCCGCCGAGCGGGACCTCGGCCACGCGCGGCAGCGCGGACTGGATGCGCTCGATGCCGTAGCGGACCTGCGCGGCGTAGCCGCCGAACTCCTGGCCCAGGGTCACCGGGGTGGCGTCCATGAGGTGGGTGCGGCCGGACTTCACGATGCCGGCGAAGTCCTCCGCCTTCTTCTCGAGGGAGACGGCCAGGTGGTCCAGCGCCGGGACGAGGTCGTTCACGAGGGCGGCGGTGACGGCCACGTGCACGGAGGTCGGGAACACGTCGTTCGAGGACTGGGAGGCGTTGACGTGGTCGTTGGGGTGCACCTCGTCCTCGGAGCCGGCCTCCTTCAGGGCGCGGGTGGCGAGGGTGGCGAGCACCTCGTTGGTGTTCATGTTCGAGGAGGTGCCGGAGCCGGTCTGGAACACGTCGATCGGGTACTGGTCGTCGTGGTCGCCGGCGATGACCTGGTCCGCGGCGGCGACGATGGCGTCCGCGCGCTCCTGCGAGATGATGCCCAGCTCGGCGTTCGCCTTGGCCGCGGCCTTCTTGACCTGCGCGAGGGCGTGGATGTGGGCGGGCTCGAGGCCCTTGCCGGAGATCGGGAAGTTCTCCACGGCGCGCTGGGTCTGTGCACGGTAGAGCGCGTTCACCGGCACCTTCACCTCGCCCATGGTGTCGTGCTCGATGCGGAACTGCTGATCGGTGTTCTCTGCGGTCATGGTCACATCCTAGGACGGCGCGGGCGCCCGGTGCCGCACCGGACGCCCGGCGTCGTCAGACCGCCAGGTCGCCGTGCACGCGGCCCGGCCGCGCGGTGCCCTCGGACAGTGAGTAGGTGAGCCCGACGACGGCGGTGCGCCCCGACTCGACGGCTGCGCGGACGGACTGCGAGGTCTCCAGGAGGTGGTCGCAGGTCTGGTCCACGTGCTCGGCCACGAACTCGTCGACCTCCTCCAGGCCGCGGCGGCGACCGGCCAGCACGGACGGGATGATGCGCTCCACGAGGGGGCGCACGAAGCCGCGCGGCATGGTGCCGGAGATGTAGGACTCGACCGTCGCCGTGACGGCGCCGCACGAGTTGTGGCCCAGGACGATGACGAGCGGGATCTCCAGCACGTCCACGCCGTACTCGATGGAGCCCAGCACGGCGTCGTCGATCACGTGGCCTGCCGTGCGCACCACGAACACGTCGCCGAGGCCGAGGTCGAAGATGATCTCGGCCGCCAGGCGCGAGTCGGCGCACCCGAAGATCACGGCGACCGGGGCCTGACCGGCGGTCAGGTCGCTGCGCCGCTCCGCGTTCTGGTTCGGGTGGCTCGGCTCGCCCGCCACGAAGCGGCGGTTGCCCTCGGCGAGGACCTCCCACGCCTCCGCGGGGGTCAGGTCGGAGGTGGGGACGACGACGTCGGGGGCCGGCGTCGTCTCGGGGGGTGTGGGGGGTCATCGTGTCTCCTTCGCGACGCCGTGCGCCAGGTCTTCGAGGACGGCGCGGTCGCCGGTGGTGGTCAGCACCACGGTGCTGCCGTCCACCTCCGCCACGAGCCGTCGCTCCGGCTTCTTCGGATCGGCGTGGAGGTCCCACGCGATCCCGTCGATCTCGATCGTCTCCGACGTCGGGACCTGGTCCACCCGCAGGCTCACCCAGGTGGGGTCGACGTCCTCGGCCTGCTGCAGGCCCGCGAACACCGTGTCCGTGACCACCCAGCCGACGTCCCACGTGGAGACGCCGTCCAGCTTCTGCAGGCGGGCGTAGTTGGCGTACCAGGACTCCGGCACCTCGGGCGCCAGGGCCGGCAGGTCGCCGTCGTCGTGGGGGACCGTGGCGGCCTCGGCGGCGACGTCGACGCGGTCCTCGCGGGGCCGCTGCGGCGGCTCCGGGTTGAGCAGGAGGACCACGGCCACGATCGCCAGCAGAGCCAGCAGGGAGAGCACCATGGCCATCCACGGCTGCCGAGCCCGCTGCGCCTGCTTGGCGGTCAGGACGGGGCGGGGGGCTGTCTCTTATACACAGGGCGGGGGAGTGGGGGTCGGCGGAGCTCACGGTCAGCATTGTGCCACCCGCGGGAGGCCGCCCCCGTAGGATGAGGACCGGGGCAGAGCCGCCCTCACGCCCCGTCCCGTGCGGACGGAGCGCCGCGAGCAAGGATCGGAGCAGCGATGACCAGCGCGTCCTCGGAGAAGACCGGCTACGAGAACCACGTCCCGGACCGCAACCTGGCCATGGAGCTGGTGCGGGTGACCGAGGCGGCGGCCATCGCCGCGAGCCCCTGGGTGGGCTACGGGGACAAGAACAAGGCGGACGGCGCCGCGGTGGACGCGATGCGCGCGTTCATGGACACCGTGGCCATGGACGGCACCGTGGTGATCGGCGAGGGCGAGAAGGACGAGGCCCCCATGCTGTTCAACGGCGAGCAGGTCGGCGACGGCTCCGGCGCCGCCGTGGACGTGGCCGTGGACCCGATCGACGGCACCCGCCTGACCGCCATGGGCTACAACAACGCCCTCTCCGTCTTCGCGGTGGCCGAGCGCGGCACCATGTTCGACCCGTCGGCCGTGTTCTACATGGACAAGCTCGTGGTGGGCCCCGAGGCCGCCGACTTCGTGGACATGCGCCTGCCGGTGAAGCAGAACGTGAACCTCGTGGCCAAGGCCCTGGACAAGCCCGTCTCCCAGGTGACCGTGTGCGTGCTGGACCGCCCCCGCCACGAGGGCCTGGTCAAGGAGATCCGCCAGGCCGGCGCCCGCGTGAAGTTCATCCTGGACGGCGACGTCGCCGGCGCCATCGCCGCCGCCCGCCCGGACACCGGCGTGGACATGATGATGGGCATCGGCGGCACCCCCGAGGGCATCGTCACCGCGTGCGCGATCAAGGCCACCGGCGGCATCATCCAGGGCCGCCTGGCCCCCACCGACGACGCCGAGAAGCAGAAGGCCCTCGACGCCGGCCTCGACCTCGACGCCGTGCTGACCACGAACGAGCTGGTCACCTCCGACCACTGCTACTTCGCGGCCACCGGCATCACCGACGGCGACCTGCTGCGCGGTGTGCGCTTCGCCGACGGCCGCGTGCACACGCAGTCCATCGTGATGCGCTCGTGGTCCGGCACGGTCCGCACCGTGGACGCCGAGCACGACGTGAAGAAGTGGTCCAAGTGGCTGGAGGACCGCGACGCCCGCTGAGCCCGCGGGCCGGACTGCCGGGTTCAGCCCCGCGGCAGGCCGGCCACGTGCACCGTGGCCGGGGCGCCGGCCGCGGCGCGGACGGCCAGCGGGCCGGACGCCGTCTCGGCGGCGGGCAGGAACACGGCCTCGCCCGGGCCCAGCTCGATCTCCTGGCCGGCCAGGGCCAGGCGCGCCGTGCCACGGGTGACCACCGCGATCCCGGGGCCGTGCACGTCGAGTCCGTGGACGGCGTCGTCCTCGAGGGTGGCCTGGAGCAGCTCGAACTCCTCGAACGGCGGGCGGAAGGCCACCACGGAGTCGGCCACGCGCTCGGGCTCGGTGGAGGGCACCGGCAGCGCCTCGAAGGTGACCACGCGGCGCAGCTCGGGCACGTCCACGTGCTTCGGGGTGAGTCCGCCGCGCAGCACGTTGTCCGAGGCCGCCATGACCTCCACGCCCAGCCCGTGCAGGTACGCGTGCACGTTGCCGGCCGGCAGGTGGACGGCCTGACCAGGGGCCAGATCCACGCGGTTGAGCAGGATGGCCACCACCACGCCGGGGTCGTCCGGGTGGTGCTGGGCGACCTCGAGGGCCGTGGCCAGCGAGGGGTCGCGCTCGGCCAGGTCCGGCGCGGCCCGCAGCACGTCCACGACCTGCGCGACGGCGCCGGGAGCGCCCCACACGGAGGCGGGGTCGAGGATCGAGGTGAACGCGTCCTCGAGGTCGCCGGCGGCGAGGGCCTGGCTGATCCGGGCGGCGGCGACGGCGACGGCGGACGTGTCCCCGTCCGCCCGCTCGGTGAGGGCGCGGGACAGGGCCTCGAAGCTGTCCGAGGAGACCTCGGGGGAGCGGAAGCCGCACATCGCCGCGAAGGGGGTCAGCGCGAGCAGCATCTCCGGCTTGTGGTTCGCGTCCTTGTAGTTGCGCTCCGGGGCGTCGATCGGCACGCCGGCGGCCTCCTCCGCGGCGTAGCCCGCGCGGGCCTGCTCCAGGGTGGGGTGCGCCTGGATGGACAGCGGGGCGCCCGCGGCGAGCAGCTTCATCAGGAAGGGCAGACGGCCCTCCGGCGCGGCGGGACCGAGGCAGCGCTCGCGGTCCGCGGCCACCACCTCGTCCAGGCCGACGTGGGCGCCGTCCGCCACGACGGCGACGCACGGGGCGCCCGGATGGTCGCCCAGCCACAGCTCGGCCTCGGGGCGGCCGGTGGGCTCGCGTCCCTGCAGGTCGGCGAGGAGCGTGGGGGAGCCCCAGGCGTAGTCACGGATCACGGGCTTCAGGACGTGCATGCGCCCAGCCTAGGTCAGCCCGTCGGCCCGCGCGTCGCGCCTCACGGGGCGGGGACGCACAGCCCGTTCGACGAGGACGCGTGGTTCAGCACGTCCTCCTGGCCCAGGTCCTCGGCCGTCATCAGGTCCTCGGCGGTGAAGGGCTCGCCGTCGGAGCGGGTCGGCGGGGCCGGCCACGTGGCCGGGTCGTCCTCATCGACGTCGGGGGCCTGCGTCTCCTGCGCGACGACGGCCAGCACGGTGAGCAGCGGGGTCGCCGAGACGCCGGTCGGGTCCGACCCGGCGGTCACGGACGCGTCGGCCAGCATCTCGTCCACGCGGCGGTGGACGAGGTCGTAGTCGGGGTAGGTGGTGAAGTGGGTGCCCGTGTCGCCGAAGTCGGGCGGGCCGATGGTCAGCCGCCGCATCTTCTGGCCGCGTGAGCGCTCGGCGAGGTCCACGAACGTGCCGAGCTGGGACTGCGGCAGGTCGGTGGTCACGATCTGCTGGCCCGCGGCGAGGATCCCCTCGAAGCGGGTGAGCACGGTGGCGGGGCTGAACTGCTCCAGCATCGCCGCCTGCATGCACTGCTGCCGGCGGATGCGGGCGTAGTCGGTGGACCAGTGCCGGGAGCGGGCGAAGGCGAGCGCGTCGTCGCCGTTGAAGTGGTGGGTGCCCGGCTCCCACCAGATGTTGCCCCAGGCGCCGTCGGGCCGGACGCCGCGGTGCACCACGTAGCCGCCGCTGACGACGTCCACCCCGCCCATGGCGTCGATCAGCTGGGCGAAGCCGCCCATGTCCATGAGGGCGTAGCCGGAGATGTCGAGGCCGAGGATGCCGCCGGCGGCGTCCTTCATGGCCTCGGCGCCGGGGTGTTCAGCGTCCGGGTAGAGGTCTGCGTGATGCTCCTCCACGTCCGTGTAGAGGGCGTTGAGGATGCACTCGTCGCCGCAGTCGAAGCCGTTCGGGTACACGTCCCACAGCGGGGAGCCCTCGACGAACGGCGCGTCCTGGAGGTTGCGGGGCAGGGAGAACATCACGATGGCGCCGGTGCGGGCGTCCACGGAGACCACGTGCATGGAGTCCGGGCGCAGCCCCTGCCGGCCCTCGCCGGCGTCCGCGCCCAGGACCAGGATGTTGTAGCGGCCCTCGGCCTCCGGGACGGCCGGCCCCTCCTGGAAGACCTCGCCGAGCGCGCCGCGGCTCGTGTTCGCGGCCCAGCCGCCGTAGAGCAGGGCGCCGCTGGTGAGCACCAGCGCGAGCGCGGTGACCGCCGCCGTGATCTTCCGCGCGCCGGGGGCGAGCAGGTGCAGCCGGATCAGCCGGAACGTGTCCACCCACAGCACCGCCCAGCCCACCGCCAACGCCGCCAGGACCACCGCCAGCCCGAGCAGCACGCCGTCCCGGGCCATCAGCGAGATCAGGGTCGCGCGGGAGACCAGCCACCACAGCAGTCCGAGGATCAGCGCGGCCCACACGGTGACGGTGACCCCCAGCGCCACGCGGCCGAGCCGGCGGCTGCCGGCCACGATCTGGGCGCCGCCGGGGACCAGCAGGGTCAGGGCGGTGAGGATCAGCGCCCGGCGGGTGCGCTCCGTGGGGGAGGCGACGCGCGGGTCCCGAAGCGGGTCGGGCTGCGCGGGACCGGCGGGCACGGATCCGGTGGCGGGCGACATCAGCGGTCGGCGGCCATCCGCTCGCGCAGGCGGGCCCCCTTGGCCCGGGCCTGGGCGTTGAGCTCGTCGGCGTGCTCGGCGAGGGCGGCGCGCAGGCGGTCGCCCTCCGCGGTGTCCGCCGAGGCGAGGATGCGGGCGGCCAGCAGGCCGGCGTTGCGGGCGCCGTCGATGGAGACGGTGGCCACCGGCACACCGGCGGGCATCTGGACGATCGAGAGCAGGGAGTCCATCCCGTCCAGGCTCTTGAGCTTCACGGGCACGCCGATCACGGGCAGGGGGGTGACGGCGGCGAGCATGCCGGGCAGGTGGGCCGCGCCGCCCGCACCGGCCACGATCACGCGGATCCCGCGCTGGTGCGCGCGGGCGCCGAACTCCACCATCTCGTGGGGCATGCGGTGCGCGGAGACCACGCCGACCTCGACGGGCACGTCGAGCTCGCGCAGGGCCTCGGCGGCCGCGCTCATCACGGGCCAGTCGGAGTCGGAGCCCATCACGACGGAGACGACCGGGGCGTCGTCCTGCAGGGGCTGGGCGGGTCTGGGGCGTGGCGGTCATGGGCGGGCCTCCGTCTCGGTGCCGGTGGTGGGGGCGTCCTCGCGCAGGAGTGCGGCGGCGGATTCGGCGATCCGCACGGCCTCCTCGAGGCTGAGGCCGTGGTCCGCGACGACGTTGACGTGCCCGACCTTGCGGCCGGGGCGCACGTCCTTGCCGTAGAGGTGGACCTTGGCCTGCGGGTGGGCGGCGAGGGCTGCGACGCTGCCGGCGTGCAGGTCCTCGCGGGCGCCGCCGAGGACGTTCTTCATCACGACGCCGGCCCCGCGGGGGGCCGTCTCGCCCAGCGGCAGGTCGAGCACGGCGCGGACGTGCTGCTCGAACTGGCCGGTGACGGCGCCGTCCATGGACCAGTGGCCGGAGTTGTGGGGGCGCATGGCCAGCTCGTTCACCTGGAAGCCCGGGCCGACCCCCGGCGTCTCGAACAGCTCGACCGCGAGCATGCCGGTGACGTCCAGCTCCTCGGCGAGGCGGACGGCTGCGGCGGTCGCGGCCGCGGCGACGGCCGGGTCGAGGTCCTGGGCCGGGGCGACCACGAGGTCGCACACGCCGGCCACCTGGACCGAGTCGACCACGGGGTAGACGGCCATCTCGCCGGAGGGGGTGCGCGCCACCTGTGCGGAGAGCTCACGGGAGAAGGGGACGAGGGCCTCGGCCAGCAGCGGGGTGATGCCGGCGCCGAGCCACGCGGCCAGGGTGCCGTCCGCGGCGGAGGCGCGGGCGTCGTCGGCGTCGTCGAGCTTGAGTACCCCCTTGCCGTCGTAGCCCCCGCGGGGGGTCTTGAGGATCATCGGCCAGCCGTGCTCGTCGCCGAAGGCGAGGACGGCCTCGAGGTCGTCGACCGGCGCCCACGCCGGGTTCGGCAGGCCCAGCCGTTCGACGGCCGCGCGCATGACCAGCTTGTCCTGGGCGTGCTGCAGCGCCTCGGGGCCGGGGCGCACGGCGACGCCGGCCTCCTGCAGGGCCCGCAGGTGCTCGGTGGGCACGTGCTCGTGGTCGAAGGTGACCACGTCCACCGTGGCCGCGAACGCGCGCAGGTCCGCCAGGTCCGCGTGGTCGCCGACCACGTGGGGGGCGACCTGGGCCGCTGACGCGTCCGGGGCCTCCGCGAGCACGCGGAAGGGCACGCCGAGCTCCGCGGCCGCGCCCGCCATCATGCGGGCCAGCTGCCCGCCACCGATCACACCGAGTCGAGGGGAAGTCACCCGCACAGGGTAGTCGGACCGGCTGAGAACTCCGTCACGGAGGGGCGGCCGATGCCGGATCCGGGGAGGTCGCGCGCCGGGGGCGCGGCTACAGTGTTCCCCAGCCCTGCGCGGGTCCGGCCCGCGTGCACACCCCCGTCCCGAACCGAGGAGTCCACGCCCATGCTGTCCGATCTCTGGGGCCGCCTGACCGGGATGGTCTCCCTGCTGTGGCGGGAGGTGGCCAAGTTCGGCACCGTCGGTGCGGCCGCGTTCGTGGTGGACTCGCTCGTCTTCTGGTGGATGATGACCGGCCCGCTCGAGGGGTCCAACGTCAAGGCCAAGATCGTGGGCGGCGTCGTCGCCACCCTGTTCAGCTGGGTCGCCAACCGCTACTGGACGTTCCGGGACAAGCGCTCCTCCAACAAGACGCGCGAGCTCGTGATGTTCCTGATCATGAACGCGATCGGGCTGGGCATCCAGGCCGGCTGCGTGGCGATCGCGCAGTACCTGCTGGGCGTGACCGACCCGACCGGCCTGTTCATCGCCGGCAACGTGATCGGCCTGTTCTTCGGCACCGTGTTCCGCTACTTCGCCTATCGGTTCTGGGTGTTCAAGGAGAAGCTGGACGTGGAGCCCGGTTTCGCCAGCGACCTCGCGATCATCACCGGTCAGATGCCCGTGCTGCGCGAGGACCAGCTGCCTCCGCACGGCCGGCACGAGGCCCGGGGCCGACCCGCCGAGCGGGGGCCTCTGCCCGACGGCCCGGCCCGGCACCGCGCCCCCGACGCCGGGGTCTGAGCGCCCCGGCCTGACCCCGCCACCCCGTCAGGGGTGCACGGTCACCGCCCGACCCGCGTCCCACGCCTCCAGCGCGGCCCGCACTCCCGCCCACGTCAGGCGGGGGCGCGGGCCGTCGTCGTCCGGCGCGACGTCGACCCCGGCCGGGATCGACGCGGGCCGCACGTGGTCCACGGGGCCGGGCAGGGCATCCGGCTGGGCGCGGATCTCCGCGGCCACGTCCACGACGGCCGGGTCGGCGGCCGGGCCGTCGAACTCGGGCTCGAGGCCGCGCGGCAGGGCCACGGCGAACACGGCCGCGGACGGGTCCGGCCACGCCTCGGGCCGGTCCGTGAGGACGGCGGCGGGGGAGTCACCCTCGAGGGCGGGCTCGGCCTCGGCGCAGAGCACGCCGAGGGCGAGGGCGTGGGAGAGCCAGTGGACGGGCAGGTCCAGGGCGACGGCGTCGCCCGCGCCGATGCCCTCGGCGCCGAGCAGGCCCGCGAACTTGGCGGCCCAGTTCACGGTCACACGGCCCGAGAGCTCGATGCGCTGGTCCACCGCGCCGGGTTCGTCCGGGGCTCCCGGCTCCTGGACGAGCGCGGGCCGCGGGGAGGAGGCGAGGCGGAGCACGAGGGGGCCGGTGGACCGGGGTGCGGAGAGGGAGACCATGGGCCCAGTGTGGCACCCGCTCGGTTTGACTCGGCATGAATCACACCGATGTAATGAACCCGGGCCAACGGTCCCGGCAGGAGGGGCCCGCCGGCTTGCCCGGCACCCGCGCGGACCGCACGATCACCCGGCCCACACCGCCACGTCGATCCCGGGAAGAGGCGTCACACATGGAGCAGACCCAGCGAGTCGAGGACGCGCACCGCGCCGATCCCGCGCAGGCGCCGGCGCCTCGTCCGCGGAGCGTCCCCAGCGACTGGTTCCTCGACCCCGCCGACCCGCAGGCCGGCGTCCCGGGCGCGAGCCTCGAGGACCAGGCGACCGCCTTCCTCACCGCCCACGACCTCGACGACGAGACCGGCACCCCGGCCGCCACCGTCACCGCCCTCTTCCCCGGTGACGCGCGTCCGGTCGAGGCCGTGCCCGTCTCCCAGGCCTGGGCCGCGATCCCGGGCGTGACCACCGAGTCCATCGAGGGCGAGCTGGCCTGGCAGGCGGACGCCCTGTGCGCGCAGACGGACCCCGAGGCGTTCTTCCCGGAGAAGGGCGGCTCCACGCGGGACGCCAAGCGCGTGTGTGAGGCCTGCACCGTCAAGGACGCGTGCCTGGAGTACGCCATGGCGAACGACGAGCGCTTCGGCATCTGGGGCGGGCTCTCCGAGCGCGAGCGTCGCCGCCTGCGCCGCGCCCGCGCCTGACGCACGGCGCCCGTCCACCGGGCGCGATGCCCGGCGCGGACCGCCCGGTCCGGGCTCAGCCGCGACCCCAGCTGGGGTCGAGCACCTGCGGGTCCACGCCCAGCGCCTCGGCGCAGCGGCTCAGCGCGACCCCGTAGACGGCCCCCTCGAGGTCGGCGGGGTCGGCCGCGTCCCGCAGCGGCCGCTCGAACAGGGTGATCAGCACCCCGTCCCGGCCCTGCCGCTCGGCCCGCGCGAACAGCGCCTCCTCATCCCGTTCCTGGCCGGCATGGAGCTCGCGCAGTCGCTCGTCGAGCCGGTCCGGGATGCGCTCCACCCGCGCGGTCACGTGCCGCAGCCCGGGCGCGTCCAGGGAGCCCAGCCGGTCCACCGCCTTCTCGACGGCGGTCAGCAGCGCCTCGCCCCGGCCCCGTTCCGAGCGTGCACCGAACGGGCGCGGATGCCGCAGTCCTCGGCCACGGCGGTCCCGGACGCCGCGCCCCGCGGGGGAGGAGACGCCGGCCTCGGCCGGGCCGCCCTCGACGCCCGGCTCGGCCCCCGCGGCGTCGCCCGCCCGGAACGGCAGGGGGTCGAGGGGATCGGAGGAGGCGGGCGCGGTCATGCGCGCCATGGTAGGCCACCGCTCCGGGCCGTCCGCCGAGTAGGGTGACGGGCGTGGGACCCATGCGACGCTGCAGCAAGACCGGATGCCAGAGCCCTGCCCTGGCCACGCTGACGTACAACTACGCGGACTCGCAGGTGGTCATCGGGCCCCTGTCGCGCCGGGCGGAGCCGCACACGTACGACCTCTGCGGCGAGCACGCGCGGCGCACCACGGCCCCGCGCGGCTGGCAGGTGCTGCGGCTGGAGCTGCCCGAGCACTACGAGGCCGTCGACGCGGACGGCGGCGTGCGCACGGTCCCCACCCGGCCCGTGGCCGTCCCGCCGTCCCGCCCCGGGCTGCGCGTGGTGCGTGACGGGGACTGACGCTGCGCGTGTCGTGCCCTGCGGGGCATCGCTAGGCTGGAGGGCATGACTGAGACCTCCGCAGAGTTCCGCACGCCCGACGTCGACCCGGCCTTCGCCAACCGCACCACCGTGCCCGGTGCCTCGTTCGACTTCACGGTCCGGGACCTGTCCCTGGCTGAGGCGGGCCGCCACCAGATCCGCCTGGCCGAGCACGAGATGCCGGGGCTGATGTCCCTGCGCGAGGAGTACGGGGAGGCCCAGCCGCTGAAGGGCGCCCGCATCGCCGGCTCCCTGCACATGACCGTGCAGACCGCCGTGCTCATCGAGACCCTCACCGCCCTCGGCGCCGAGGTCCGGTGGGCCTCCTGCAACATCTTCTCCACGCAGGACGAGGCCGCGGCCGCCGTCGTCGTGGGCTCGGGCACCCCCGAGGACCCGCAGGGCGTGCCCGTGTTCGCCTGGAAGAACGAGTCCCTCGAGGACTACTGGTGGACCGCCTCGCAGATCCTCACCTGGCCGGGTGCGGACGAGGATCCGGAGCGCGGCCCCAACATGATCCTGGACGACGGCGGCGACGCCACCCTGCTGGTGCACAAGGGCGTCGAGTTCGAGGCCGCGGGCGCCGTGCCCAGCGCCACCGAGGACGACCCCGAGGAGTACCGGATCATCCTCGAGACGCTGCGTCGCTCGCTGGCCCGCGCCCCGCAGCACTGGACCCGGACCGCCGGCACCCTGCGTGGCGTCTCCGAGGAGACCACCACGGGCGTGCTGCGCCTCTACCAGCTGGCGCAGGAGGGCCGCCTGCTCTTCCCGGCGATCAACGTGAACGACGCCGTGACCAAGTCCAAGTTCGACAACAAGTACGGCATCCGCCACTCCCTGCCGGACGGCATCATGCGCGCCACGGACGTGCTGATCGGCGGCAAGGTGGCCGTGGTCTGCGGCTACGGCGACGTCGGCAAGGGCGCCGCCGAGGCCCTGCGCGGCCAGGGTGCCCGCGTGATCGTCACGGAGATCGACCCGATCTGCGCGCTGCAGGCCGCGATGGACGGCTACCAGGTGGCCCGCCTCGAGGACGTGGTGGGCGAGGGCGACATCTTCGTCACCACCACCGGCGGCAAGGACATCATCATGGCCGAGCACATGGCCGCCATGAAGGACAAGGCCATCGTGGGCAACGTGGGCCACTTCGACAACGAGATCGACATGGCCGGCCTGGCCCGCATCCCCGGCGTCGTGAAGACCGAGATCAAGCCGCAGGTCCACGAGTGGACCCTGGACGGCGGCACGGAGGCCGAGCGCAGCATCATCGTGCTCTCCGAGGGCCGCCTGCTGAACCTCGGCAACGCCACCGGCCACCCCTCGTTCGTGATGAGCGCGTCCTTCACCAACCAGGTGATGGCGCAGATCGAGCTCTTCGGCGGCTCCACGGGCACCGGCGCCCTGACCGGCGAGCACTACGAGAAGCGCGTCTACACGCTGCCCAAGGTGCTGGACGAGAAGGTCGCCCGCCTGCACCTGGACGCCCTCGGCGTCGGGCTGACCGAGCTGACCAAGGCCCAGGCCGAGTACCTCGGCGTGGACGTGGCCGGCCCCTTCAAGGCCGACCACTACCGCTACTGATCCCCGGCGCCCGCGGGCGGACGGACCCACTCGAGAGAGGCACGAGCATGGCTTCCCATCAGGCCGGCCGCGGGCGCGACGAGCGCGCCGGGGCGGAGGACTTCGAATCCGGGCTGGACTACGGCGCGTTCGTCCAGGACGACGCCGCGGACGACCCGAACCGCACCCAGGCGCTGCCCGCCATGGACCGGGACGACGACGGCGGCGCCCAGCACACCTCGGCGCTCAGCCCCGAGGACCTCGCCGCGCTGCGCGGCGGGGACGCGGCGGCCGCGGACCGACGCGACGCCGACCGCCCGGCCCCGGACGCCGACCGCGACATCGTCGCCTCCCGGGCCGTGCCCGAGAGCGACCGGCGGCCGCTGCCCGGCGCCGACGAGCTCGGCCCGCTGAGCGCCGCCGTCGGGGCCCGCGCGGCGGGGTCGAGCGCAGCCGCCCCGGTCGACCGCTACCCCGAGGACGGCACCGCCGCCCCCGTGACGCAGGAGGCGGCCCTGCAGGGGCCCACGCCGGAGGAGCGCGCGCGCCTGCCCAAGGCGGGCCCGCGCCTGGCGCAGGTGCTGCTGGCGATCCTCGCCCCGCTCGCCCTGCTGCTGGCCGCCGTCCGCCTCGTGGCGAGCCCGGTGTTCCTGTGGCTGGAGTACCACCGGCCCGGGTTCCCCGCGGACCGGTTCGGCTTCACCCTCGCCGACCGCATGCACTACGGCTCCGCCGGGCTGGACTACGTGACCAACCTGGCCGGGCCGCGGTACCTCAGCAGCCTCACCCACCAGGGCGCGCCCCTGTTCACCGAGGTCGAGGTCGACCACATGACGGACGTGAAGACCGTGCTGTGGATCGCCGCAGCGGCGCTCGTGGTGCTCGTGGTGGTGTGCGCCCTGCTCATCGCGTCCCTGCTGCGCACCAGCCCCGGCGGGGTGCGCCGCGCCCTGTTCGCCGGCGCCGTGTGGCTGCCGCTCGCGGTGATCGCGCTCGCGGTCCTGGCGGTGCTGGGCTGGGAGACGTTCTTCGCCGGGTTCCACTCGCTGTTCTTCGCGGACGGCACGTGGACGTTCTCCGTGCAGGACGCGCTGATCCGCCTGTACCCGAGCCAGTTCTGGATCGACGCCGCCGCCGCGGTGGGCCTCATCAGCCTGCTGACCGCCCTGCTCACGCTCGTCTTCACCTGGCCAACGCGCCGCCGTCGCGAGCGCACCGCGGACCAGCGCAGTGCCTTCGAGTCCACGCGCCTGCGCTGGGCCCGCGAGGAGGACGCGCAGCTGCGGTGACGGGCCGCTGAGGCCCCCGCACGAACGCGCCCCGCCCCCCAGTGATGGGAGGCGGGGCGCGGTGCGTCCGGCGGGTGTGCGGGTCTCAGGAGGACGGGGACCCGTCCACGAACGGGTAGTCCGTGTAGCCGTGCGCCCCGCCCGTGTAGAACGTCGTCGGGTCCGGCTCGTTGAGGGGCAGCCCCTCGCGCCAGCGGCGCGCCAGGTCCGGGTTGGCGATCAGCTCGCGGCCCACGGCCACCGCGTCGGCCAGGCCGTCCTCCACGATCCGGCGGGCCTCCTCCAGGCCCGTGACCGCGCCGAAGCCGCTGTTGAGCACCAGGGGCCCGGAGAAGGACTCGCGCAGGTGCGCCGCGAGGTCACCGGCCACGTCCTGGTGGATGACGGACAGGTAGGCCAGGTCCAGGTCGGCGAGGCCGGCCAGGAGAGCGTCGTAGGTGGCCAGGACGTCCGAGCGGTCCTCCTCGATGGTGCCCTGCACGTTGTGCTCGGGGGAGATGCGCAGGGCGGTGCGCTCGGCGCCGATGGCCTGGGCGACGGCGCGCACCACCTCCACGGTGAGGCGCGCCCGGTTCTCGGGGGAGCCGCCGTAGGCGTCCTCGCGGGTGTTGCTGGAGGGCGCCAGGAACTCGTGGAGCAGGTACCCGTTGGCGCCGTGGACCTCCACGCCGTCGAGCCCGGCCTCGACGGCCCGGCGGGCGGCGTCGGCGAATTCGGCCACCACGCGGGGCAGCTCCTCCGTGTCCAGGGCGCTGGGCACCGGCCCCTCCATCTTGCCGCTGAACCCGCGCACCGGCACCCCGGGGGCGATGGCGCTGGGGGCCTCCGGCTCCGCGCCGCGCAGCAGGTCCGGATGGCACATGCGCCCGCCGTGCATGACCTGGACGAACACGTGTCCGCCGGCCTCGTGGACGGCCTGCGCCACGGCACGCCACCCGTCGGTCTGGGCGTCGTCGGCGAGGCCGGTCTGGCCGGGGAACGCCCGGCTGCGGAAGGAGGGGAAGGCGCCCTCGGTGACGAGCAGTCCGGCAGTGGCGCGCTGGGCGTAGTGCTCGGCGTGCAGCTCGGTGGGGACGCCGTCCTCGCCCGCCCTCTGGCGGGTCAGGGGGGCCATGACGATGCGGTTGTCCAGGCGCAGGGCGCCGACGTCCAGGGGGTCGAACAGGGAGGGCACGGTGGTTCCGATCGCTCGGGGAGATGGTCCTCCGCGCCAACCGGCCGCCGCCGGAGGTTATTCCGGAGGCAGGGCATTCCGGCGGCGGGGGTGCGGCGCCCTCCCTCAGCGGCGGTAGAGGGCCTCGACGTCCTCGGCGTGGTCCTCGATCACCTGGGCCCGCTTGAGCTTCTGGGACTGGGTGACGTGCCCGGAGTCCTCGGTGAACGGGTGGTCCAGGATGCGGAAGCGGCGGATGGACTCGGCGCGGGAGACGCCCGCGTTGACCTGGTCCACCGCCTCCTGGATCGAGGCCAGCACGGTGGGGTCCGTGGCGGCCTCGGCCGGCGTGAGGCTGAGCTCGCGGTCCAGGGCCCACTGGGTGAGGGCCTCGGAGTCCAGGGTGATGAGGGCGCCCACGAACGGGCGGTTCTCCCCGACCACCACGACGTGCTCGATGAGCCGGTGCTGGCGCAGCGCCTCCTCCATGGGCGTGGGGTACACGTTCTTGCCGCCGGCGGTGATGATCACGTCCTTCTTGCGGCCGGTGATCCGCAGGAAGCCGTGCTCGTCCAGCGTGCCGATGTCCCCGGTGCGGAAGAAGTCGTCCTCCATGGCCTCCGCCGACGCCTTGGGCATGCCGTGGTAGCCGTCGAACACCACGGGGCCGCGGATGAGGATCTCGCCGTCCTCGGCGATCTTCACCGTCACCCCGGCCACGGGCAGGCCCACGGTGCCCACGCGGTGCGCGCCGGGGATGTTCACGGTGGCCGGCGCGGTGGTCTCCGTGAGGCCGTAGCCCTCCACGATCGGGATGCCGGCGCCGCGGAAGAAGTGCACCAGCTCCGGGGAGAGGGCGGACGCGCCGGACACGCACGAGATCACCTCGCCGCCGAGGGCCTCCCGGATCTTGCGGTAGACCAGCCGGTCGAACAGCGCACGCCGGGCGCGCAGCAGGGCCGAGGGGCCGGGGCCGTCCTCGAACTCGGCCTCGTCCACGGCCGTGGACCACTCGATGGCGGTGCGCTTGGCGGCCGCGTAGATCGGCCCGGTGCCGCCCTTCTGGGCCTTGGTCTCGATGCCGGCCTCGACCTTCTCGAACACGCGCGGCACGGCCAGCAGCCACGTGGGGTGGAAGGAGGCGAGGTCGCCGAGCAGCGTGGCCGGGGAACCGGAGTGGGCCACCTGGATGCGGGCGTACAGGCAGATGACCTGGATGGCGTGGGCGAGTACGTGGGCCAGCGGGAGGAAGAGCAGGGTGCGCGACGTCGTCGTCTCCGGGGACCACTGGATCACCTCGCGCCCGAAGTGCAGCACGTTGATGGCCGCGCCCACGAAGTTGCCGTGCGTGATCACGGCGCCCTTCGGGCGGCCGGTGGTGCCGGAGGTGTAGACGATCGAGGCGGGGCTGGCGAGGGTCGCCAGGGAGCGGGCGTGCTCGACGGCGTCGTCCGACACGAACGCGCCGGCCTCGGCCAGCTCCGCCAGCCCGGCGTCCGTCAGCGGGAACGTCGCCACGTCCACGTCCGCGTGCCCGGCGGCCTCGGCGACACGCTCGCCGAGCTCCTCGCTGCCGACGGCGACCACCCGCAGCCCCGAGTCCGTGACGATGTGCTCCACCTGGTGGGCGGAGGAGGTCTCGTAGATCGGCACGGACACGGCGCCGGCGAACCACACGGCCTGGTCGAGGACGGCCCACGCGTAGGAGGTGGGGGAGAACAGGCCCACCCGGTCCCCGGGCTGGACGCCGCGGGCGATGAGGCCGGCCGCCACGGCGCGCACCTGGGTGAGGAACGCGGTGAAGTGGACGTCCACCCAGCCGCCCGCGCCGTTGCGCACGGCGTACACGGGGGCGTCCGGCCGGTCGGCACAGGAGGCGACGATCAGGTCCGTGATGGTGGAGTCCGCCGGCGGCATGCCGACGAGCTCGGTGGCGGACTCATGGACGGGGCTCTGGTTCTGCACGGTCCGAGCGTACCCATTTCCGGGCGTGCGGCGCGCGGTCGGGCACACCCGCGCCCGCGACGCGGCCGTCAGATCCAGCTGCTGAACCACATCCGCCAGCGCCACTGGTCGTACGGGATGACGTCGCCGATCCACACGGGCAGGAAGAACAGGGACACGGCGACGGCGATCGTCACGTACGCCAGCACCAGGGCCGAGCCCCAGCGGGGCCCGGGCCGGCGGCCCGGCAGGAGCAGCAGCGAGAGCGCCAGGGCGATCATCATCACGAGGAAGGGCTCGTAGGCGATCGTGTAGAAGAAGAACATGGTCCGCTCGGGCCACAGGAACCACACCAGCTGCCCGGCTGCGTAGGCGCCGAGCAGGGCGCCGGCCCGCCAGTCCCGGTGGCGCACCAGCAGCCACACGCACACGAGGACGGCGGCCAGGCCCGTCCACCACACGAACGGGTTGGCGATGTCCGTGATGGCCGCCGAGCACGCGCCCGCGGCGTCCGGCGGGCAGATCCCCTCGCCGGGCTCTGCGCCCTCGTAGTAGTAGCTCACGGGCCGGCCCATGAACGGCCAGGTCCACGGGTTGGCGGCGTAGTCGTGGGGGCTGGTGAGGCCCTGGTGGAAGGTCGTGGACTCCACGTGGTAGTGCCACAGGGAGCGCAGCGGGCCGGGGACCAACCCGGCGAGCAGGCCCTCCGGCGGGTTGTCCCGGTGCCAGTCCCGGTAGTAGCCGCCCTCCGTGACGAACCAGCCGGTCCACGAGGCCAGGTAGGCGACCAGGCCGCCGCCCACCACGGCCACGAACGCGTACAGGCCGTCCTTCTCGACGCCGGCCCACGCCCAGCGCCGCACCCCGGCGGTC
Organism: Micrococcus sp. KRD128; assembly: GCF_017168395.1. Classification (NCBI taxonomy): domain Bacteria; kingdom Bacillati; phylum Actinomycetota; class Actinomycetes; order Micrococcales; family Micrococcaceae; genus Micrococcus; species Micrococcus sp. KRD128. The sequence goes on along the minus strand of NZ_JABFAX010000002.1, from coordinate 6,370 downwards.
CGGCGCGCGGACATGTCCCACAGGACGGTGAGCAGGCCGAAGGCCGCCATGAACGCCAGCCCGGAGAGCTTCACGGCGCAGCCGGAGCCCAGCAGCACGCCCGCCAGCAGACGCCACGGGCGCCAGCCGAGCCACGGCCCGCTGGCCAGGGCGTCGCGTCCCCGCCGGGCGACGTCGTGGGCGAGCCGCTCCGCGAGCAGCCGCCGCCCGTGGACGCGGTCCGCCAGCAGCGCGGCGAAGGCCGCGAGCACGAAGAACGAGAGGAAGATGTCCAGCAGCCCGATGCGGGACATCACCAGGTGGTGGCCCTCCACGGCCAGCAGCAGCCCGGCCACCGCGCCCAGGGACACCGAGCGCAGCAGGTGCTGCGTGGCGAGGGCGACCAGCAGGACGGACAGCGTGCCGACCACCGCGGCGCTGAATCGCCAGCCCACCCCGTTGTCCGGGCCGAACGCGAGCATGCCCAGGCCGATCAGCCACTTGCCCAGCGGCGGGTGCACCACGTAGGCGGCCCCCTCGAGCGGCTCCGCCTCGCCGCGCGCGAACGCGTCGTTGACGTCCTCGTCCCACCGCCGCTCGTAGCCGGACTCCAGGAGGGAGTAGGCGTCCTTGGGGTAGTAGGTCTCGTCGAAGATCAGCTGGTCCGGGTGGGCCAGGTTCGTGAACCGCAGGACGCCGGCGATCACCGTGACCACCAGCGGCAGGATCCAGTGCCACCGCGTCAGGGGTGCCGCACTCACCCCGAGGCGGGCACGGGCTCCATGCTAGGGGCCGGGTGGACGGCGAGACGTGCACGGTGACCGGGGCCGTAGGCTCGGGGCAGCCGTCCGTCCGTCGAAAGGTCGTCCCATGCCCGAGGGTCGCATCGTCCTGGCCGCCACCCCCATCGGCAACCTCGGGGACGCGTCCGCGCGCCTGCGTGAGCTGCTGGCGGAGGCGGACGTGATCGCCGCCGAGGACACCCGGACCGCGCGGCGCCTGTGCGCCGGTCTGGGCCTCACCCCGACGGGCCGGGTGGTGGCCCATCACGAGCACAACGAGGCGGCCTCCGCCCAGGGGCTGCTGGAGCAGGTGCGGGGCGGTGCCACGGTGGCGGTGGTCTCGGACGCGGGCATGCCCACGGTCTCGGACCCGGGGTACCGGCTCGTGGCGGCCGCGGTGTCCGCTGGGCTGCCCGTGACCTGCGCGCCCGGCCCCTCCGCCGTGACCACCGCGCTCGCCCTGTCCGGCCTGCCGACGGATCGGTTCGCCTTCGACGGCTTCGTCCCCCGCAAGGACGGGGAACGACGGCGATGGCTCACCTCCCTGCTCACCGAGGCGCGCACCGTGGTCGCCTTCGAGTCGCCGCAGCGTCTGGCGGACGCGCTGGCCGTCGTCGTGGAGGTCCTCGGTGCGGAGCGGCCGGTGTGCGTGGCCCGCGAGCTCACCAAGCTGCACGAGGAGGTGGTGCGCGGCACCGCGGCCGAGGTGCACGCCTGGGCCGCCGAACGGCACGCAGGGGAGGGGATCCGCGGGGAGATCGTGCTGGTGATCGGGCCGGCCGCGCCCGGCGCCGAGGGGGAGGCGTCCGAGGCGGACGTGGTCGCCGAGGTGGCGGTGCTGGTGGAGTCCGGCACCCGGCTCAAGGAGGCCGTGGCCGCGGTGGCCGGAGCCCACGGGATGCGGAGCCGGGAGCTCTACCAGGCGGTGCTGGCGGCCCGGGGCTGACGCGTCCCCGGCTACACAGAGGCTCATGTGCCATGGCGCGGCGCCGGTGCCTGGCTAGGATCAGCCGTGGAGCCGCCGCCGGACGGCGTCGGAATACCCGTGGCCGTCCACCCGTTCCTCTGAGGGACGCGGGGCGTGCCGCCTCCGACCACCGACCCCGAAAGAGGTGCATCATGACCGTGACCGCTGAGCGCGAGAAGGCGCTGCTGGAGTCCGTCCCCACCGGCCTGCTGATCGACGGCGAGTGGCGCGATGCCTCCTCCGGCAAGACCTTCGACGTGAAGGACCCGGCCACCGGCAAGGTCATCGCGAGCCTGCAGGACGCGAACTCCGACGACGCCATGGCCGCCTTCGACGCCGCCTGCGCCGCGCAGGCCGACTGGGCCCGGACCCCGGCCAAGGAGCGCGCCGACATCCTGCGCCGTGCCTACGACCTGATCAACGAGCGCGCCGAGGACTTCGCGCTGCTGATGACCCTCGAGATGGGCAAGCCGCTCGCCGAGGCCCGCGGCGAGGTCACGTACGGCAACGGCTTCCTGCGCTGGTTCTCCGAGGAGGCCGGCCGCCACTACGGCCGCACCCTGACCGTGCCCGAGGGCACCCTGCGCATGCAGGTGCACCATCGCCCGGTGGGCCCGTGCCTGCTGATCACCCCGTGGAACTTCCCGCTGGCCATGGCCACCCGCAAGGTGGGCCCCGCCGTCGCCGCCGGCTGCACCATGGTCCTCAAGGCCGCCAAGCTGACCCCGCTGACCACCCAGCTGTTCGCGCAGGTGATGCAGGAGGCCGGCCTGCCCAAGGGCGTGCTCAACGTCGTCGCGGGCTCCTCCGCCTCGTCGATCTCCAGCCCGATCCTGCAGGACCGGCGGCTGCGCAAGGTGTCCTTCACCGGTTCCACGCCGGTCGGTGTGCGCCTCATGAAGGACGCGGCGGACAACGTGCTGCGCACCTCCATGGAGCTCGGCGGCAACGCCCCACTCATCGTCTTCGAGGACGCGGACCTGGACGCCGCCGTCGAGGGCGCCTTCGCCGCGAAGATGCGCAACATGGGCGAGGCCTGCACCGCCGCCAACCGCTTCCTCGTGCACGAGGACGTGGCCGAGGAGTTCACGCAGAAGTTCGTGGCCAAGCTCGAGGCGCTCAAGCCCCTGCGCGGCACCGACCCGGAGTCCACCCTCGGCCCGATCGTGGACGAGGGCGCGCGCGACGACATCGACCAGCTCGTCCAGGACGCCGTGGCGGCCGGCGGTGAGGTGCTCACCGGTGGCCACAAGATCGAGGGCGACGGCTACTTCTACGCGCCGACCGCGATCAAGGTGGAGAAGGGCAGCCCGATCCTCCAGCAGGAGATCTTCGGCCCGGTGGCCCCGATCGTGACCTTCTCCTCCGAGGAGGAGGCCATCGAGATGGCCAACGACACCGAGTACGGCCTCGCCTCCTACGTGTTCACGCAGGATCAGGCCCGGATGTACCGCGTGGCCGAGAGCATCGAGTTCGGCCTCATGGGCTACAACGTGGGCGTCATCTCCAACCCGGCCGCGCCGTTCGGCGGCGTGAAGCAGTCGGGCCTGGGCCGCGAGGGCGGCGCCGAGGGCATCGAGGAGTACACCTCGGTGCAGTACATCGGCATCGCCGACCCGTGGGCGGCCGCGAAGGCCTGACCCTCGCGTCGAGCCGTTCCCTCCGGGGGCGGTGTCGGGCGGTGTTCCTCTCGGATGCCGCCCGCCACCGCCCCCGAGGCGTGTCGGGGGCCCGGGTTCGGCTCCCTAGAGTGGGGTGCATGGCCCACGCATCCGAGACCCCCCTCGCCTACCGCGCCCCCGCCCAGCAGCCGGACGATGACGGCGGCCCGCGCCGGGACGCCCGCGAGGAGAAGTCGGGCCGCAAGCGTCGTCTCGAGTACCCGCCCGCACCCGAGCCGCTGCCGGTGCCCGTCGTGGACAACCACACGCACCTCGACTTCCGCGACGGCCTGGTCCGCGTGGACGTCCACCAGGCGATGGACGCGGCGGAGGCCGTGGGCGTGGTCGGCGCGGTCCAGGTGGGCTGCGACGTCGCCTCGGCCCGGTTCACGATCGCGGCGATCGAGGCCGAGCCCCGCCTGCTCGGCGCCGTGGCGCTGCACCCCAACGACGCGGCCCGCCTGGCCGAGCGCGGCGAGTTCGAGGAGGCGTTCGCGCAGATCGCGGAGCTCGCCCGCCACCCCCGCGTGCGCGCCGTCGGCGAGACGGGCCTCGACTACTTCCGGACGCAGGACGAGGCCGGCCACGCGGCGCAGCAGGAGTCCTTCCGCCGGCACATCCGACTCGCCCGCGAACTCGGCACGGCCCTGCAGATCCACGACCGGGACGCGCACGACGACGTCGTCCGGATCCTGCTCGAGGAGGCGGCCGACGGCGGGCTGCCCCCGCACGTGGTGTTCCACTGCTTCTCCGGCGGCCCCGATCTGGCCCGCACGTGCGCCGAGCACGGCTGGCACATGTCCTTCGCCGGCCCCGTCACCTTCAAGGCCAACGACGAGCTGCGCGAGGCGTTGCGGATCGCCCCGGCCGAGCTGCTGCTCGTGGAGACGGACGCGCCCTTCCTCACGCCGCATCCGCATCGGGGCCGCCCCAACGCGCCGTACCTGGTCCCGGTGACCCTGCGGGGCATGGCGGAGACGCGCGGAGACGACGTGGCGGCCCTCGCTCGCGCGGTGAGCGAGAACACCGCCCGGGTGTACGGGGCGTTCTGAGCCGATCCAGGCCCGGCCCCTAGGATGGGCGACGTGCTGACCCGACTCCTCAAAGCCCGGCTGCCCGAGGGAACGCAGTACCTGGTGGACCGCCCCATGCGGATCCGCCTCGTGTTCGTGGTCCTCGGGTCCGTCCTCGTGGCCGGCCTCGAGATGGTGGCGCTCGCCTCGATCCTCCCGCTGGTCAGCCTGCTGACCTCGGGTGAGCTGGGTTCCCCGGTGCTCGAAGGGCTGCTGGCCCGGTTCGGGGCCGTGACGGTGCCGGAGCAGACGGTGGCCTTCGCCGTCGTGATCGTGCTGGCCTTCCTGCTCAAGGCGATCCTGGTGCTCGCGTTCCGCTGGTGGACCATGGGGTTCACCAACCAGAACCTCATCCGCACGTCCGCCACGCTGCTGCGCTACTACCTGCGGGCCGACTACGGCCTGCACCTGACGCGCACGGTCGGCACCCTGGTCAACAACGTGACCGGCACCTCCAGCATGGCGTACACGGGCGTGGTGAACGCGTCCGTCACGTTCCTCACGGAGGCCGTGACGCTCGTCGCGGTGGCGGTCGTGGTGGGCGTCTCCATGCCGCTGACGGGGCTCGGGATGGCCCTGTACTTCCTCGCCGTCGCCTGGGTGATCAAGACGGTGATCCGCCGCCCGGCCTCGCGTCTGGGCTGGACCCTGGTGACCTCGGGGGAGCGGGCCAACACCGCGGCGCTGCAGGGCCTGGAGAACTACAAGGACGTGAAGATCCGCGGCAACGACTCGGCCTTCATGGAGGAGTACCGGGCCGCCCGCGCGGAGAGCGCGGAAGCCACGCGGCTCAAGATGATCCTCACGATGATGCCGCGCTACGTGCTCGAGGTCGCCTTCGTGGCCGCCATCGCGGCGCTCGTGGCCGTGGCCTTCATCCAGGGTCGTGGCGGGGAGGCGTTCGGCTCGCTCGCCCTGCTCGCGATGGCCGGCTTCCGTGTGCTGCCGTCCATGGCCGCGCTCATGGCCACCACCAACGAGATCCGCACCTCCTGGCCGGCCTTCGAGCGCACGACGGCGGAGCTCGCCGCCGCGCAGCCGGTCCTGCACGCGGCGGACCGGCCCTACGAGCGCGTCACGTTCGAGGAGTCCATCGAGGTGCGGGACGCGTCCTTCACCTACCCCGGCAAGGCCGAGCCGGTCCTGCGGGACATCGACCTGCGCATCCCCTTCGGCTCCTCGTACGCCTTCGTGGGCGGCAGCGGTGCCGGCAAGACCACCCTGGTGGACCTGGTCATCGGCTTCCACCACGCGCAGCGCGGCGGGGTCTACGTGGACGGGGTGGAGCTCGAGGCCAACCCGCGCGGCTGGTGGGACAACGTGGCGTTCGTCCCGCAGTCCGTCACCGTGGTCAACGGGACGGTGCTGCACAACGTGCTCCTCGACGTCGAGGCCGCCCAGACGGCGGACCGGGCCGAGGTGGAGCGCGTGCTGCGCGAAGCCCAGCTGGGGCAGTGGCTGGACGAGCTCCCCGACGGCCTGGACACCGTGATCGGCGAAGGGGCCGTCGGCGTCTCCGGCGGCCAGCGCCAGCGCCTGGGCATCGCGCGCGCGCTCTTCCGGCGACCCCGCCTCCTCGTGCTCGACGAGGCGACGTCGGCCCTCGACAACCTCACGGAACGCCGGGTCACCGAGGTGATCGAGTCGCTGCGCGGACGGATCACGGTCATCGTGGTCGCCCACCGTCTCTCCACGGTCAAGCGCTGCGATCAGATCGTGCTGATGGACCAGGGGCGGATCATCGGCCAGGGCACGTTCGCCGGGCTGCAGGAGACGAGCCCCGAGTTCCGCGAGCTCGTCCGGCTCGGTGACCTCTCCACCTGAGCGGAGCCCGCGCCGCTGCGCCCCGGTTACCCTGTCCGGCGCCCCGATAGACTCGCGGGCATGGTCCAGCCCTCCCCGCACCCC
>NZ_JABFAX010000019.1:107416-199186 GCF_017168395.1 Micrococcus sp. KRD128 | reverse complement strand
CCCCACGGCCGCCGCCTCGGAGGCGGACGCCACCGCCCTGGCCCCCGTCCTCGAGCCGGAGGGCCGCGCGCTGCTCGACTCCCTCGCCGGGTACCGCGAGGCCGACGCGCTCGCGGTCTCCTCCCGCCTGCGTGCGGCCGGGCATCCTCCGGAGCGCGTGGCCGCCGCGCTGACCCAGGCCGCGCTGCGGTCCCGCGCGGAGGCCCGCCTCGGGCCGGAGGCGCGCCGGATGCTGTTCACGCGCGACGGCCTGGAGCAGGCCACCCGCCCGCAGGTCGCGGGCCTGCACGCGGACCGGCTGGCGGCCGCGGGGGCCCGGCGCGTCGCCGACCTCGGCTGCGGTCTCGGCCTGGACGCGCGCGCCTTCGCCGACCGGGGCCTGGACGTCGTGGCGGTGGAGCGGGACGCCGTCGTCGCCGCGGCCGCCGAGGTGAACCTCGCCGGCCACCGCGGCGCGCGGGTGGTGCACGGCGACGCCGTGGCCTGGGCCCGCGCCCACGTGCCCGCCGAGGCGGACGCGGTGTGGCTGGACCCCGCCCGCCGTCAGGTCGGCGGGGGCGGGTCCACGCGCGTGTTCGACCCCGAGGCGTTCTCCCCGCCCCTGAGCGTCGTGACGGACATCGCCGCGACGGGCGTCCCGGTCGGGGTCAAGCTCGGCCCGGGGCTCCCGCACGAGGCCGTGCCGGCGGGCGCCGAGGCCGAGTGGGTGAGCCTCGACGGCGACGTCGTGGAGGCCGCCCTGTGGTTCAACGCGGCGGCCCGCCCCGGGGTGCGGCGGGCGGCGCGCGTCATGACCGTCCGGGGCGGGGAGACGACGACGGCGCAGCTCGTCTCCGGCGCGGACTTCGGCGACTCGCCCGAGGTCGAGGCCGTGGGGGAGGCGGGCATGGCGGGGCTCGTCGGCGCGGTCCTGCACGAGCCGGACGGCGCCGTCATCCGGGCCGGACTCGTGACGGATCTGGCCGCGTCCTGGCCCGTGCCGACGCGGCAGCTGGACCCCCACCTGGCCTACCTCGTCGCGCCCGAGCCCGTGCGGGACGGCCTGGCCCGCGCCCATCGGATCGAGGCGGTGCACGGCTTCCACCTGGCCTCCCTGCGGCGCTGGGCGAAGGAGACCGGGGTGGGCCGGCTGGACGTGAAGAAGCGGGGCATCCGCGAGACGCCCGAAGAGGTGCGGCGCGCCGTCCTCGGCGGTGCGAAGACGGGCCGGCGTGGCGGGGCTGGACGGCACGCCACCCTCGTGCTGGCGCGCGTGGGTCGGTCGCGGTTCGCCCTCGAGGTGACGCCGTTGGACTGATGGGGCTCGCGGCCGCGGGCTCCGGGCGGCGAGACCCGTCGAACTCCCGTTGGGGGATTACGGCACCCTCGTGTACGGTATTCGACTGAGGCAAGGCTCACCTCCACGGGAGCGCGCCCACCACCCCGACTGCTCATCCCGGGGCTGCCCCGCCGCCCAGAAGGAGAACCATGCCGCGTTCCGTCCGCGCCCCCCGCCTCGCCAGTCTCGCCCTGACCTCGGTGGCGGCCCTCGCCCTCGTCGGCTGCTCCGCCGGCGGCGCGGCCACGAGCTCGTCCTCCGCGACCGCCTCCGGCGAGTCCTCGGCCTCCACGAGCGCTTCGGGCAGCTCCTCGGCCGCCTCGGGCGGCATCGCGACCGGGGCCACCGTCACCGACATGTCCGGCGCCGAGGTCACCCTGCCGGAGGAGGTCGACTCCGTCATCGCCACGGACAACCGCACCTTCCGCACCCTGGACGACTGGGGCGTCGAGCTGTCGGCCGCGCCGAAGCAGATCATGTACAAGGGCGAGGGCGGGCCCTCCTACCTCCAGGACGACTCGGTCGCCGACATCGGCAACCACCGGGAGCCGGACATGGAGCTGTTCGTCACGGCGGAGCCGGACGTCGTGTTCAACGGTCAGCGGTTCAACGAGCGCAAGGCCGAGATCGACGAGCTGACCGGCGACGCCGCCGTCGTGGACACGGACTTCGACGTCACGCAGACCCCCATGGACGAGGGCCTGAAGAAGCTGACCACCCTGCTGGGCGAGGCCACCGGCCACGAGGCCGATGCCGAGAAGCTCATCGCCGACTTCGACGCCGCGACCCAGCGCGCCAAGGACGCCTACGACCCTGAGCAGACCGTCATGGGCCTCATCGCCTCGGGCGGCGAGCTCTCGTACGTCGCGCCCAGCACCGGCCGCGCCATCGGCCCGTTCTTCGACATGCTGGACCTGACCCCGGCCCTCGAGCAGTCGGGCACCGACAACCACCAGGGCGACGACATCTCCGTCGAGGCCATCGCGAAGTCGAACCCGGACTGGCTGATCGTCATGGACCGCGACGCCGCCGTCGGCGAGGAGAACGCCACCGCCGCCGAGCTGATCGAGCGTTCCGAGGCCCTCCAGGACGTGACCGCGGTGAAGGAGGGCAACATCGTGTACCTGCCCGCCGACTTCTACGTCGCCGAGGACATCCAGAACCACACCACCGTCATGGAGGACCTCGCGAAGGCCTTCGAAGGCGCGCAGTGATCGTCGACGTGCGTCACCACGTCGCCGACGCCCCGCCCCGGCTCCAGGAGCCGGGGCGGGGCGACCGCGTGTGCTGGGTCCCGCCCGCCGTCCTGCGGCCCGAGCGCACCCGCTGGCAGCGCACCTGGCCGCTGCTGGTCGGCGTCGTGGTGACCGCGGTCCTCGTCGTGGTCTCGCTGTTCGTGGGCGTGTACGACGTCGGCGCGGAGGGCGGACGCGAGATGTTCGCCATCACGCGCGTGCCGCGCACGGTCGCCCTCGTGCTGGCCGGCGCCTCGATGGCGATGTGCGGGCTGATCATGCAGCTCATGACGCAGAACCGCTTCGTGGAGCCGAGCACCACGGGCACCACCGAGTGGGCCGGGCTCGGCCTGCTGGTCACCATGGTGCTCATGCCGGGGGCGGGCCTGGTGACCCGCATGGTCGGGGCCATCCTCTTCGCCTTCGTCGGCACCCTCGTGTTCTTCCTCTTCCTGCGGCGTGTGCGCCTGCAGTCCTCCCTCATCGTGCCGATCGTGGGCATCATGCTCGGCGCCGTGGTGGGCGCCGCCTCGACGTTCCTCGCCCTCCAGACGGACATGCTGCAGCAGGTGGGCGCGTGGTTCGCCGGTTCGTTCACCTCCGTGGTCCGCGGCCGGTATGAGCTGCTCTTCCTCGTGCTGATCGTGTGCGTGGCGGTCTTCGTCATCGCGGACCGCTTCACCGTGGCCGGCCTCGGCAAGGACGTCGCCACGAACGTCGGCCTCAACTACGACGCCGTGATCCTCACCGGCGTGGCCATGGTGGCCGTGGCCACCGGGGTGGTCACCGTGGTGATCGGGGCCCTCCCGTTCCTGGGGCTCGTGGTCCCCAACCTCGTGTCCATGGTCCGCGGCGACAACCTGCGGACGAACCTGCCCTGGGTGGTCATGGTCGGCGTGTGGATCGTGATCGTCTGCGACCTGATCGGGCGCACCGTGATCGCCCCGTTCGAGGTGCCCATCTCGCTGATCCTGGGCCTCGTGGGCGCGATCGTGTTCCTTGCCCTGCTGCTGAGGCAGGCCAAGCATGGCTGAGCCGCTCGCGACCGCCCCGGGTCGCCTCCCCGCCCCGCCCGGCGGCGCCACCGCGGCCGGGCCCGTCGACGCCGACGCCCCTCGCCGGTCCGGTGCGTTCGTCACCGCCGCCGACCGCCGGAGGTATGCGGTCGTCGTCGCGGTGCTGGCCGCCGTCGCCGTGCTCTCCACCGCCGGGGTCCTGCTGTGGGGCAACGAGGCCGAACCCGGCTCGCGCGCGTTCTGGATGATCGCGCGGATGCGCGTGGAGTCCCTGGGAGTGATCGGGATCGTGGCGCTGTGCCACTCCTTCGCGACCGTCAGCTTCCACACGGTGACGGGCAACCGCATCATCACGCCCTCGATCATGGGGTTCGAGGCGCTCTACACCGCCGTGTCGACCGCCGCCGTGTACGTGCTGGGGGCCGCCGGCGTCGCGGTGCTGACCGGGGTGGGGCCGTTCCTCGCCCAGGCCGCGCTCATGGTGGTGCTGGCGACGGCCCTCTACTCGTGGCTGCTCTCCCGGCCCTACGGCAGCGTCCATCTGATGCTGCTCGTGGGCGTGGTGCTGGGCGGCGGGCTGGCCGCGCTGAGCACGTTCATGCAGCGGTTGCTGGACCCGAACTCGTTCGACCTGCTGAGCGCGCGGCTCTTCGGCAACATCTCCAACGCCCGGACCGAGTACGTGGCGATCGCCGCGCCCATCGCCGTCGTCGTGTGCGCGCTGCTGTGGCTGCGCTCCCGCCGCCTGAACACGGTGGCGCTCGGCGCGGACGCCGCGACCAACCTGGGCCTGCACCACCGGCGCGAGCTCATGGTGACGCTGCTGCTGGTCTCCGTGCTGATGGCCATGACCACCGCGCTCGTGGGCCCGATGACGTTCCTCGGCTTCCTCGTGGCGACGCTGGCGTACAGCCTCGTCGACACCCACGACCACCGGTTCATCCTCCCGGTGGCGGCGCTGGCCGGGTACGCGGTGCTCACGAGCGCCTACTTCGTGCTGCGGCACGTGTTCTACGCGGGAGGTGCGGTCACGGTGGTCATCGAGCTGATCGGCGGCATCACCTTCCTGGTCGTCGTGATGAGAAAGGGACGTCTGTGATCGAGCTGCGCGGCGTGGTGAAGCGCCACAGCGACGAGGTGTGCATCGGACCCGTGGACCTGGACATCCAGGCCGGGGGAGTGACCGCGCTCGTGGGGCCCAACGGGGCGGGCAAGTCCACGCTGCTGACGATGATCGGCCGACTGCAGGACGCCGACGCCGGGACGATCGCCGTGGGCGGGCACGACATCACCACGACGCCGTCCCGGAAGATCGCGCAGACCCTGTCCATCCTGCGGCAGGAGAACCACTTCGTGACGCGGCTGACCGTGCGACAGCTCGTGGGGTTCGGGCGCTACCCGTACACGCGCGGGCGGCTGACCCTGGAGGATGAGCGGCACGTGTCCGACGCGATCGACTTCCTCAACCTCGGCCCGTTCGAGAACCGGTACCTCGACCAGCTCTCGGGCGGCCAGCGGCAGCGCGCGTACGTGGCGATGGTGCTGGCGCAGAACACCGAGTACGTGCTGCTGGACGAGCCGCTGAACAACCTGGACATGCAGCACTCGGTGCAGATGATGCAGCAGCTGCGCCGGGCCGCCGACGAGCTGGGCCGGACCGTGGTGATCGTGCTGCACGACATCAACTTCGCCGCCCACTACGCCGACCGGATCGTGGCCATGGGGGACGGCCAGGTGGTGGAGACCGGCACCCCGGCCGAGATCCTGCGCCCCGAGGTGCTGGAGCGGATCTTCAAGACCCCCTGCAGCGTGGTGGACGGACCGCACGGGCCGCTGGCCGTGTACTACTGAGCGGGGCGACGGTGAGGCCGGCCCGAGTCGGGCGGGGCCAGCCCGGTCCGGGCGGGGGCCGGGTGCCCGGTCGGCGCGAGCGTTCCGGGGCAGAACCCGCCGGGTCTCGCCTTCCGGGGGCAGAACCCGCGTGTTTCCAGGTTCCGTGGGCAGAAACGCCCTCGCTTCTGCCCACGGAACCCCTGCGCACAGACGGCAGGGCTATACGCGACGACGACGTCAGGCATCCCAGCCGTTCGAGACCTGTGCCCGTCGTCTGAGGACGGCCTCGATCACCCGCGCGTACCCCTCGCCGACGTCCCGGCCCGTGACGTGCAGGGTCATCTGCCCACGTTCCGCGTAGTACTGGTCTCGCCGGGCGTCCCGGGCGTGTTGCTCGGCACTCCGGTGCACCTCGCCGTCGTACTGGAGGACGAGCCGGCAGTCCTCGAACCACAGATCGGCCTCGGGGGCGTCCCGCCGCCCGGGGTCGAACACGTGCTGCAGCGTCGGCTCGCCCAGCCCCGCCTCGACGAGCGCCAGCCTCAGCCGGGTCTCCTGCGGCGAGTCGGCACCCACCCGTACGCGCTCGAGCGCCGCCGTCGCCCGCGGTCTTCCGACGAACCGCCCGAGCGGCCGCATCGCCTCGTGCACCGCGGTGACCGTGGTGACGGGAGGCCGCCGGCCGCGCGGGGACCAGGGGTGACGGACCAGGTGGTCACCCGCCGACACGAGGGATGCCTCGTCCCAGGGGTGGCCGATCGAGCACAGATCGAGCCAGGTCCGTTCCGGCGTCGTCACCCGTAGCCCGAGCACGGAGGTGACGTGGCCGGCGGGCAGGGGTCTGCGGTGCTCCATGACGCCGGGGATCCGCGCCCGTGCGGTGCCGCGGTGCAACGTGATCTCGACGGCGGCGCGTCGCGTGGCCCCGCCCGGGGGAAGTGGGAGGCCGTGGAGGTGCGCCGCCGTCTCGTGGGAGAGGACGGCGTCGGGACGGGACCGCAGGAGGGCGGTCAGCAGGTCGAGGCCGACCCCGTGGTGCGGCGGCGGGAGCCCAGCCGACTCCCAGGTGCGCAGCGGCATGTCACGTCGGCGGTGGATGCCGCGGGCGAGGCGGAGGACGTCGGACCGCCGCACCCGGCTGGGCGGCAGACCGCGTTCGAGCACGTCGCGGGTGGTGAAGACGGGGACGAGGGGGAGGTCGGGGGCGAAGGGCATGGGTCGACCCTGACGCGGTCGGCCCGACGGCGGCCGGGCGGGCCGCGTGTCTGTGCACACCGGCGCGGGGTGGGCCGGCTGTGCAGGACTGGGCGGCGGCCGGTTGTCCCGCCGGGACGACGTCGTCGTGGCTCGGTGGGCAGAACTGCGAGGAGTTCCGCCCACGCAACATCCGTGGGCAGAAGAGAGGGCGCTTCTGCCCACGGAGATCGAAAACCTGCGGATGCTGCCCACGCGATGGGCGGGGGTGCGGTTTCTGCCCACGGAGGGTGGCCCACCGCGCCCCACGCCTCCGCCCACGGCGGACGGTGAGGACACGGCTGGCACTCATGTTGAAGGAGTGCCAAAAGCCGGAGTAGAGTCAGGACTGGCACTCGGGGGTACCGGGTGCCAATGCCCGAGGTGGACCGTCCGGCACCGCGACGACGGAGGGTCTGACGCCCGTGGCGCACCCGCAGACCACAGCATCAGCGGACCGGCGAGCCCGCCGGAGCCGCACGTCGACGAAGAAGGAGTGTGCAGCATGTCTGTCTCCATCAAGCCCCTCGAGGATCGCATCGTTGTCCGCCCCCTGGAGGCCGAGCAGACCACCGCGTCGGGCCTCGTGATCCCGGACACCGCCAAGGAGAAGCCGCAGGAGGGCCAGGTCGTGGCCGTGGGCCCGGGCCGGGTCGCCGAGAACGGCAACCGCGTGCCGGTCGACGTCGCCGAGGGTGACGTGGTGCTCTACTCCAAGTACGGCGGCACCGAGGTCAAGGTCGGCGGCGAGGAGTACCTGGTGCTCTCCGCCCGCGACGTGCTGGCCGTCGTCACCAAGTGACCCCGCCGCGACGGGCCCGGTGAGCGGCGCGCACCGCACCGGTGCGCGCGCCCCGGGCCCCTCGCGTCCCCGCACCCCCTGACTCCCTGAACGAAAGGAGCGTCCGTCATGGCCAAGCAGCTGGCTTTCAACGACGACGCACGCCGCGCCCTCCAGGCCGGCATCGACAAGCTCGCCGACACCGTCAAGGTCACCCTCGGCCCCAAGGGCCGCAACGTGGTGCTCGACAAGGCGTGGGGCGCCCCCACCATCACCAACGACGGCGTCACGATCGCCCGCGAGGTGGAGCTGGAGGACCCGTACGAGAACATGGGCGCCCAGCTCGCCAAGGAGGTCGCCACCAAGACCAACGACATCGCGGGCGACGGCACCACCACCGCCACCGTGCTGGCCCAGGCCCTCGTGAACGAGGGTATGCGCCAGGTCGCCGCCGGCGCCGCGCCGGGCGAGGTCAAGAAGGGCATCGAGGTGGCCGTGGCCGCCGTCGAGCGGCGCCTGCAGGAGAACGCCCGCCCGGTCGAGGGCCAGGAGGTGGCCCACGTGGCCGCCATCTCGGCCCAGAACGACGAGGTCGGCGAGCTGCTGGCCCGCGCGTTCGACACGGTCGGCACCGACGGCGTCATCACCATCGAGGAGTCCTCCACGACCTCCACCGAGCTGGACGTCACCGAGGGCATGCAGTTCGACAAGGGCTTCCTGTCCCCGTACATGGTCACCGACGCCGAGCGTCAGGAGGCCGTGCTCGAGGATGCCTACGTCCTGATCAACTCGGGCAAGATCTCCAACGTGCAGGAGCTGCTGCCCCTGCTGGAGAAGGTCCTGCAGGCCAACAAGCCGCTGTTCGTGATCGCCGAGGACATCGAGGGCGAGGCCCTGTCCACCCTCGTGGTCAACAAGATCCGCGGCACCCTGAACGTCGTGGCCGTCAAGGCGCCGGGCTTCGGCGACCGCCGCAAGGCCATGATGCAGGACATCGCGATCCTCACCGGCGCCCAGGTCGTCTCCCCGGACCTCGGCATGAAGCTCGAGCAGGCCGACCTGGACGTGCTCGGCTCCGCCCGCCGCATCACCGTCACCAAGGACGAGACCACCATCGTCGACGGCGGCGGTGCGGCCGAGGACGTCGAGGCCCGGGTCGCCCAGATCAAGGCCGAGTCCGCTGCGACCGACTCCGACTGGGACCGCGAGAAGCTCCAGGAGCGCCTCGCCAAGCTCTCCGGCGGCATCGGCGTGATCCGCGTGGGCGCCGCCACCGAGGTGGAGCTCAAGGAGCGCAAGCACCGCATCGAGGACGCCGTGTCCTCGACCCGCGCCGCCCTCGAGGAGGGCATCGTGGCCGGCGGCGGCACCGCGCTCATCAACGCGCTGACCGTGCTCGACACCGACGCCGACGTCCAGGCCCTGACCGGTGACGCGGCCGTGGGCGTGGACATCGTCCGCAAGGCCCTGAAGCAGCCGCTGCGCTGGATCGCCCAGAACGCGGGCGAGGACGGCTACGTGGTGGTCTCCAAGGTCGCCGAGCTGGAGCCGAACCACGGCTACAACGCGAAGACCGGCGTCTACGGCGACCTGATCGCCGATGGCGTGATCGACCCGGTCAAGGTGACCCGCTCCGCGCTGGCCAACGCCGCCTCCATCGCGGCCCTCGTGCTGACCACCGAGACCCTCGTGGCGGACAAGCCCGCCGACGAGGACGAGGCCGGCCACCAGCACTGACCCCTGCGTCGGCCCTGACGCGGCCGGCCGACGACGACGGCCCCTCACCCGCCCGGGTGAGGGGCCGTCGTCGTGCGGGCGGCCACGGCTGCGTCGCTTCGTCCGGGAGTACTCCTATCCGCACGGCATCCACCCGGCCCTCGTGCCGGGCGTGTCCGTGGAGGACCGCCGGGTGCGCTACGGCGTGGACCCGGTGATCCTCGCCGTCGTCGGGCTGCTGGTGGTCGGGTTCGTGGTGTGGGGTGTGCTGCAGCCGGACGCCGTGCTGGCCGTCTCGAGCGCGGCCCTCGACTGGGTGATGCTCCACGCCGGCTGGCTCTTCGCGGCCGGCATCGGCATCGGCATCATCTTCTTCGGCCCGTACGAGCCGCTGACCTACTATCTGGCCCCGCGCCCGGGGCGTACGAGGCGGGGAGCGAGGAGGCGGTGACGGGCGCGCTGGCCCAGGCCGCGCTGCACTGGGGCGTGAGCGCGTGGCACGGCGGCCTCGCTGGGCATCGGCGCCCTGCAGATCGGCCGCGGCGTGGAGATCGTCTCGGGCTGGTCGGCGCCGGGGAACACGGTGGCGCTGGGGATCATCGTGGTGCTCACGATCGGCACCATCGTCTCGGCGGTGTCCGGTGTGGCCCGCGGCGCCTCGATGGCCGAGGGGGAGGACATGCAGGAGTTCCTCTCCCACTGGACGATCTTCTACTGGGCGTGGTGGGTGAGCTGGGCCCCGTTCGTGGGCGTGTTCATGGCGAAGATCTCGAAGGGCCGGACCATCCGCCAGTACGTCCTCGGCGCCCTGTTCATCCCGGCCGCGGTGATCGTCGGCGCATTCACGATCATCGGCGGCACCACCGTCTGGCTGCAGCGGACCCGGGGCTCTGTGGCGCCGGACGGCACGGCCGCCTCGCTGCCCGCGCCGGCGGAGATCTTCTGGGTGGTCCTGGACCAGCTGCCCGGCGGCGGGCTGGTGGCCCCGGTCGTGATCGTCATGCTGGCGGTCTTCTTCATCACGACGGTGGACTCCGCCTCGATCGTGAACTCGCAGCTCTCGCAGCGCGGTGCCCCGGCCCCGCGCCACACGATCACGGTGTTCTGGGCACTGTGCATGGCGGGCATCGCCGTCGTGATGCTGCTGACCGGCGGCGACACCGCGCTCACCGGCCTGCAGAACCTCATCACCATCACGGCGCTGCCGTTCACCGTGGTGCTCGTCCTCATGGCGGTCGCGCTCCAGCGCGAACTGGCCAACGACCCCTTCGCGATCCGTGACCGGTACCAGCGGGCCGCCGTCGAGAAGGCGACGGTGCGGGGCCTGGTGCAGTACGGGGACGACTTCGCGTTCACAGTGGAGCGCACCCCGCCGGGCAGCTGGTACGCGGCCGGTGAGGGGTTCGACTCCACCGCCGCGGCGATCACCGACTGGTACCGCCGCACGGACGAGGACGGGAACCCGGTGGACTACGACTACGTGCTGGGCGAGTACCCGGACGAGGGGGACGGGGACGACGCGGACGGGCCCGCCGGAGCGGGCCCGTCCGGTCGCTGACTCAGGCGCGCGGCTCCGGGGTGCCGACGAGCTCGGCGCGGGAGTCGGCGGTCGCGTGGGCGCGGGCCTCGACGATCTCCTCCTCGTCCTCGCCGAAGATGTCGCCGCGCGGGGCGTCGTAGCGGTCCCGGTCGAGGATGCCCTCCTGGGAGGCCACGAGCGCGGGGATGAGGGCCTGGCCGGACACGTTGAGGGCGGTGCGGCCCATGTCCACGATCGGGTCGACGGCCAGGAGCAGGGCCATGCCCTCGAGGGGCAGCCCGGCGGTGGACAGCGTGAGCGTGAGCATCACGGTGGCGCCGGTGGTGCCGGCGGTCGCGGCCGAGCCCAGCACGGACACGAGCGCCACGAGGGCGTATTGGCTCAGGCTCATGTCGATCCCGTAGAACTGGGCGATGAACACGGCGGCCACGGCCGGGTAGATCGCGGCGCAGCCGTCCATCTTGGTGGTGGCGCCCAGCGGCACGGCGAAGGAGGCGTAGCCGGTGGGCACGCCGAAGTTGCGCTCGGCCACCCGCTGGGTGACGGGCAGCGTGCCGAGGGAGGAGCGGGAGACGAAGCCGAGCTGGAAGGCCGGCCACACGCCCGTGAAGAACTGCTTGACGGAGAGCCCGTGCAGGCGCGCCAGCAGCGGGTACACCACGAGCATCACGAGGGCCAGGCCCACGTAGATCGCCACCACGAACTTGGCCAGCGTGCCCATCGTGGACCAGCCGTACGAGGCCACGGCGTTGCCCAGCAGGCCGATGGTGCCGATCGGGGCCAGGCGGATGATCCACCACAGCAGCTTCTGGATGATGGCGAGCACCGAGCGGGAGAACGTGAGGAACGGGGCGGCCTTCTCGCCGACCTTGAGCGCGGCCACGCCCACGACGATCGCGATCACGAGGATCTGCAGCACGTTGAACGTGGGGGAGGAGGCCAGCGCGCCGTCCTCGCCTGCCGTGGTCTTGACCGTCAGGCCGAGGAAGTTCGCCGGCACCAGGGAGGTCAGGAAGTCGAGCCAGCCGACGTCCTTGGCCTGGTACGACGCCGGCGCGGTCTGGCCGGTGCCCACGCCCGGCTGCAGCACGACGCCGACGGCGAGGCCGATGAGCACCGCGATCAGGCTCGTGATGGCGAACCACAGCAGGGTCTTGGCGGCCAGGCGGGCCGCATTGGTCACCTGGGCCAGGTTGGCGATGGAGGCGACGACGGCGAAGAAGACCAGCGGGACGACCGTGGCCTTCAGCAGGCTGATGTAGATGCTGCCGATGGTGGCCAGCGTCTCGCCGAGCCAGGTCGGGTGCTCGGAGGTGTGCCCCGTCGCGCGGGCGATCAGGCCCAGGACGAGGCCGAGGACGAGGGCGGCGGCGATCTGCCAGCCGAAGTTCGACGTCCAGGCGGGGAGCCGGCGTCGGGGCGCCGGTGCGGGGGAGGACTGTGCGGTGCTCATCCGGGGGAGATTAGGCGGACCAATACCATGACACCGAAACGGATTGCGTCATGTGACGTCGTGGTGACGTCCGTCTCGTCCCCGCGTGGCCCAGCACGGGGGTCCTGTGATGTGCCCCGCACCCGGGTCACCGGTTTGACCCCCGGGCATAGAATCGCGGAAACACCCGTCCCGAAAGGCGCCTTCGTGACCACCACCAGCACCGGTCCCAGCCCCGAGCCCGTCCACTCCTCCTCGGATCCCTTCGGCTTCTTCGGCCTCACCTATGACGACGTCCTGCTCCTGCCCAACGCCACGGACGTGATCCCCGCGGACGCGGACCCGGCCACCCGGCTGACCCGCAACATCCGCTTGAACATCCCCATCGTCTCCGCGGCGATGGACACCGTGACCGAGGCTCCCCTGGCCATCGCCATGGCCCGCCAGGGCGGCATGGGCATCATCCACCGCAACCTGTCCATCGAGGACCAGGCCCGCCACGTGGACACCGTGAAGCGCTCCGAGTCGGGGATGATCAAGGACCCCGTGACCATCGGCCCCGACGCCACGCTCGCCGACCTGGACGAGCTGTGCGCCCAGTACCGCGTCTCGGGCCTGCCGGTGGTGGCCGAGGACATGACGCTGCTGGGCATCATCACCAACCGCGACACCCGCTTCATCCCGCGCGAGGAGTGGGCCACCCGCACGGTGGACACCGCCATGACCCGCATGCCGCTGGTCACCGCGCAGGAGGGCGTCTCGCGCGCCGAGACGATCCGCCTGTTCTCCCAGAACCGCGTGGAGAAGCTGCCGCTCGTGGACGATGCGGGCCGCCTGACCGGCCTGATCACCATCAAGGACTTCGACAAGGCGGAGCAGTACCCGGACGCCGCCAAGGACGACGAGGGCCGGCTGCTCGTCGGCGGCGCCGTCGGCTTCTTCGGCGACGGCTGGGAGCGCGCCATGGCGCTCGTCGAGGCGGGCGTGGACGCCCTCGTGGTGGACACCGCGAACGGCCACACGCACGGCGTGCTGGACATGATCGCGCGCCTGAAGAAGGAGAAGGCGGCCGCGCACGTCGACGTCATCGGCGGTCAGGCCGCGACCTACGCGGGCGCCAAGGCGATCGTCGACGCCGGCGCGGACGCCGTGAAGGTGGGCGTGGGCCCGGGCTCGATCTGCACGACCCGTGTGGTGGCCGGCGTCGGCGTCCCGCAGATCACCGCCATCTACGAGGCGGCCAAGGCCACGCGCCCCGCGGGCGTCCCGCTGATCGCCGACGGCGGCCTGCAGCACTCCGGTGACATCGGCAAGGCCCTCGTGGCCGGCGCCGACTCGGTGATGCTCGGCTCCCTGCTGGCCGGCACGGCCGAGTCCCCGGGCGACCTCGTGTTCTACCAGGGCAAGCAGTTCAAGACCTACCGCGGCATGGGCTCCCTGGGCGCCATGCAGACCCGCAACGGCACGCGCTCCTTCTCCAAGGACCGCTACTTCCAGGCGGACGTGCCGGACGAGGACAAGCTGATCCCCGAGGGCATCGAGGGCCAGGTGCCCTTCCGGGGCCCGGTCGCCTCGGTGGTCCACCAGCTCGTGGGCGGCCTGCGCCAGACGATGTTCTACACGGGCGCGTCCACGGTGGCCGATCTCAAGGAGAACGGCCGCTTCGTGCGCATCACCGCGGCGGGCCTGAAGGAGTCCCATCCGCACGACATCATGATGACCGTCGAGGCCCCGAACTACCGTTCGCGCTGACCCGCACGTCGGGTCCGGGGCGAGCCCCGGACGGGGGCGGCGCCGACGACACGGTCGGCGCCGCCCCCGTGGCGCCTGGGCTAGGCTGGCCCGGTGACGAACCAGATTGAGATCGGCCGCGGCAAGCGCGGCCGCCGGGCCTTCTCCCTCGACGACGTGTCCGTGGTGCCCGCGCGGCGCACCCGGGATCCCCAGGACGTCAGCCTCACGTGGCGCATCGACGCCTACACGTTCGACATGCCCGTGATCGGTGCGCCCATGGACTCCGTGATGAGCCCCGAGACCGCCATCGCGATGGGGCGGCTGGGCGGTCTCGGCGTCCTCAACCTCGAGGGCCTGTGGACCCGCCACGAGGACCCGCGCCCGCTGCTCGAGGAGATCGCCGCCCTCGAGGCCGGCCCGGCCGGGACCGAGGCCACCCGCAAGCTGCAGGAGGCCTACGCGGCCCCCATCCGCCCCGATCTGATCACCGAGCGCCTCGCGCAGATCCGCGAGGCCGGCGTCGTCGTCGCGGGCTCGCTCACCCCGCAGAACACGCAGGAGTTCTACCGCACCGTCGTGGCGGCGGGCGTGGACCTGTTCGTCATCCGCGGCACCACCGTCTCGGCCGAGCACGTCTCCTCCACCCAGGAGCCGCTGGACCTCAAGCAGTTCATCTACGAGCTGGACGTGCCCGTGATCGTGGGCGGGGCGGCCGGCTACACGCCGGCCCTGCACCTGATGCGCACCGGCGCGGCCGGCGTGCTCGTCGGCTTCGGCGGCGGCGCGTCCACCACCACGCGCCGCGCCATGGGCATCCGCGTGCCGATGGCCACGGCCATCTCGGACATCGCCGAGGCGCGCCGCGACTACATGGACGAGTCCGGCGGCCGCTACGTGCACGTGATCGCCGACGGCGGCGTCTCCACCTCGGGGGAGATCGTCAAGGCGATCGCCATGGGCGCGGACGCCGTCGTCCTGGGTGCCGCCCTGGCCCGCGCCACCGACGCCCCCGGCGGCGGCTGGCACTGGGGCCTCGAGGCCGCCCACCCGGAGCTGCCGCGCGGGCACCGCACCCACGTGGGCCAGGTGGCTCCGCTCGAGGAGGTCCTGTGGGGTCCCGGCCGCCACGCGGACGGCACGTCCAACCTGATGGGCGGCCTGAAGCGCGCCATGGCCACCTGCGGCTACACCGAGCTCAAGGACTTCCAGAAGGTGGAGGTCCTCGTGACCCCCACCCAGACCGTCTGATCCCCGCCGCCGCATGGCGGCACCCCCGACCGGAAGAGTTGATACGGCGTGCTGCGCACCGCCCTCAAGCCCGTCTGGCTGGCCACCCTGGTGCTGGCCCTCGTGGCGGCCGCGGTCTTCGTGGCGCTGTCCAAGTGGCAGTTCGAGTCCGCGGAGACGAACGCGCCGCCGCCGCGCACCCAGACCGAGCACGCCGTGCCGTTCCTGGAGCACGTGCGCCCCTACGAGGCCCTGCTCGGCTCGCAGGCCGACCAGGTCGTCACGGTCGAGGGGGAGTTCGTGCCCGGCACGGACGTCCTGGTCGGCCCGCGCCTGCTGAACGGCCGCGACGGCTACTGGACGGTCACGGCCCTGCGGGTGGCCGGCGCCCCGGACGGCGAGGTCGTCCCGGTGGTCCGCGGCTGGTCGGCCGACGCCGACGTCGTGGACCCCGCGCCCACCGGGCAGGTCACCGTCACCGGACGCCTGCTGCCCCCGGACGGGCCGCTGCCGCGCGAAGCCGCGGCCGAGGACACCGCCGACCGGCTCCTGTACCGCAGCCTGGCCCCGGCCCAGCTGGTGAACGTGTGGGACGAGCCGTCCTACGCGGCGTACGTCGCGGCGTTCGAGATGGTCGACGCCGCAGGCGCCGAGACGGGCGCGGCCGGCCCCGGCGGGCTCGAGCCGGTGTGGGTGGCCCCGCAGCCGGAGGAGACCCAGATCATCTGGCTCAACGTCTTCTACGCCGTGGAGTGGATGCTCTTCGCCGGCTTCGCCCTGTTCCTGTGGTGGCGGTTCGTCCGCGACGACCACCTCCGGGACGAGCACGAGCGCCGGCTCGACGAGGAGTGGGCCGCGCAGTGGCGCGCCGAGGAGCTCGAGCGGCGCCGGGCGGCCGCGCGTGAGGCCAAGGAACGGGCCGTCGCGGCGCAGGCCGCGGCGCACCCACGCCAGGACCACGACGACGACGGGGCCGCGCGCCCCGACCCCCGCGACCCGGGCCCCCGTGGGCCCCGAGAGGAGCAGAGCCGATGAGCACCCAGCACCCCGGCCCCCAGCCGGTGGACCCGGCCAGCCTGCCGGATCCCGAGGACATCACGGAGGCCGACCTGCCCGAGCCGCCCCCGCGGCCGGGCCGGGAGCAGCGCCGTTTCGCCGGCACCCAGCAGCAGATCCGCTCCGCCACCCGCCTCTACGTGGTGTGCGCGTGGATCACCGGCATCATGCTCCTGCTGCTCGTGGCGGAGATGGTGCTGAAGTACGGCATGCACGTGGAGCTCTACGCGGGGGGCACCACCCTGGACGGGGACGCCAACGGCCTGGGGCTGCACCCCACGGACAGCGTGACCGGGGGAGTGAACCTGTCCCTGTTCATCCTCATCGCCCACGGCTGGATGTACGTGGTGTACCTGCTCGCCTCGTTCCGCCTGTGGTCCCTGATGCGCTGGGAGCCGCTGCGCCTGCTGGCGATGGCCGGCGGCGGCGTCGTGCCGTTCCTGTCCTTCGTGGTGGAGAAGCGCATGACCCGCGTGGTCCGGGACGAGCTGCACCGCTTCCCGGACGCCGCGCGGCGCTACTGAGCGCCTCGACTATCCTGGACGGGTGACGCAGAACGCCCCCCACCCCGACACCCCCACCCCGCTCAGCGACGTGATGCCCACGGTGCTGGTGCTGGACTACGGCGCCCAGTATGCGCAGCTCATCGCGCGTCGTGTGCGCGAGGCCAACGTCTACTCCGAGGTCGTGCCCGCCTCCACCCCGGCGGCGCAGATCCTGGAGCGCGAGCCCGCGGCGCTGATCCTCTCGGGCGGGCCGTCGTCGGTGTACGAGCCCGGCGCCCCGCAGCTGGATCCGGCGCTGCTCGAGGCCGGGGTGCCCGTGCTGGGCCTGTGCTATGGCTTCCAGTCGATCGCGCACGCCCTCGGCGGCACCGTGGCCAAGACCGGCACCCGGGAGTACGGCTCCACCCGCCTGGACTCGGTGGATGCCGACTCCGTGCTGTTCGCGGACCAGGACCTCGAGCAGGTCGTGTGGATGTCCCACGGCGACGCCGTGACGCAGGCGCCCGAGGGCTTCGCCGTGACGGCCTCCACCGCGGGCGCCCCCGTCGCCGCGTTCGAGGACCGCGAGCGCCGCATCTACGGCGTGCAGTGGCATCCCGAGGTGGGCCACTCCTCCCGCGGCCAGCGGGTGCTCGAGCAGTTCCTGCACGTGGGTGCGGGCCTGGGCGCGGACTGGACGGCCAGCGGCGTGATCGAGGAGCAGGTCGAGCGCATCCGCGAGCAGATCGGGGACAAGCGGGCCATCTGCGGCCTGTCCGGCGGCGTGGACTCCGCCGTGGCCGCGGCCCTCGTGCAGCGCGCCATCGGCGACCGCCTCACCTGCGTCTACGTGGACCACGGCCTCATGCGCGAGGGTGAGTCCGCCGAGATCGAGCAGGCCTTCGGCGAGGCCCACGGCGGCGCCCGCCTCGTGATGGTGGACGCGCGCGAGGACTTCCTGTCCGCGCTGGCCGGCGTCACCGACCCCGAGACCAAGCGCAAGATCATCGGCGAGCGGTTCATCCGCACCTTCGAGAAGGCGCAGGCGGACATCGTCCTCGAGTCCGAGCACGACCCGGACGCCACCGAGGTCCGCTTCCTCGTGCAGGGCACGCTCTACCCGGACGTCGTCGAGTCCGGCGGCGGAGACGGGGCGGCCAACATCAAGTCCCACCACAACGTGGGCGGCCTGCCGGACGACATCGAGTTCGAGCTGTGCGAGCCGCTGCGCGAGCTGTTCAAGGACGAGGTCCGCGCCGTGGGCGCCGAGCTCGGCCTGCCCGAGGGCATCGTGCACCGCCAGCCGTTCCCGGGTCCGGGTCTGGGCATCCGCATCATCGGCGAGGTCACCCAGGAGCGCCTGGACCTGCTGCGCCGCGCGGACGCGATCGTGCGCGCCGAGCTCACCGCGGCCGGGCTGGACCGCCAGATCTGGCAGTGCCCGGTGGTGCTGCTCGCGGACGTGCGCTCCGTGGGCGTGCAGGGTGACGGCCGCACCTACGGCCACCCGGTCGTCCTGCGCCCCGTCACCAGCGAGGACGCCATGACGGCGGACTGGGCGCGGATCCCGGACGACGTCCTGTCCCGCATCTCGAACCGCATCACGAACGAGGTCGACGGCGTCAACCGCGTCGTGCTCGACGTGACCAGCAAGCCGCCGGGCACCATCGAGTGGGAGTGAGCGGCGCGTCCGGCGCCGCATCCGGCCGCCCCTGACCGGGGCGGCCGTCCGCACGAAGACCGCCTGGACCCAGGCGACGGAGGAAGGACCGCACGCACGTGACCGAGCAGGAGTTCCCGCGCCTGGCCCGCGCCCGCGCCGCCGCACGCCCCGACGAGGGGCAGACCCGCCCCGACCCGGCCGCCTGGGTGTCCTCCCTGGGCTCGGGCGCCGAGAACGACACGATGCTGCGGTTCGCGCCCTCGGCGGCCAACAGCATCGACCTCACGGAGGCGAACTCCTCCGGCGTCTCGCAGCTGCTGCTGGGGCGGCGCACCCGCCTGTCCACCCTGCTGCCGGCCGGCCCGGTGCTGGACGCGGCGCACGAGGTCTCCCTCGGCCTGCGCGCCAAGGTCCGCGAGCTGGCGGAGGAGCGCGGCATCGACGTCGGCGCGCTCGCCGTGGGCGTGGCCACGTGGACGGCCGAGGAGGACGGCCGGCGGGAGCGCCGCTCGGCCCCCGTGCTGCTGGCCCGCGTGGCCCTGACGGTGCGCCGCGGCGCCCGGGGCCGGGACGAGCTGGAGGTCCAGATCACCGAGCCGGCCCGCCTGAACCCGGCGCTCGTGCGGAACCTGCGCCGGCACCACGGCATCGCCCTGGACCCCGAGGCGTACCAGCAGGCCGCCTACGCCACGGCGCGCCTCGAGCCCGCCCCCGCGTTCGCCCGTCTGCGCGAGGAGACCGCCGCGATCGCGGACCTGCACGTCCAGGACTGCCTGCTCGTCTCCACGTTCGCGGACCTCGGCGAGACCGCCTCCCTGCCCGCCTCCCTCGAGGATCTGCCCGTCGTCCAGGCCCTGTACGACGCCGGCACCGGCATGGTGCCGCGCCCGGCGGCGCTGCAGCCCACGGGCGCGCCCGCGGAGGACGACGTCGCCCCGGCGGACGAGCGCCTCGTCGTCGACGTCGACGCCGCCCAGGCGCGCGTGCTCGAGCACGCCGCGGCGGGGGAGTCCCTCGTCGTGGCGGCCGCCCCCGGCACCGGGCAGACCCAGACCGCCGCCGCCCTGGCCGCACGCCTGGCCTGGGAGGGCCGGCGCGTGCTGGTCGTGGCCGAGCGCTCCGCCGCCCTGGCCGACGTGCTCGACCGACTCGAGGAGGCGGACCTGCGCTCGATCGCGCTGGATGTGCCCGCCAACGCGGACCCCGAGCTGCTCCGGCGCCAGCTCGTGCAGGCCGTCCTGCGCTCCGAGCGGGCCGTGGAGCCCGACACCGCCCGGGACGAGGCCGCGCTGACCGAACGGCGGCGCCGGCTGCAGGAGCACGTCGGCTCGCTGCACCACGTCCGCCCCCGCTGGGGCTGCTCGCCGTTCCAGGCGATGCAGGCCCTGGCCGCCCTGACCGGTCTCGAGACGCCGCCGGCCACCACCGTGCGCCTCAAGCGCTCCGTGCTGGACTCCACCGTGAACCGGCAGGCCGTGGGCGAGCAGCTCGTGCGCGCCGGGGAGCTCGGCGCGTTCTCCGCCGCCGCCACCGAGAGCCGCTGGTTCGGCGCCCGCGTGCGCAACGTGCAGGAGACCGAGGCCGCCTCGGAGCTGGCCGACGAGCTGGCGGCGGCCCTGCACACCACCCGGCGTGCCGTGGACACCGCCGCCGCCCAGGCCGGTCTGCGCCCCGAGCGCACGGTGGCCGGCTGGGCGGAGCAGGCGGACCTCTACCGCCGTGTGGCCCGCACCCTCACCGAGTTCACCCCCGAGGTGTTCTCCCTCGACGTGCCGCAGCTGGTCGCGGCGACCGCCACCAGCTCGTGGCGGCGCCTGCACCTGGTCGAGATGTCCTCGGTGGCCCGGTCCCGCCTGCGCCGCGCGGCGAAGGACGCGGTCCGCCCGGGCGTGCAGCCCACGGACCTGCACGGCGCCCTCGTGGACGCCGCCGCCGTCCTGGAGGACTGGAACCGCCACGCCGCCGAGCCGGGCACGCCCCCGCAGGTGCCGGACCAGGGCGAGCACGTGATGGGCCACGTCGGCCAGGTGCGCGAGCACCTGCGCCGGCTCGAGGCCGTCCTCGCCCCGGAGGCCGTGGCCGAGGGGCCGCTGGACGAGCGCGACGTGGACGACCTCGTGGCCGCCGTCGACGGGCTCGTGGCGGACCGCGACACCCTGGCCACGCTGCCCGAGCGCACCCTCGTGCTGGACAGCCTGCGCGACCACGGCCTGGCGGAGCTGCTCGAGGACCTGCGCGACCGTGAGGTGCCCACCGAGGCCCTGACCGCCGAGCTCGAGCTGGCGTGGTGGCAGTCCGCGCTCGAGGCGATGATCTCCGGGGACGACTTCCTGGCCATGATGAGCGGCACGGACCTGGCCGAGGTCGAGCGCGGGTTCCGCGACCTGGACGGCGCCCATCTCGAGCGCGGCGGCGCCCGGCTCTCCGCTGCGCTGGCCGCGCGCTGGCGGGAGACGCTGCGCACCTATCGCGCGGACGCGGCCGTGCTGCGCACCCTGCTCAAGCAGGGCAGTCCCACGGTCGAGTCCCTGGCCACGATCACCCCCGAGCTCCTGCAGCCGCTCGTGCCGGTGGTCACCACCTCGCCCATGGCCCTGTCCGAGTTCCCCCCGGAGTGGCGCGCCGACGTCGTCGTGCTGCTGGAGGCCGACGCGACCGCCCTGGCCACCGCGATGGGCGCGCTCACCCGCGCCCCCCAGGTGGTGGCCCTCGGCGACCCGGTGATCGGGCGCCCGCAGTCGTTCCAGGTGTCCGTGGACCCGACGGCGACCGCCGGGCCCCTGCGCCCGCTGCGCTCGGCCCACGACGCGCTGGACGAGGTGCTGCCCACCCTGCCGCTGCGCACCGTGCACCGCCCCCTCGAGCGGCGCCTCGTGCGCCTGCTCTCCGCGCTCGCCTATGACGGCGCCCTGGACGCGCTGCCCACCGCGGGCGAGGCCACCGGCCGGGATCGTGCCGTCACGGCCGAGTACCTGCCCGAGGGCACCGGCATCCCGATGACCGGCGGCGACGTGGTCGAGTCCACGAACGCCGAGGTCGCCCGCACCGTGGAGCGCGTGTTCGAGCACATCCGCGACCGGCCCGAGCAGTCCCTGGCCGTGGTCACGGTGTCCGAGCAGCACGCCCGCCGGGTGGCCGCCGCCGTGCAGGCCACGGCCGCGCAGGCGCCGTGGGCCCACGAGTTCCTCGCCCGCGGCCGCGGCGAGGACGCCGCCGAGGCCGAGCCGTTCGTGATCGTGCCGGTCGTGCGCGCCGCCTCCGTGGTGCGCGACGCCGTGATCCTCACCCCTGGCTACGGCCGCACCCCGCACGGCCGCGTGGTGCACCACTTCGGCGCCTTCTCCGACCCGGACGGCGAGCGCATGGTCACGGTCGCGCTCACCCGGGCACGCCGCCGCCTGCACCTCATCTCCGCGCTGCGCGCGGCGGACCTGGACGAGGACCGGCTCGACGGCGGCGCCCTCTGGTTCCTGCGGCTGCTCGAGGCCTACCTGGGCGACGACGCCGCGGACCCGGTGGGCATGGTGGGCGATCCGCTGCTGGCCGATCTGCGCGACCGGCTCGAGGAGCACGGCGCCCGCGTCCTGCCCCGCTACGGCGGCGTCATGGACCTGGCTGTGCTCGACCCGCGCGCGGACCAGGACGAGGCGCCCCGTCCGCTGGCCCTGGCCGGCGACGGCGGCGAGGTGTACCGCGCCCTCACGGTGCGGCAGCGCTCGCGGACCCTGCCCGAGGGGCTCGAGGCCCGCAGCTGGGAGCCCCGGACCCTGTGGTCGATCGACGTGTTCGCGGACCCCGAGTCCGTGGCCCGCGAGCTGGCCGACCGGCTCGGCGTGGAGCCGACGGACGAGACGGACGAGACCGACGACGATGTCCGCTGACGGCGCGCCGCGCCGCCGCGGCCCGCGCCGGGCGGACGCCCCGGGCACCGGTCCGGCCACCGCCGACGGCCGCGAGCCGCGCCTGCCCGGGATGCCCCGCCTGACCGGGCAGGCCGGGACGTCGCCGGCGACGGCGCCAACCGGGGACGCGGCCGGGGTCGAGATCGGCGCGGCCGAGGCCGAGCGCGACCGCTGGCTGCGCGAGCAGCGCCCGCCCCACTGGGGCTGAGCCGGTCCGATGCGGCCGGTCAGTCCGCGGCGGCGGAGGACGAGGACGACGTCGAGGACGTCGAGGACCCGGCGGCCGAGTCCGAGGTCGATCCGCCGGCCGAGCCGGTGCCGGAGCGCGAGTCGGTCCGGTAGAACCCGGAGCCCTTGAAGCTCACGCCGACCGAGCCGTACTGCTTGCGCAGGACGCCGCCGCACGCGGGGCACTCGGTGAGGGCGTCGTCGGTGAAGGCCTGGACGACGTCGAAGGCGTGGCCGCAGTCCTTGCAGCGGTAGGCGTAGGTGGGCATGCTCAGCTCCAGCTCGCTCGGGGCGCGCCGGGGCGCGCGATTCTGGGGGGATCCGACCCCCGATGCTACTCCGCGCCGCGGGCCGGGCTCAGACCCAGCGCAGCCCGGCCGCGGTGACGACGCCGTCCACGGGCCGGTCCGTGGGCTCGGCGGGGATGGCGCCCGCCGGCAGCAGCTCGTCCTCGAACACGAGGGCCACGGTGGGCACGGCCTGCGGCAGCTCGGCGAGGAAGCGGTCGTAGTAGCCCCCGCCCTGGCCCAGGCGCATCCCGTCCTCGGCCACCGCGAGCGCCGGCATGACCACCGCGGCCGCCGCCGCCAGCGCGTCGGTCCCGAGTCGTTCGCCCACGGGCTCGTCCACGGGGGCGTTCGCGGCGCGCGCGGTCGCGGCCTCCGGGTGCCACGGAGCCCAGCTGAGGCGTCGTTCCGGCTCGATCACGGGGACGAGCACCCGCGCCCCCGCGGCCAGCAGGCGGGTGCGCAGCACACCGGTGTCCGGCTCGGTGGCCATCGGCAGCACGGTGGCCACCACCGGGGCGGTCCCGTCCGCGGTCGCCGCGGCCACGCGCGGACCCAGCCACGCCCACAGGTGCTCGACGGCGGCCGCGGACTCGGCGGCGCGGCGCGCGGGGGAGCGGTCGCGGCGGGCGGCGCGCAGGCGGGCACGCAGGGCGGCCTTGGCGTCCACGACGTCGTCGACGCCGGCGACGGGGCCCGTGGTGGCGGGCTCGGGCACGGGAGGGGGAGTGCGCATGTCCCCATGATGCCCGCCGCACCGGAGCCGCGCCCGGCCGCGCATAGGATCGACGCCATGTCCTGGCAGCGTTCCCCCTGGCCCGTGACCCTGCGGCACGGCACCCTCGCCCTGCGGCCGCTGCGGCGGCGGGACCGGGAGGCGTGGGAGGAGCAGCGGGCGCACAACCGGGAGTGGCTGACGCCGTGGGACGCCACGAGCCCCGTGCCGGGCGCGGGCCCGTCATCGTTCGGGCAGGTGGTCCGCTGGCACGGCCGCCAGGGCCGGGACGGCAGCGCCTACACGTGGGGCATGGTCCTCGACGACGACCGCCCGGACCGGGACCGTCTGGTGGGGCTGCTGTCCCTGGGCGGGATCCAGTACGGCTCGCTGCTCTCCGGCTCGATCGGCTACTGGGTCGACCGTCGCGAGGCCGGCCGGGGGCTGACGCCGACGGCCGTGGCCATGGCGACGGACTGGGCGTTCCGCGGCGCCGGTCTGCACCGGGTCGAGGTCAACATCCGCCCGGAGAACGCGGCCAGCCTGCGGGTGGTGGCGAAGCTTGGCCTGCGCGACGAGGGCCTGCGGCGCGCGTACCTGCACGTGGACGGCGCCTGGCGGGACCACCGGACGTTCGCGGTGACCGCCGAGGAGGTCCCCGAGGGCCTGCTGGCCCGGTGGCTGGCCACCCGGCCGCGCCCCTGAGCGGCCCGGAGGGACACGCCGCGTGCGGACACGCCGCGATGGCCGGGCCGGTCCGCCCCCGGCGCTAGGCTGACCGCATGGATGAGACCACCGCGCCGACGACGGCCGTGCAGGCCGCGCTCGACGCGCTGGCCGACGCCCGGGTGAGCGCGTCGCTGGTCATCGTGGCCCTCGTGGCCTTCCTGGCCTGGCGGCTCGTGCTGCGCCGCCATCGTCTCGCGTCCGCCCCCGCCCGCCCGTCGATGCCGAGGTCCTTCATGCACCGCCTGCAGAGCTCGCCCGCCGTCCGTGCCCTGACCGCCCGGCTCTCGGGCCGCCTGAGCGCCGCCGCCGACGCGGCGCGCACCGCCCGCGGCCGGACCGGCCTGCACATCCGGTGGGGGCGCACGGCGCTGTTCCTCGCCGCCCTCGTGGCCCTGCTCGTGTTCCTCGTGGCCGGGCTCGCCGCGGCGTTCGGCGCGGGCACCCTTGCCCTGGCCGGCTGGTCGCTCCTGTTCGCCGTGGCCGGGCTGGCCGGCCTGCGGGCCCTCGCGGTCCGCGACCGCACCCGTCGCGCCCGGCCCGCCGCCGCCGTCGTCGACCCGGAGCGCCCCGCCGGCCCGGCGGCCGAGGAGCGCGAGGCCCCGGCGGCGGACCCCGAGCGGGACCGCCGCGTGCTGGAGACCGTGCTGGCCTTCGAGTCCGAGGCGCCGCGTCCGGCCGCCGCGCCCGCCGCGTCCCGGGTCGAGCCCGTGGTGGTGACCGCCTCCTCCGCCGCCGCCCCCGCAGCGGAGCGCGCCGTGACCATCCCCGCGGTGCCGCGCCCGCCGCCCCCGCCGCGGCGTGCCCGCCCGTCCCGGGCGAGCGCGGGATCCTGGAGGACGGCACCCTGTGGTGGTGGGCCCCCGCCGACCCCGTCCTGCCGGGCCTCACGCTGACCGGCGACCCGGATGCGCTCGCGGCCCTGCTCGGCACGGCGCCGGGCCGGGCCCGCCTTACGTGGCGCGGCTACCGTCCGCGGGACCGGGCGGTCCTGGCCGTCGAGGCGACCGGTGACGACGGCGTCGTGGCCCGCACGTTCCTGAAGGTGCTCCCGCCCGCGCGCGCCGCACGGGTCGCCCGGCGCATGGCCGCCGCGGGGGCGGCCGGGGTGCCGGTGCCCGCCGTCCTCGCGGCGCCGAAGCACGGGGTGCTCGCGCTCGCGAGCGTGCCGGGCCTGCCCTGGCGGGCGCTGCTGGCCGGGCCCGAGGCCGCCGCGCTCGACCCCGCGCGGGTCGCCGCGCTGCTGGACCTGCTGCCGCCGGTGCCCGAGGAGCCCCCTGGGCCGGCGGCCCCCCCGGCCGGGGCGGCCGG
This sequence comes from Micrococcus sp. KRD128, assembly GCF_017168395.1. Lineage (NCBI taxonomy): Bacteria > Bacillati > Actinomycetota > Actinomycetes > Micrococcales > Micrococcaceae > Micrococcus > Micrococcus sp. KRD128. The sequence continues at coordinate 173,748 of NZ_JABFAX010000019.1, read as the reverse complement.
GGGCGCCGACGCGGACGACGGCGGACCCGCCGTCCTGCTCGAGCACGCCACGTGGGCCGCCGTCGTGCTGGACCCCGAGGCCCAGGACGAGGCGGCCGCCCGGGCGGACCGGCTCCGCGCGGCGCTCGCGGCCGGGGAGCCCGGCCCGCGCGTGCCCGTGCACGGCGACCTGCACCCGGGGAACCTGCACGTGGACGCGGCGGGGGAGCGGATCACCGGCGTGCTGGACGCCGACGACCTGGGCATGGGACACCGCGTGGACGACTGGGCCGTCCTGATCGCCCATCTCGAGGCCGGCGCCGTGGACCTCGGCGCCGGCGGCGCCGCGCTGCGCGCCGTGGCCGCACGGTTCCGGCGCCACGCCCGCAGCGAGGTCGACGAGGTGGCGCTGGCCGCCCGCGTCGCGACCGTGCTCGCCGCCCTCGCGGCGCAGCCGACCGCGCCCCGCGCCGTGCGGTCCGCCCGCCGGGCCGCCGCCGACGCCGCCCTGGGCCGCGTCGGCCTCTGACCCGCGACGGCTGCCGCCGCCGTCGGGCCGGCCCGCCGGGCCGGGCCGCCCCCTCGAGCGTCGGTCAGTCCGCGCCGAGCCCCTCGCGGAGCGCGTCGAGCTCGTCCCGGACGCGCGCGGCGCCGTCGTGGTCCCCGAGGGCGGACAGGCACTGGTGCAGGCCCGTGAGCGCCCCGAGGCGCACGAGCGTGGAGTCGGTGGAGTCGCACACCAGGCGGAAGAGCGTCGCGGCCTGCTCGGGGCTGCCGTCCTCGGCCACCACGTAGGCGGCGAAGAGCTCGGCCTGCGCGGCGCCCTCGCGGTCCCCGGCGGCCGTGAACAGGTCGGCGGACTGCAGCGCGGTGGCGATCGCCTCCGGCCCCCGCTCGAGTGACCACAGGGCCCGGGCGCGGGTGTCCGTGTAGTCGGCCACCTGCCAGTCGGCGCCGGCGTCCCGCACGAGGGCGAGCGCCTCCTCGAGGAGGTCGAGGCCCTCCGCCTGGCCGGACTCGCACAGCAGGTACCCGTGCGCGTGCAGCGCGGCCGGCAGCACCGCCGGGTCCTCGTCCACCGCCTGGCGCGCGGCCGCGACCGCCCGCTCGAACAGGTCGAGGGCGGAGGGCCGGGTGCGTTCGTCGCGCTCGCGGTTCACGAGGGCGCCGGCGGCCAGGAGCGTGCGCGCGGCGTCCTCCCACTGGCCGTGGGCCTCGAACAGACCGGCCGCCTCCCGCCACAGGGGCAGCGCGTTCTCGGCGCGGTCCTGGTCGTGGTGGGCGTGGCCGAGGTCCACGAGGGCGCGGGCCTGCTCGACGTCCCGGCCGTGGGTGGCCTCCCGGCGCACCAGCCGGGCGAGCAGGGGCTCGGCCTCGTCGGCGCGGCCGGCGAGCACGAGCTGGTGCGCCCACCAGTAGCTCAGGCTCGAGGCCTCCGGCGCCTCGGCCTTCTCCGCGTGCACGGAGGCCAGCTCCCACGCGGCCACGGCGACCTCCTCGTACCCGCCGAGGTCGCCGGCCACGCGCCCGGCCAGAGCCGCCGCGGAGGCGGCGCCGCGCCGCAGCCCGACCGAGGCCATCCGCTCCGCCGCCTCGAACGCCAGGTCGAGGGCCGCCGTCGGACGGTCCAGCTCGTGGGCGGCGATCGCCCGCACCGTGGTGGCGGAGGCCAGGACGGCCCGGGCGGCGGGCAGCGCGGTGACGACGGCGGCCGCCGCGTCCGCCTCGGCGTGCTCGCCCCGCCACAGGTGCAGGCGGGCGAGGAGCAGGTGCGCGCTGGACCACGAGCCGGTGGGCAGCAGGGCACCGGCCGCGCGCAGCCCGCCCAGGACGGCGATGACGCGGCGGGCCAGCTCGAGTGCGGCGTCCAGGTCCCCGGTGTGCACGCGGTGCACGGCCAGGGCCAGGGCGGCCTCGGGCAGGACGGTGTCCCCGGGGTCCTCGCCGGGGGCGCCCGGCTCGTCCTCCACGACGCCGGCCAGCACCGCCGCCTCGACCGTGTCCGGATCGCGCACGAGGGCGGCGCCGAGCTGGGACTCGAGCCCGGCCTGCCGGGGCCGGCCGAGGTGGCGCAGCAGCGCGGCGCGGGCCTCCACCCAGCGGGTCAGGGCGGCCTCGTCCCCGACCTGACCCGCGGCGACGGCGAGCGCCCGCAACAGGGCGAGGCGGACGTCGTCCTGGCCGGGCACGAGCGCGGCCAGGCCGGAGTCGGCGAGGCGGGCGGACTCCCGGGGCTCGTCGCGCAGCGCGGCCTCGAGGGAGAGCTCCCACCAGCCGCGGGCGTCCAGGGCGGTCGGGGCGTCGGGCGCCGCGGTGACGCGGGCCTGCCGGAGCAGGGCGTGCACCCGGTCCAGGGCGGCGTCGACGGCCGGCTCCACGGGGCCGCCGGAGGGGTCGTCCCGGCAGGGCGGGTCCTGCGGGGTGTCCACGGGCGCTGCTCCTTCCGGGGGTGGGACGGGTGGTCCTCCAGCCTAGGGCGCGGGTCGGTGGGCCGTGCCGCTGTTCGCGGTGGGCGGTGCTCGTAGACTGGCCGGGCCCGCAGCGTCGCCCGCCGCGGGCCGTCCCACCGCCGCCAGGAGTCCGCAGCCATGAGCACCACCCCCGCCGCCCCGGACGCCGCCGGAGCACACCCCGCCGGCCCGTTCCAGACGCGCGCCGGCGCCTACGCCCTGATCGTGGACGGCGGCCGCGTCCTGCTCAGCTCGTGGCAGGGGCCCGAGTTCCTGCAGTGGACGCTGCCCGGCGGCGGCATCGAGCTCGGCGAGAGCCCGGAGGAGGCGTGCCTGCGCGAGGTGTGGGAGGAGACCGGCCACACCGCCGAGCTCACGGGCCTGCTGGGCGTCACGACCGGGACGATCCCGGTGGAGAAGCGCCTGCGGGGCGAGCCGCTGCCCCTGCTCACCGTGCAGGTCCTCTACACCGCCCGCATCACGGGCGGCGTCCTGCGCCCTGAGGTCGGCGGATCCTCGACGGACGCACGCTGGTTCGACCTCGCGGAGCTCAGCGGGCTGCGCACCGCCTCCTGGGTCACCGAGGCGCTCGCCCGTGCCGGGGTGGCCACGTGAGCCGCCCCGCCCACCGCCGCCCGACGGCCCTCGCCGCCTCCGCCCTCGCGCTGTCGCTGGCGCTGGGGGCGTGCGCGCGGCAGGCGGACGCCCCGCCGACGCCCTCCGCGTCAGGCGCACCGATCACGGTCGTGCACGGCGGCGAGGGCCTGGAGGCCGCCGTCGCGGCGGTCCTGGCCCGTCACCTGCGCCTGCACGGCCACGCCGTGGGGGACGAGGACGGCGTCGCCGTGGAGCAGCCCGCGTGGTCCGCCGCCGGCGGGGACACGGTCGCCGTCGTGGACACCCTGGCCCTGGCCGCCGCGGCCGACCCCGCAGCGGCGCTGCCGTCCCCGCCGACGCCGACGTCGACCCCGTCGTCGACGCCGACCGGGACGGAGGCCGGCCCGTCCGCGGACGCCGCGCCCACCCCCTCGGCCACCGCCTCCACCGCCGCCCTGAGCCCCACCGCGCTGCCCGTCGGCGACCCCGCGGCCGACGCCCCGGCGGCCGGGCGCGTCCTGGAGACGCTGCTCGCCGAGGAGACGGCCGCGGCGGGGACACCGCAGGCCGAGGCCCCGGCGGTGCTGTCCTCGTCGGCGGGTGTGCTGCGCCTGACCGCGGTCGTCACCCAGCCCACCGCGGCCCGGCTCGAGCTCGAGTCGATCACGGACCTCAACGGCCGGTGCGAGTCGCTCACCGCCGTCGCACCCCCGGCCCTGACCGCCGCGGCAGACCCGGACGCGGCCACGGCCCTGCGCGCCCGCCTGGACCGGCTCGCCGGCTGCCGTCCCGAGACCTGGCTGGCCGACACCGAGGACCCGACCGCCGCCGTCGTCGCGGACGAGGCCCAGGTCGCGCTGCTGACCGGAACGGATCCGGAGATCGACGCGAACACGCTCGTCCCGCTCGAGGACGACGGCCGCGTGCTCCCGGAGGGGCGCCTGACCGCCGTCGGCTCCGCCGCGACGCTGGATGACGACGCCGAACAGCGCATCGCCGAGGTGATGTCCGCCCTCGACGGCGACGGCCTGCGGGAGCTCGAACGGCTCACCACGGGCGCCGACCCGCTTCCTGTCGCCGAGGCCGCTCAGTACTGGCTGGTGGACCAGGGCCTGGAGGACGCGCCCGAGGACTGGTTCGTGCCCCGCGACCCCTGGTTCTGAGCTCGCACGGGGTCGGGGTGCCGGCCCGTGTCGCACGAACGCGACTGTGACGCACACCGCCCGGGGGGTGCCATGATGGGGGCATGCCGACCCCGCATCCCCGCCAGATCCGCCAGTCCGCCAAGCTGCTGAACGTCCGCTACGACGTGCGCGGCCCCATCCTGGAGGAGGCGCAGCGGATGGAGGCCGCGGGCCACCGGATCATGAAGCTGAACATCGGCAACCCGGCCCCGTTCGGCTTCGAGGCGCCGGACGCCGTCCTGGCGGCGATGCACCAGCACCTGCCGCACGCGCAGGGCTACTCGGACTCCAAGGGCATCTACTCGGCGCGCACCGCTGTCTCGCAGTACTACGAGTCCCGGGGCATCCGGGACATCGGCGTGGACGACGTGTTCATCGGCAACGGCGTCTCCGAGATGATCACGATGGTCCTCACGGCCCTGGTCGACGACGGCGACGAGATCCTCGTCCCCTCGCCCGACTACCCGCTGTGGACCGGCGCCACCACCCTGGCCGGGGGCCGGGCGGTGCACTACCGCTGCGTGGAGGAGGAGGGCTGGGAGCCCGACCTCGAGCACATCGAGTCCCTCGTCACGGAGCGCACCAAGGGCATCGTCCTGATCAACCCGAACAACCCCACCGGCGCGGTCTACTCCCGCGCCGTGCTGCAGGGCATCGTGGACGTGGCCCGCCGCCACAACCTCGTCCTCATGGCGGACGAGATCTACGAGAAGATCACCTACGACGGCGCCCGCCACATCAACGCCGCCGGCCTGTCCGACGACGTGCTCACCCTGACGTTCTCCGGCCTGTCCAAGGCCTACCGGGTGGCGGGCTACCGCTCCGGCTGGGTGGCCGTGTCCGGACCGAAGCAGCGGGCCGCCGACTTCCTCGAGGGCCTGACCCTGCTGGCCAACATGCGGATGTGCGCCAACGTGCCCGCGCAGCACGCCATCCAGGTGGCACTGGGCGGCTACCAGTCCATCGACGACCTCGTCCTGCCCGGCGGTCGGCTGCTCGAGCAGCGCAACCTCGCCCAGGACCGACTGAACGCCATCCCCGGCGTGTCCGTGCAGCCGGCCCACGGCGCCCTCTACCTGTTTCCGCGGCTGGATCCGGAGGTCTACGCGATCGACGACGACGAGGCGTTCGTCATCGAGCTGCTGCGGGCGAAGAAGATCCTCGTCTCGCACGGCGGGGCGTTCAACTACCCGCACACCGACCACTTCCGGCTCGTCACGCTGCCCAGCGTGAAGGACCTGGACGTGGCCCTGGACCGCCTCGAGGACTTCCTCGAGGACTGGAGGGAGCGCCATGGCTGACACCCCGGCCGCCGAAGCGGGACGACCCGCCCGCCCCACCGACGACGGCGTCTTCGACGCCCCCGCCCGGGAGCTGTTCGCCGCCCGCCGCGGGGACGAGGTCCGGGGCCCGGCCGACGTCGACGCCGCCGCGACGCCCGGCTACGGCGGGGACAAGGCGAAGGGCAAGAAGGACCTGGCCGCGCGCGGCGGGGCGCTCGCCGACCTGCAGGAGCTGCTGTTCGCCCAGTCGGTGCGCGACGCGCCCGTGGGAGAGGTGCCGTCCCTGCTGGTGATCCTGCAGGGCATGGACACCGCCGGCAAGGGCGGGATCATGCGCCACGTGATCGGGGCGATGGACCCGCAGGGCGTCCATCTGCACGCGTTCAAGGCGCCGACCCCGGAGGAGCGCGCCCACGACTTCCTGTGGCGCATCCGACCGCACCTGCCGCGGCCCGGCCTGGTCTCCGTGTTCGACCGCTCCCACTACGAGGACGTGCTCGTGCACCGCGTGCGCGGGCTCTCCCCGCTGGCCGAGGTGGAGGAGCGTTACGGGGCCATCCGCGAGTTCGAGGCGGCCGTGCGCGCCGCCGGGACGCGGATCGTCAAGGTGATGCTGCGGATCTCGCCGGAGGAGCAGGCCGAGCGGCTGCTGGCCCGCCTGGACGACCCCACGAAGCACTGGAAGTTCAGCGAGGCCGATCTCGACGACCGCGCCTACTGGGACCAGTACATGGACGCGTACCGGATCGCGATCGAGCGGACGGACACCGAGGACGCGCCGTGGTTCATCGTGCCGGCGGACCGCAAGTGGTTCGCGCGGCTGGCGGTGCAGCAATTGATCATCGAGACCCTGCAGGGGATGGGGCTGGACTGGCCGGAGGCGGACTTCGACGTCGCGGCCGCCCGCCGTCGGCTGCTGGCGGGCTGAACGCCGCCGTCGTCGAGATGGGCGGGCAGTGGTGGCCGGACCTTGCCAAGCACGGGGCCGCGGTGAGTTGATGGAGGGACATCGGGCGCCTCGGAGGCGCGCCGGATCCGATCCGAAAGGTGGACCCATGACTGAGAACGCCAACCAGAATGCCCCGCTGACCGGCAAGACCGTCGCGTTCCTCGCGACCAACGGCGTCGAGCAGGTCGAGCTGACCTCCCCGTGGGAGGCCGTGATCGCCGTCGGCGCGACCCCCGTGCTCGTCTCGCCGGAGTCCGGCACCATCACCGCGATGCAGTCCGACTGGGATCACGGCGAGTCCTTCGACGTGAACACGACGGTGAAGGACGCCAAGGCCGAGGACTTCGACGGCCTCGTGATGCCGGGCGGCACCCTGAACGCGGACGCCATGCGCGTCAACAAGGACGCCCAGGCGTTCGTGCGTGCCTTCTTCGAGCAGCACAAGCCGGTGGCGGCCATCTGCCACGCCCCGTGGACCCTGATCGAGGCCGGCGTCGTGGAGGGCCGCCGGTTGACCAGCTACCCGTCCCTGCAGAGCGATCTGAAGAACGCGGGCGCCCAGTGGGTGGACGAGGAGGTCGTCGTGGACAACGGGCTGACCACCTCGCGCTCCCCGGAGGACCTCGACGCCTTCAACGCCAAGGTCGTGGAGGAGCTGAGCGAGGGCAAGCACGAGGACCAGACCGCCTGACCGACGTCGGGAGCGAGCCGCGTGGGGGCGGGGGCCAATGGCCCCCGCCCCACCGTTTCTCGCACGAAAGCGTGGCGGAGGCCGCCGTTTCTCGAACGAAAGTGGGGGGCGTGGTCAGTCGGCGTCGGGGGCGGCCTCGCCGCGCACCTGGTCGAGGCGGGTGCGGGCGCCGTCCAGCCAGGCCTGGCAGCGGTCGGCCAGCGCCTCCCCGCGTTCCCACAGGGCCAGGGACTCCTCGAGGCCGGCGCCACCGGCCTCCAGCCTCCCCACGGTCTCCATCAGCTCGGCGCGCGCCTGCTCGTAGCTCATCCGGGCCACGTCCGAGACGTCCGCGGAGGTGAAGCCCTCCACGCCGCTGGGGCGGCCCGCGTCCTGCGTGTGCTCCATGCCCTGTTCACTCATGCCTGTCGTGTCCTCTCGTGGGATGGGGTCGGGGTGGTCCGATGCGTCGCGACGACGTCCGCGGCGATCCGTCCGGCCGCCACGAGGATGTCGAGCCGGTCGTCTGTGGCGACCTGATCGGCCTGGCGCACGAGTTCCCCGGCGTGCTGGACCACGGCGTAGCCGCGGTCCAGGGTGCGCTGCGGGGACAGGGCGCGCACGCGGGCGCGCAGCTGCGTGAGGGCGTCCTCCTCGCGGACGAGCCGGTGGCCCAGGGCAGACCGGCCGCGCTCGCGCCACCGGTCCGTCTCCTCCTGCCGGGTGTCCACCATCACGTGCGGACGGGCCAGCACGGGCCGGGAGCGCAGGGCCGCGAGCCCCTCGGCCTCGGCGCGCACGCGGCGCTCGACGGCCGCGGCCAGCCGCAGGCGCGCGTCGGCGAGTCCCGCGGCCTCCTGGGCCGCGTCCGGGACGATCCGCTTGGCCGCGTCCGTGGGCGTGGAGGCGCGCAGGTCGGCGACGTCGTCGAGGACCGGGCGGTCCGCTTCGTGGCCGATCGCCGAGACGACGGGCGTGCGCGCCGCCGCCACGGCGCGCACCAGCGCCTCGTCCGAGAAGGGGAGCACGACCTCCTCGAGCGCGCCGCCGCCGCGGGCGATGACGATGACGTCCACGGCCGGGTCGGCGTCGAGCTCGGCGAGCGCGGCGGCCACCTGCCGAGGTGCCTCGGCGCCCTGCACGGCGACCTCACGGATCTCGAACTCGGCGGCGGGCCAGCGCAGCAGGGTGTTGCGGAGCACGTCCTTCTTCGCGTCCGAGTCGCGGCCGGTGATGAGCCCGATCCGGTGGGGGAGCAGGGGCAGGGGCCGTTTGCGCGCGGGGGAGGTCAGCCCCTCCTCGGCGAGGGCCCGGCGCAGCAGCTCCACGCGGGACAGCAGATCGCCGAGGCCGACCGGGCGCATCTCCTGCACGTTCATGGACAGGCGCCCGGCCTTGAGCCAGAAGTTCGGCTTCACGCGCGCCACCACGCGGGAGCCCTGCTGGACGGTCCCGTCCAGGGTCATGGCGACGTTCCGCCAGGCGGTGAGCGGCAGGGAGACCTCCTCCTCGAGGTCCCGCATGGTCATGTAGACGTTGCCGCGGTTGTTCTTGAACTCGATGAGCTGGCCCTCGATCCACGTGGCGGGGGCACGCTCGATGTGGGCCTTGAGGTTCTCGGAGAGCCGGCGCAGGGGCCACGGCCGCTCGGCGGAGGTCTCGCCCGCGCGGGCGGGTGCCGAGACGGGCACGTCCGACGCCGCCGGGGCGCCCTCGGTCACGGGCTGGTCCATCCGGGTCCCTCCTGTCCGCGCCCGGTCCGCCCGGGCACGGGCCCACCGTACCGCCCTCGCCGGACGCGCAAGACGGCGCCCGGGCGTCCCCCGGGGCCGCCGCCGACCCGGTCGGGGCGCTCAGACCGAGGAACCTCCGGCCAGGATCGGTACGCTCGACGGGGTCGGAACGGAACGGAAAGGACCTCATGCGCACCACTCTCAGTGTCCTCGTCGCGGCCCTGGCGGGCCTGCTGGCGGTGCTCGCGACGGCCGGTGCCCTCGTCGACGAGGCGACGCACCGCCCGGAGCTGTTGCGCGGGGTGACGGAGCAGGTCGCGGTGGACCCCGAGGTCCGCGCCGCCGTGCCGGGCGTGATCGACGACGTCGTGCACGACACCATCCCCGAGCAGGTGCCGGGGCCGCTGGCCCAGGCGGCCGAGGACCTGCTGCGTCCGCTGGCCCAGCGCGTGGCGGACGACCCGCAGGTGGTGCAGGGCTGGTCCGACACCGCCGACGAGGCCCGGCGCGCCTGGCTCGCCCAGCTCGAGGACCCGCAGGGCGCGGACGAGCCCGGCTCGGGCGCGGACGTGACCATCCCGTTCGGTCCCGTCGCGCAGTCCGGGATCACCGCCGCCCTGGGCGACATCGAACGTGACCTGCGCGAGGACCGGTTCGACCTGCCCGCGCAGGCGCTGCTGGAGAGGATCGTGGGCGCGGACGTCGGCGACTGGGCCGCGGACACGCTGCTGGCGCCCCTGTACGACCGCGCCGCGGACCTGCGGGACAGCACCGCCCTGCGCATGGACGCGCGCATCGACGCCCTGGACGGCACGGACCGGGCCACCGTGCACCGCTGGGTGGACGCCTCCGCGCACTGGCGCTGGGCCGCCGCCGCCTCCGTGCTGGCACTCGTCGGCGCCCTGCTGCTCGCCCCCCGAGGGCGGCGGGGCCTCGCCGTGGCCGTGGCAGGTGCGGTCGCCCTGGCCGGCGGGCTGATCGGCGGCGCCCGCCTGGGTCCGGACGCGGTCCACCTCGCGGCGCCCGAGGGGGCCTCCCCGGGGGTGGCCGCGTTCGTCCAGCAGATGGAGGAGGCCGCCCGCCCGGCGTTCGCGGCCGCCGTCGCCCCCTACCCCCAGACCCTGACCACCCTGGGCTGGATCGTGCTGGCCGCGGGCCTGCTGCTGGCCCTGGCCGAGCTCTGGGTCGCTCGGCGTGGCCGGGTCCGTGCCGCCCGGGCGGACGGTCCCCCCGCGGTGGGCCGCTCCCACACCGCCGCCGACGTCACGTCGCGCTGAGCCCGCGGCGAAGCCCGGGCCCGGTCTGCGTCCCGGCCGATAGCATGGAGGGCATGTCCGCTCCTTCCGTCTCCGCCCGCCCGTCCGCCGTCGGCCTCGGGATGCCGCAGGTCCCGCGCGTTCGTCGCTCCCGTGAGGAGGTGGAGGCGGCCGCGCCCGTGTCCGGTGAGAAGCGCGTGCTGCTGGCCGCCCCCCGTGGCTACTGCGCCGGCGTGGACCGCGCCGTCGTCGCCGTCGAGAAGGCCCTCGAGCACCACGGCGCCCCCGTGTACGTGCGCAAGGAGATCGTCCACAACCGGCACGTCGTGGACACCCTGACCGAGCGCGGCGTGGTGTTCGTCGACGAGCTGGACGAGGTGCCCGAGGGCGCCCTGACCGTGTTCTCCGCGCACGGCGTGTCCCCGGCCGTCGTCGAGGAGGCCGCCCAGCGCAGCCTGCGCACCATCGACGCCACGTGCCCGCTCGTGACCAAGGTGCACCGCGAGGCCGTGCGCTTCGCCAAGCAGGACAAGCGGATCCTGCTGATCGGCCACGACGGCCACGAGGAGGTCGAAGGGACGTTCGGCGAGGCGCCCGAGCACACCACGGTGATCAACGACGTCGCCGAGGCCCGCACCGTCCAGGTGGAGGACCCGGACAACCTGATCTGGCTCTCCCAGACCACGCTCTCCGTGGACGAGACCCTCGAGATCGTCTCCGTGCTGCGCGAGCGGTTCCCGAACCTGCAGGACCCGCCCTCGGACGACATCTGCTACGCCACCTCCAACCGGCAGGCGGCCATCAAGTCGATCTCGCCGGAGTGCGACCTGGTGATCATCGTGGGCTCGGCGAACTCCTCGAACTCGGTGCGCCTCAAGGAGGTCGCCGCGGAGTACGGGGCCTCCCGCGCCGAGCGCGTGGACTTCGCCAACCAGGTGGACGAGTCCTGGTTCGAGGGCGTGGCCACCGTGGGCCTGTCCTCGGGCGCGTCCGTGCCCGAGGTGCTGGTCCAGGAGGTGCTCGCGCTGCTGGCCGAGTACGGCTACGGGCAGGTGGACGAGGTGGTGACCGCCGAGGAGGACATCATCTTCTCCCTGCCCAAGGAGCTGCGCGCGGAGATGAAGCGCGTGGGCGACGACGGGCGCGCCCTCGGCGGACGCCGCCGCGACGCTGAGGCCTGAGCGCACCCCTCGTCTCCTCGCTGAGGCCCGCAGACGCGCCGTCACGACGCCGTCGTAGCGGCGAGTCTGCGGGCCTCGGCGTTCCGGGCTGGCGGGTGGCTGGCCGTGGCGGGTCAGGGCTCAGAGTCCGAAGACCCAGACGAGCAGGGTCATCGACGCGAGGGAGATGAGCACGGCGGCGATGATGTTCAGCCACACGCCGCCCTTCACCATCTGGCCGATGGTCACGTAGCCGGAGCCGTACGCGATGGCGTTCGGCGGGGTGGCCACGGGCAGCATGAACGCGCAGGTCGCGGCGAGGGCGACGGGCGCGGCCAGCATGAGCGGGGCGACGCCGGTGCCCAGGGCCACGCCGGAGGCGACGGGCAGGAACGTGGCCGCGGTGGCCGTGTTCGAGGTCATCTCGGTCAGCAGCAGGATGCCGACGGCGGCGATCACCACGAGCACCCACACGGGGATGTCGCCGAGGCCCTTGACCTGCTCACCGAGCCACGTGGACAGGCCCGACTTGGAGAACTGACCGGACAGGGCCAGGCCGCCGCCGAACAGCAGGAGCACGCCCCACGGCAGCTCCTTCGCGGCCTCCCAGTCGAGCAGGCGCACGCCGCGCCCGGCCCCGCCACCGGCCGGCAGGAGGAACAGGATGAGTCCGACGACCATGGCGATGGCCGCGTCCGAGAGCAGCGGGGACTCCAGGTCCAGGACGTACTCGGAGATCAGCGGCACGGTGATCCAGGCCAGTGCGGCGAGGACGAAGACGGCGAGGACCTTGGCCTCGGGGGCGCTCATGCGGCCCAGGCGGGCCAGCTCGGCGGCGATCAGGTCGCGGCCGCCGGGGACCTCGTCGATCTCGGGGCGGAACAGCACGCGGGTCAGCAGGAACCAGCACGCGAAGAGCAGCACGACGGCGATTGGCACGCCGACCAGCATCCACTGGCCGAAGCCGATCTCCACGCCGTGCTCGGCGGCCATGTGGCCCGCGAGCAGGGTGTTGGGCGGGGTGCCGATGATGGTGCCGAGCGAGCCGATGGACGCGGCGTACGCGATGCCGAGCATGAGCGCGGTGCCGAAGTTCGACTTCGTGAGGGAGCGGATCTCGGCCTGCGTGGGGGCCTCGCCGGGCGCGGATGCGGGCGCGTCGGGGCGGTCGACCTGGTCCGCTCCCTCGTCCGCGGTCAGGGCGTCGTCCGTGCCGTAGCGCTGGACGAGCACGAGGATGGACACGCCGATGGGGAGCATCATCACGGCGGTGGCGGTGTTGGACACCCACATGGAGATGAACCCGGTGGCGATCATGAAGCCCAGGGCGAGGTTCACGGTCCTGGCGCCCATGAACGTCAGGACGCCGAGCGCGATGCGCCGGTGCAGGTTCCAGCGCTGCATGGCCAGGGCGAGCATGAAGCCGCCCATGAACAGGAAGATGACGTTGTTGCCGTAGCTCGCGCCGACGGCGTCGAAGGTGATGCCGCCGTCGGACTCCTCGGCGGGCACGCCGAGCGGGAAGATGACGAGCGGCAGCAGGGCGGTGGCGGGGATGGGCAGGGCCTCGGTCATCCACCACACGGCCATGAGCACGGCGGTGGCGGCGACGAGGCGGGGCCAGACGCCGAGGTCGCCCGGCATCAGCAGGAACAGGGCGACGGCGAGCAGGGGGCCGGCCACGAGGCCGATGATGCGCTTGACGTTCTCGCCGCCGGTCAGCGGCTCGTCACGCATGCCCGGAGAGAGCTCGTGTTCGAACTCCTGGGCGGCCGCCCGGGGGTCGAAGCGGGAGACGTGCTCGTTGACGTTGCTCGGCGGGGGGATCGATCGGGACTCCACGGGGCCTCCTCATCACGTCAGGCCCTCGGCGCGGCCTGGCAATTCTCTGTGAGTTTCACCGTATCAAGTGATCTGGATCACCAGAAGGCGATCCCCTCCCGGCGAGGGCCCACCCGCCCGGCGCCCGTGCGGCCCTGCTCACGCCTCCCGCGCCGACTCCGCCCGACGACGGCGCAGCTCGTCCTCCTCCACGCCCGCGACCAGTTCCGGGGCGGCCAGGGGCCGGGGTGCGGACTCGAGCGTGCGGATGTCCGGCGTGGGAGCCAGGCCCGGGTCGGCGTCGCGGAGGCGCCGGGCGGCGGGGAGCACGCGCGACTCGACGTTGCCGACGAGCTGGTTGTAGCGGTCCACGGCGGTCTTGAGGGAGCCGCCCATGCGGTCCAGGTGGGTGCCGAGCGTGCCGAGGCGCTCGTAGAGGTCCTTCGCGCTGGCCACCACGGTGTGGGCGTTCTCGGCCAGGGTGTCCTGCCGCCACGCGTAGGCCACGGACTTCAGGGCGGTCAGGAGGGAGACGGGGGCGACGAGCGCGACGTTCCGGGAGAACGCGTGGTCCAGCAGCCCGGGGTCCGCGTCCAGGGCCGCGGCCAGGAGCGACTCGGCGGGCAGGAAGCACAGGACCAGCTCGGGGGAGTGCTCGAGGCCGGCCCAGTAGGACTTCGCCGAGAGCTGGTCCACGTGGCGGCGGACGGCCGCGGCGTGCTGGGCGGCCAGCGCCTGGCGCCGCTCGTACGCCTCCTCGCCGGGCTCGTCCGCGAGGGCCTCGGCGGCCAGCGCGTCCCCGATGGGGGCCTTGGCGTCCACGGCCATGGCCTTGCCGCCGGGCAGGGACACCACGAGGTCCGGGCGGAGACGCTCGCCGTCCCTGCCGGACAGCGTGGCCTGCTCCGTGAAGTCCACGTGGTGGAGCATTCCCGCCGCCTCGACGACCCGCCGCAGCTGCGCCTCGCCCCAGTGGCCCCGGGCGGAGGTGGACTTGAGGGTGGCCATGAGCGAGGTGGTCTGGTTCAGCAGGTCACGGTCGGTGGCCGCGGCGGCGCGGAGCTGCTCCCCGAGCCGGCCGAACTGGGACGCCCGATCCCGTTCCAGCACGCTCACCTGCTCCTGGAGCGCCGCCAGCCGCTGGCCCAGCGGCGCGAGCGTGGACATCACCTGGGACTCCGCGCGTTGGCGTTCGGCGTCCTCGGCGCGCGCGGCCGTGAGCGCGCGCTGCTCCGCCCGGGCGGCCGCGAGCTCCTCTCGCGCGCCCTGGTGCTCGGTGCGCAGCGCGGCCAGCTCGGCCTGGGCCCGGCGGGCCTCTTCACCGCCGCCGGCCGACCGGCGCCACATGAGCCACGCGCCCACCAGGGCGCCCAGCACGAGTCCGAGGATGAGGGCGAGCAGCAGGCTGAGGATCTCCATGCCCCCACCCTCGCAGGCCGCAGGGACACGTTAGGCGGCGGCGCGCCGTCGTCGTGGTGGGCGGCTCAGCCGAAGAGCGGGTTGGGGCCGTTGGCCACGACCTGCGGGTCGCCGTCGACGCGGGCGGCGATGCCCGCCGCGGCCACGCCGGGCAGATACGGGAAGACCATGCGGGTCGAGGCCAGGGCGGCGGCGTCGAAGGCCTCCACCGCGACAGCCGGGCGGGGTCCGTCCGCCGTCTCGATCTCGCCGTCGAACACGGCCACCGCCCGCGTGGGGCGCGGGCTGATCTTCGCGACCGTGGCGGCCGCCTGCTCGGGCTCGAGGTCCGGGTGCTCCCACATGCCGCGCTGGCCGTCGGCGGCGACGGCGAGGATCGTGGGGGCGAACACGGACTGCCGGCCGAGCGTGTCGAACACGTGCTCCACCGCGAGGCTGATCAGCGGCAGCAGCTCGCCGCCGGGAGGCGTGGGGGTCGGGCCGGTGGGCGTGGGGGTGCTCATGGGGCCGAGGCTACCGGCCCTGTCCGACGGCGCCCACCCGCGCCTAGCGTGAACCCATGCAGCTCACCATCGCCCCCGGGGACATCACGGCCACGCGCGCGGACGCCGTCGTCAACGCCGCCAACTCCACCCTGCTCGGCGGCGGAGGCGTGGACGGCGCCATCCACCGGCGCGGCGGCCCCGAGATCCTGGCCGAGTGCCGCCGCCTGCGCGAGACCGACCTGCCGGAGGGGCTGCCCGCCGGGCAGGCCGTGGCGACGACGGCGGGGCGCCTGCCCGCGCGCTGGGTCATCCACA
Source organism: Micrococcus sp. KRD128 (assembly GCF_017168395.1). Taxonomy (NCBI): domain Bacteria; kingdom Bacillati; phylum Actinomycetota; class Actinomycetes; order Micrococcales; family Micrococcaceae; genus Micrococcus; species Micrococcus sp. KRD128. The sequence goes on along the minus strand of NZ_JABFAX010000019.1, from coordinate 158,447 downwards.
CGGTGGGCCCGGTGTGGGCCAAGACGATCGACAAGTCCGACACCCTCGCCTCGTGCTACCGCGAGTCCCTGAAGGTGGCGGCCGGGCTCGGCGCCCGGACGGTCGCGTTCCCGGCGATCTCCGCGGGGATCTACGGCTGGCCCATGGAGGACGCCGCGCGGATCGCCGTCGAGACCTGCCACGCGATGGCGGACGAGGTGGGCGGCACCGTGGACGAGGTGCTGTTCGTGCCGTACGGCGAGACGGCGGAGGCCGCGTTCCGTGCGGCGCTCGGGCGTCTCACCTGAGCGCCTCCGCTGAGCCGCCCCTACAGCCACCCGCGGTCGCGCGCGACCGTCGCGGCCTCGCCGCGCGTGCTGGTGGCCGTCTTGCCGATCGCCGCGCTCAGATGGTTGCGCACCGTGCCCGCCGAGAGGTGCAGGCGTCCGGCGATCGCCCGGACGGAGGCTCCCGTGAGCGCTTCGCGCAGCACGTCGACCTCCCGCGGGGTCAGCGGGCTGGGCCCCGCCGCGAGGGTGTCCACCGCGAGCGAGGGATCCACCACGCGCTCGCCGCGGGCCACCGCGCGCACGGCGTCGGCGAGCTGCTCGGCCGGGGTGTCCTTGACCACGAATCCCCGGGCCCCGGCGGCCAGGGCCCGCTCCAGGTAGCCGGGGCGGCCGAAGGTCGTCACCATCAGCACGGCGCAGTCCAGGCCGCGGTCCCGGATCCGGCGCAGGGCCTCGAGCCCGTCCACGCCGGGCATCTCGATGTCCAGCAGGGCGACGTCCACGTCATGGGCCTCGACCGCGTCCGCCACCTCGTCCCCGGAGGCGGCCTGGGCGACGACGGTCAGGTCCGGCTCGGTGTCCAGGAGGGCGGCCAGGGCGCGGCGACGCTCCGGCACCTCGGTGACGGCGCCGGGCGGCGGGGCCTCGACGGCCATCCCGGCGTCCCGCAGCGCCCCCATGGAGAGGGAGAGCTGCCCGCCCAGCTCCGGGGCGGCGAGCTCGGCGACGGCGGCCCGCGCCTCGGCGAGGGCAGTGCGGGACAGGGCGATCACCTCGGCGGCCTCCTGCTTGGCCCGGGCGGGGTCCGTGTCGATCAGCCGGTGCACGAGCTGGGTCTTGACGTTGATGGTGGTCAGGGAGTGGCCCAGGATGTCGTGCAGATCCCGGCCGAGCCGTTCCCGCTGGCCGGCGAGGTCGAGTTCATGCGTCATCTCCATGACCCGGTCGTCCCGGCCGATGGCCAGGCGCATGCCCACCAGCACCACCAGGACGACGGCGAGGTTGCCCAGCACGACGGGCAGCGCCGGATCGCCGGGGAAGAACAGCAGCCCGGCCGTCAGTGCCGCGGCCACCGTGACACCGGCGCCGATCAGGCCCACGCGGAGCCGGTGGGGGAAGAGCCATGCGGCCACGAGGAAGGGGGAGTAGAGCAGGGCGTGGACGCCCAGGATCCGGGTCAGCACGGCCACGCACGCGGCGAGCACGAGCCAGGTGAGGATCGTGTTGGCCCAGGCAGGCCACGCGCGCACCGGGCGCGGCACCACGAACGCGGCCAGGTAGACGAGGACGAAGACCGCGATGGCCGCCACCCCCAGGATCGCCTCGCCCCGCCCGTCCCCGGGCGTGAACGCCCGGCGGAGGAGCTCGACGAGGACGAAGCCGAAGCTGATGAGCCACACCCCGGCGAACCCCAGCGTGGACGGCCACAGGTGCAGCGGCAGGACGGCGGGGTCGTGCTCCGCCGTGCCGACCGCCGGGCGGGCCGGCGCCGGGGATCCTCCGTCGGGGCTCATGCGCGGGCCGTCCGGGAGCGGGAGGCGAGCAGGCAGACCACCGCGAACACCGCCGTCCAGGCCAGCAGGTTCACGAGCGGCAGCCACAGCGGGTCCGCGGCGGCGGCGGGTTCCGTTCCCATCGGTGCCCTCTCTCCCTCCATCTGCGGCCACCGGGCGAGGGCGCCGGCCCCGTACACCGGAGTGAAGCGCCCGATGTCCAGCATGATCCCCGAGAGCGGGACGAAGAGGTTCCCGAGGAAGCCGAACACCACCAGGATGCCCGACGCCGCGGACACGGCGGCCTCCGAACGGAAGAGCAGGGCGGCCGCCAGGCCGAACAGCGCGAACGGCAGCGAGGACACCAGGGCGAGGGCGCCCGTCGTGAGCCAGCGCAGCGGGCCGTCGAGCTCGGCGCCTGTGAGCGCGCCCGCGGCGAGCACGGCGAGCACGGGCAGGGCGGCGATGGCCAGGGCCACGAGGCACTTGCCGGCGAGGTAGGCGCCCGGGGTGAGCGCGGTCAGGGAGAGCTGGCGGCCCCAGCCGGACTGGCGCTCGACGGCGGCCGAGCCGGCGATCGAGGTGGTGGCCATGACCGCCCCGTACACGGCCATGCCGGTCATGGTGTACGCGGACACGTTCCCGTGGCCGACGGGGAGGTCTCCCCAGTCGGAGAGCGCGCCGAACATGAGGTAGAGCGCCACGGGGAGGACGACGATGAAGAACGAGCTCTCGATCATCCGCACGTTGCGGACGAACTCGCGGCGTGCGTAGCCGACCAGGCGGCCGGGGGCGGTGGTGGTCGTGCTCATGCGAGGGACTCCTGCGGCTCGGAGGGTGCCGGCTGGCCGGCGTCGGTCAGGGAGAGGAACACGTCGTCGAGGGAGGCGTGGGTGATCGCCAGGTCCTCGACGAGGCGCTCATTCAGCAGATGGCGGGCGACGTCGTCGCCGGTGACCGAGCCCCCGCCGGGGACGCGCACGCGCAGGCGGCCGGGGGAGAGGTGCTGTGGTTCGAGCTGGACGGCGTCCTGCGGCAGGCCCAGGGCGGCGGCGAGGCGGGCGGGCGCGTCCGGATCGTCTCCGCCGCCGGCCCAGCGGCCCGTGAGGGTGACGGACCCGCCGGTGGCGAGCTCGGCGGGCGTGCCGTCCGCGTGGATCCGGCCCTCGCGCATCAGGACGATCCGGTCCGCGAAGTCCTCGGCCTCGGGGAGGAAGTGGGTGGCGAACACGATGGTGCGGCCCCGGTCCGCCTCGGCGTGCATGGTGTCCCAGAAGTCGTGGCGGGCGCGGACGTCCATGCCCGCGGTGGGCTCGTCCAGGATCAGCAGCTCGGGGTCGGTGAGCAGGGCCAGGGCGAAGCGCAGCCGCTGGCGCTCGCCTCCGGAGCACTTCTTCACGCGGCGGCCGGCCAGCCCGGTGAGGCCGGCGCGCTCGAGGGCGGCGGGCACGCCGATGTGGCGGCGGTGGCAGCCGGCCACCATGGCCACGGTCTCGCGCACGCTCAGGTCCTCCAGCAGGCCGCCCGTCTGCAGTACCGCGCCCACCCGGCCCTGGCGGACGGCGGCGACGGGGTCGGCGCCGAGGACGCGGACCGTGCCGTCCGAGGGTGGGCTGAAGCCCAAGGCCATGTCCAGCAGCGTGGTCTTGCCGGCGCCGTTGGGCCCGAGGAGGGCGAGGACTTCGCCGACGGGGACGGTGAGATCCACGCCGTCCACGGCCCGGACCGGTCCGAAGCGCCGGGTGAGTCCCCGGGTTGCGAGTGCGGGTGCGTTGCTCATGGCTCCAGCCTCGCCGCGGGGCGCGCCCCGTGGGAGCGGCAGACGTCAGGAATGCGCCATGACGGATGTCATGGGTGGGCCCCGCCGAGGCGGGCGGGCCGCCCTCCAGAAAGTTGAGCGAAGTTCACGCAGATTTCTGGAATAGGTTCGCCGGGCGTGCTGTTGTGGTGATCAGACGCCGCGGTGTCAGCGGCGCCCACCCGACTCCCGAGGAGAGTGAACCGACATGGCCCGTCCCATCGATCCGTTCCGTGAGATGGAGCGTCCCTTCCGTGAGATGGAGCGCCTGGTGAACGGTCTGACGACCCGCGCGACCGGCACCGCGTCCATGCCCATGAACCTGTACCGCGAGGGCGACGCCTTCGTCGCCGAGGTCGAGCTGCCCGGCGTCGACCCGGCCTCCATCGACGTGGACGTGGAGGAGCGCACGCTCACCGTCCGCGCCGAGCGCAAGGAGGACCCGGCCCGCGAGGACCGCCGCTGGCTCACCCGTGAGCGTTCCGCCGGCACCTTCGCCCGCCAGCTCACCCTGGGCGAGGGCCTGGCCCTCGACCGCATCCAGGCCGACTACAGCGACGGCGTCCTGACCCTCACCATCCCGGTGGCGGAGCAGGCCAAGCCCCGCAAGATCTCCGTCACCCACGGCGGCGCCGCCCCCGTGGCCGCGCAGACCGTGGAGGGCGAGACCGCCGAGGCCTCCGGCGAGTGATCGCCCTCTGACGGAGCCGCGCCCGCGACCGGCGCGCGGCCCGTCCCCCGAACGCAGATGCGGCGGGCCCCCACTGGGGGCCCGCCGCATCTGCGTGGTGGTCAGGCGCGGTCGGCCAGGATCAGCTGCGCAGCCTTCTCACCGATCATGAAGCACGTGATGTTGGGGTTCACGGTCACGTGCTCGGGCATCACGGAGTCGTCGGCGACGCGCAGCCCCGTCACGCCCTTGACGCGCAGGCGGGCGTCGAGCGGGCTCATGGCGTCGGCGTCGGCGTCGGTGCCCATGCGCACCGAGCCCACCGGGTGATACACGGTGTTGTGGGTGCGGCGCACGTCGTCGGCGATCTGCTCATCCGTCTGCGCCTGCTCGCCCGGGGCGAGCTCCCGGCCGACCCACTCCGCCATGGCCGGCTGGGAGACGATCTCCCGGGCCAGTCGGATGCCGGCCACCGCGACGGCCATGTCATGGCCCTCCGGGTCGGTGAAGTAGCGCGGGTCCACGGCCGGCTTGTCCCGGTAGTCGTTGGAGCGCAGGCGCACGGTGCCGCGGACCTCGGCGTCGGGCGGACCCGGTGGCCCTGCGGTCTCGGCTGTCGCCCACTGTTCGGCAGACACAGGTGTGCGTCCTCTCATCGGGGTCAGGGCGACCCGACCACCCTCCAGATCGGTCATCTGGGCGGGGCTGCGTGCTGGGCGGTGCGAGTCTCTGGGTTCCGTGGGGGCTGGGGCTGGCGGGCCCCGTGGCCGCTGGGCCTCTGGGTTCCGTGGGCGGAAAAGCGAAGGTTTCTGCCCCCGGACGCGAAAACCCTGCCGGTTCTGCCCCCGGAACGGGGGAGAGCGCGCTTTCTGCCCACGGAGCGGGCGGGGCTGCTGGTTCTGCCCATGGAATGGGGCCGGTGCGGGACGCGTCCGCCTCGGCGGGCCCGCCGGTAGACTGCCGGACTGTGGCTTTGACTATCGGATTCGTGGGACTGCCCAACGTGGGCAAGTCGACCCTGTTCAACGCGCTGACGCGCCAGACCGTGCTCGCGGCGAACTACCCGTTCGCGACGATCGAGCCGAACGTGGGCGTGGTGAACCTGCCGGACGAGCGTCTGCCGCAGCTGGCCGAGATCTTCGGCTCCGAGCGCATCCTGCCGGCGACGGTGTCCTTCGTGGACATCGCCGGCATCGTCAAGGGCGCCTCTGAGGGGGAGGGCCTGGGCAACCAGTTCCTGGCGAACATCCGCGAGGCCCACGCGATCGCCCAGGTGGTGCGCGCGTTCGACGACGGCGACGTCGTCCACGTGGACGGCAAGGTGGACCCGGCCTCGGACATGGAGACCATCAACACCGAGCTGATCATCGCGGACATGCAGACCGTGGAGAAGGCGATCCCGCGCGTCGAGAAGGAGGTCAAGGGCAAGAAGAAGGAGCCCGCCGACCTCGAGGCGCTGCAGGCCGCGCTCGCAGTGCTGGAGCGGGGCGAGACGATCTTCGCCGCGAAGGACAAGGACAAGCTGGACATGGACCGGCTGCGCGAGCTGAGCCTGCTCACCGCCAAGCCGTTCATCTACGTGTTCAACTCCGATGAGGGTGTGCTGGGGGACGAGGCCAAGCAGCAGGAGCTGCGCGATCTGGTGGCCCCCGCCGACGCCGTGTTCCTAGACGCCAAGCTCGAGTCCGACCTCGTGGAGCTCTCCGAGGAGGAGGCCGCCGAGATGCTGGAGATGGCCGGCCAGGACGAGTCCGGGCTGGACCAGCTGGCCCGCGTGGGCTTCTCCACCCTCGGCTTGCAGACCTACCTGACGGCGGGGCCGAAGGAGACGCGCGCGTGGACCATCCCGGTCGGCGCGACCGCTCCGGAGGCCGCCGGCGTGATCCACACCGACTTCCAGCGCGGGTTCATCAAGGCCGAGATCGTGAGTTTCGATGATCTGATCGCTGCCGGCTCTATGGCTGATGCCAAGGCTGCCGGTAAGGTGCGCATGGAGGGCAAGGATTACGTGATGAAGGACGGGGACGTGGTTGAGTTCCGGTTTAACGTGTAGTTTCAAACTGACTGCGAGGAGTAACTCCGTTGCTCTCTACGCGGACTGGGTGAGAACAGCCGGTGCGATCGGAGTTCGCACCGGCTGTTCTTGTACCCAAGCGGCCCTAGGTGTTGTCGGTCATGAGGTTCTTGCCACGGGGTACGGGCTGAGATGAGACGAGCGGGCCCCTGCCGCAGGATGGAAGTTCCTCAACAACCCACCTGCTAGAAGAGACCCGCTCATGACTCACGCTAACGCACCCCTGACCCCGACCGGCCGGCTGCGCATGGTCCAACGCCACCTGCACGACGGGATCCCGCAAGCACACGTGGCAGCCGAGTTCCGTGTGAGCCGCCCCACGGTGGCCACCTGGGTGGCCCGCTACCGCGCCCAGGGAGAAGCCGGCCTTCAGGACCTGCCCAGCCGGCCGCACCGTTCACCTGCCCAGCTCGATCCGGTCCTGGTCGCCCAGATCCACGCCCTGCGGCGGGAGCGCAAGTGGTCCGCACGGCGCATCCATCACCACCTCGTCTCCGAGGGCCACCGGGTGTGTCTTCGTACCGTGGGACGGTGGCTACACCGACTCGGGATCTCCCGCCTACGGGACCTGACCCCGGCCGGAGAAGACCTGCGCCAACGACCGCAGAAGATCACCGCCTGCGGCCCGGGGCACATGGTGCACATGGACGTGAAGAAAATCGGGCGCATCCCCGAGGGGGGCGGCTGGCGTGCTCACGGCCGGGACTCCGAGAACGCGCGGGCGGCCAAGCGCGGGCCTGGCTGCCGGGTCGGGTACACCTACCTGCACTCGGCGATCGACGGGTACACCCGGCTGGCGTACACCGAGGCGCTGGAGGACGAGAAGGCGGTGACCACGATCGGGTTCTTCTGCCGGGCGCGGGCGTTCTTCGCCGCCCACGGCATCACCGTGGACCGGGTGGTCACGGACAACGGGAACAACTACCGGGCCGTGGACTTCACCGCGAAGGTGGTCTCGCTCGGGGGCCGGCACCACCGGATCCGCCCCTACACCCCGCGTCACAACGGGAAGGTCGAGCGGTACAACCGGCTGATGGTGGACGAGGTCCTCTACGCCCGCCCGTACTCCTCAGAGACGGCCCGGCGTGAGGCGTTGGCAGTGTGGGTGAACCACTACAACTACCATCGGCCTCATACCTCCTGCGGGAACATCCCGCCGGCCTCGTTGGCCCCGGCGCGAGTCAACAATGTCATGCCCTCCTACAACTAGGGCGTGTCTCCCTTATGCGCGCAGCCAGGTGAAGATGGCGCAGAGGGTGACGGCGGCGCGGTAGGTGATCGCTAGCTTGTCGTAACGAGTGGCCAAGCCGCGCCATTGCTTGGCTAGGGCATGTCCCGAGCCACCCTAAACCGACGCATCCGCGCCATACCTGCTGCAAATCAGCGCTCTTGGCGCTGCCCCATCGTCTGCAAGCGACAACAGGGGAGGGGGAGCCATCCAGACTTGTGTCATATGACGCCCCATCACCAGGAGGACCACCGGACGGGGACGACGGGACGCGGCCCAAGGCATGTCGACGTTCGTCCACGTGAGCTGCTGGCGTGTCCGGTGGGGTTCGGTCAGCGGGACAGCGGGGTGGGCACGGTGGCTGAGGTCTCCTGAGATCGAACGGCCCCGAGGCTTTCGTCTTGCGGGGCCGTCCCGGGGTGGTGGCGTGCCGTTCAGTAGCGGGCGGCGGTGCCCATCATGTTCCAGGGGCTGTAGTCGACAGCGGTCACGGCCACGCCCATTTGCGGGTTGCGGGCGTGGGCGATCTGGCCGTCGCCGATGTACATGGCCACGTGGTAGGTAGATCCCGGAGGCCGAGCCGTTGTTGGACCAGAAGACCAGGTCACCGACCTGGAGGTCGTCAGGGAGACGTATTGGCTAGCGGCCGCATATTGGGCCTTGGAGTTCAGAGGCAGCTCAATGTCGGCCTGCGCGAACGCGTTCTGAATGAAGCCGGAGCAGTCGTAGCCGGTCGGGCCATTCCACCCCAGACGTAACCGACGCCCGGATCGGCAGCCTTGGCCGTAGCCCACTGCACGGCCGCCCCCCAACCAGTACTACTGGAGGAAGCGGTGGAGTAAGAGGCCCGCTGGATATCCTGGGCCGGCTCACTGCTGGTCGCGGACGAGTGCGTGTGAACCCTGGAAGAGCGGGACGTCTCGGCGGCGGCACCGCCCTCCCACGTTCAGGAATTAGCAGTGGAGCCGCTGGGCGCGGAGTGGGCGCCCTCGTTGGCTGCGGCCGGGCCCATGCCGGCCACCGTGGCTCCCACCACGGTGGTCAGGCCTATCGCACCCATGGTGAGGGAACGGCGGTACTGGGAACGGCGGGCATTGCTTCAGCCTCGATGCGGGCACGGCGGGTGGGGTAGGACATGGGTTACCTCGGTAGACATTGGCGTGCATTTTCTGGACTTTTTCCACGGCCTCCTAATTCGGCGTCGAGCAAGTTATCACTTAGTCGAAATGGTCCGTGACCAGAACGTTATGCAACAATGCGGATTCGTGATCTGGTCGCAATTTGCCGGAGTGCCAAGTTCCGAGCCGATTCAGGGTTGAGCCGGGCCCGGAAAGGCCGTCATTTCGGGCCTAGCCGCCCGCTCGAACGGCTCGGGCGGAGCCCGTGGCCAGCTGGGATCTTCACGCAATCTTCAAAGTTGAGCCCCTTTTCCGGGCCGGGCGGGGGGTCTATGGTGGGTTGCATGGCGGGCCGGTTCCGGCCGGTTCGTTTTCCGAACCGCACCGATGAAGGAGTAAGCCATGACCCATCACGTGAGCTCGATGCTGGAGACCTACCCGAAAGACTTGGGGGACATCGACCGGCAGAAGCTGGCCGAGTGCATCGAGGCCTGTTTCGAGTGCGCTCAGACCTGTACGGCCTGCGCGGACGCGTGCCTGGCCGAGGACATGGTCGCAGAACTGAGGCAGTGCGTCCGGTTCAATTTGGATTGCGCCGACATCTGCGCCACCACCGGGACGGTGCTGTCCAGGCAGACCGGCAACAACGTCGAGACCACTCGTGCCCTGCTGGAGGCCTGCCGGACCGCCTGCAAGACGTGCGGGGACGAGTGCGCCTCCCACGCTGAAATGCACGAGCACTGCAAGATCTGCGCTGAGGCTTGCCGGCGCTGCGAGCGGGCCTGCGCCGAGTTGCTCGCCTCCCTGGGCTGAGCGCAGTCCAGGCCCATGCCGTAATGCCGGTCAGGGCCAGCAGGCGTGGAACATGTGCTGCTGTCCCTGACTGGCCCGGCGGTACAAGAACATCCCCGCAGGAGGAGAACTCGACGTGTCAAAGACAGAGCACAGCAGTGACCTGTAGCGCCCGTTGCGTCCTGACCTCGGAACGAAACCCAGGCGCTTCACTTGTGCATGGCTGCATCCAGTTCCGTCCCGCTGTGGTCAGCGCAGCAGGACGGGTCGGGCGTCGATGCGGGTGCGGAAGAGGGTGTAGGGCTTGACCCGTTCATCCTGCCCCTGCCGGTAGTCGGCCTGGCGGTGGAGCTGGTTCGCGGTGATGTAGAGGTAGCCGTCGGCCGCGACCGAGAGCGTGTCCGGCCACAGCAACCGAGGGTCGCTGACCACGGTCTCCCACGCCCCGACGGTGTCGACCCGACGCCGCAGCACCGCGTTGTGCTCGTAGTTCGTCGCATACACGTTGCCCTGTGCGTCGGACTCCAGGCCGTCGCCGGCCCCGCCCTTGTCGCCTTCATCACGCACGGTCGCGGCCACCGCCGCCTCATCCAGGGCTCGGTCCACCAGCGCGTCGGTAGCCACACTGTAGAGCCGCCGGGATGCCAGCGGGCAGTAGTAGAGGCGGGCGCCGTCGGCGCCGATGGCGATTCCGTCCGCGCCCATCGCGATCGCCGGCGCCACGGTCCCGTCCTCCTGGCGGGCGACCATCGGGCGGCCCTCGACAATCGGCACGAAGTCTGTGAGCGGCTCGGCCTTCGTGGAGGGGTGCTCGTGCAGCCGCCGCCAGCTCTGACCGGTGGCCAGGTCCACCACCACCAGCGCGTTGGGTCCCTGGTCGGAGGAGTCGGTGAGGTAGGCGACGCCCTCGGCTCCGCGGCGCAGGTCGAAGCGCACGTCGTTGAGGTAGCTGGTGGGCAACGCGACATCCTGGGGGAACAGGATGGTCTTGACCACTGTGTCGCTGGTCAGGTCGACGCAGACGAGCTTGGGCCCGCCGTAGGTCGTGGGCTTGAATAGCGGGCTTCCGGTGTCCAGGATCCACAGCCGGTCGGCAGGGTCCACCACCACGCTCTGCACCGAGACCAGGGTGTTCGCCAGGTCGTCGGAATCGGTGCGATTGATGGCCTCGTTCGGGTAGGCCACCGCCTCGCCGTCGCGAATTTCGGCCACCGTGAAGGCGACGTCATCGCCCCACTTCGGATAATTGACGAAGATCCGCCCCCGGTGCGAGACCGTGACGCCGGTGAGCATGGGGCCGTGGAAATGGGCCACCTCCTCCAGCTCGCCCACCGGCTGCTCCGCGGGCAGGCTTTCCGATCGATTCTCCATCACATCGCTCCTGTCGGTCGGGCTCGTGCTCGAAACGGTACACCGGGTTCCCGGCCGCCGGGGCGGGAGCCTTCGGGCAGGACCAGTTCTGCCCGGCAGTCCCAGTGGGTCGCGGTGTGCGGTGCCCAGGGCCCCGGTGCATGGAGAGCCCCCGTCCAAGTCACGTAAGGGGAGTGGTGCGCCGGTCAGCTGGTCCGGGCCACGGCGCTGAGCAGGGTGACCGCGACCGCGTCGATCTCGTGCGCTTCCACGCCGCCGACCTGGTTGAGCACCCGCAGCCGCGCCAGGACGCTGTCTCCGATCGCCAGGACACCGTCTGATGAGACCAGCTCGACGTCGAAGTGCTCGGCCCACTCATCCCAGACGCCGCGGCTTTCGCGCGCGAAAGCAACGAGTCGCGGGTCGTCGTGGGCATGTCGGAAGATCCGCGACTCGCCTCCGGACTGACCCGTCCCGGGCAGACCAGCCTCGTACAAGCGCACCGGCACGCACTGCTCCCGCAGCGCGTACGCCGTCGACAGACCAACGATCCCACCCCCGATCACTGCTACCTCGGGTGAACGCGTCGTGGCAACGCCGTCGTCAGTTCCTGTCATCGTGGTTCCTCGATCTGTTGGTGATGAGCGATACGCCGCAGGAGAAGGGCCGCTGCCACGACGCCAGCGGGCTGTGTAAGCCCGCAGTCGCCGCGCCATTGCTTGGCTAGGGCGAAGTGGCGTTCCACGACGTTGCGCCCGCGGTAGGCCTGGGCGTCGAAGGCCGGCGGCCGCCCGCCGCGGCTGCCGCGACGGGCTCGGGCCGCGATCTGGTCCCGTTTCTCCGGAATTACCGCGGTGATTCGGCGGCGGCGCAGCTCGTTGCGAATCACTCCGGTGGCATAGGCCCGGTCGGCGATCACCGCCTCCGGGCGGGCTCGGGCGGCGCCGGCGCCGAGTCGGGGAATCTGGATCTCGGCCAGCACCTGCGCCAGCACGGCCCCGTCGTTGCGCTGCCCGCCGGTGACGATCGCGGCCAGCGGCCGGCCGCGGACATCGACGGCGTGGCGAATCTTGGTCGTCAGCCCGCCGCGGGAACGCCCGATGCCGTGCCCGGGCGGCTCAACCTCATCCAGCGGCAGTTTCTTGTGATTCGCCCCGGCCCCCTGTGTCCTGGTCCGGACGAGTGGTGTTCGTGGCGTGCTGATGGGCCCGGGCGATGGTCGCATCGACCGAGACGGCCCAGTCAATCATCCCGGCCGCATCGGCCTCGGCCAGCACCTGGGTCAGCACCCGATCCCAGGTCCCATCCGCGGCGTAGCGACGGTGGCGCTTCCACACCGTCTGCCAGGGCCCGAACTGCTCCCGGGGCAGATCCCGCCACGGGACCCCGGTCCGATACCGGTAGGCGATGCCCTCCACCACCCTGCGGTGCTCCCCGAAGGGGTGCCCACGCCGGCCCTGATTCGAGGGCAGCAACGGCTCGATCCGCTCCCACTGCGCGTCCGTGAATACCTGATACCGCGACCCTGTCGACCTCACCCGACCAGCCTGCCGCGAGCCTCACCACCGATAAGGGAGACACGCCCTAGGGCAGATGGGACTTCAACGGCGATGTTGTGGCGAACAGGGTTCGGCCGTGTCGATGGTCCTCAGGACAATAGAACGGCCCGCGGGGGCCTGCGTCAGGAGAGCGGGTGTGGACATCTTCGGGAAGCCCAAGGCGCTCCTGGGAGAGCAGGGGACGCCGTCGCCGCGCCCACGGACCACGAGGGCAAGGAGATCTGCATCCCGCACGGCACCCCCGAGTTCGACAGCTCCAACTGGTACCATAAGCAAGTACCACATCGTACCCGAGGAGGCCAGCATGTCCATCAGCGCCAGTGAAGCCCGCAAGACCCTGTTCCCGCTCATCGAGCGAGTGAATGCGGACCGCGACGCCGTAGAGATCGTCTCCCGCAAGGGGAACGCCGTCCTCATGCCCGCGGACGAGTACGCCGCCTGGCAGGAGACCGCCTACCTGTTCCGCTCCCCGGCCAACGCCCGACGGCTGCTGGACGCCTACGAGCGAGCCCGCGCAGGGAGCGTTGAGGAGCACGCTCTGGACCGCCTGGACGGGGACGCCTGAGTGCGCCTCGTGTGGGACCGCTCCGCCTGGGAGGACTACACGCACTGGCAGACCACGGACCGCAAGGTCCTCAAACGGATCAACACCCTCATCGACGCGGCCCTGCGTGATCCCTTCGAGGGGATCGGCAAGCCCGAGCAGCTGAAGTACGGCGCGGCCGGGGCATGGTCCCGGCGCATCACGGAGGAGCACAGGCTCGTCTACCTCGTCGACGGCGAGGACCTGATCATCCTCCAGGCGAGGTATCACTACTGACATGCGCTTCACCCAGGCCGAGCTCCAACAGTTCCGCGACCGCACCGTCGCCGACCTGCTGCCGGACCCGCTGCGGCTGCTGTTCATCGGCATCAACCCCGGCCTGTGGACCGCCGCCACCGGTGCGCACTTCGCCCGCCGCGGCAACCGCTTCTACCCGGCCCTGTACCGCGCAGGGCTCACCCGACACCTGATCGACGCCTCCGACGGCTACAAGGCCGAGGACCTCGCCGAGCTGCACGCCCGCGGCATCGGGATCTCCAACCTCGTCCCGCGTGCCTCCGCCCGCGCCGACGAGCTCACCGCGGAGGAGCTCGCCGCCGCCCCCGCCCGTCTGGACGCGCTCGTGGCAGCGCATGCGCCGGCCGTCGTCGCCGTGTTGGGGGTGACGGCCTACCGGCAGGCGTTCGGACGCCCGAAGGCGGCGCTGGGGGAGCAGGAGACGCCGTGGCCGGGCACGCGGCTGTTCGTGGCGCCGAACCCCAGCGGGCTCAACGCTCACGCCACCCTGGACTCGCTCGCCGCGGACTACCGTGCGGCCGGTGCCGCGGCGGGGCTCGTGGACTGAGTGCACCCGCCGTCCCTGCGGCCGCGCTGCACGGTCGACAAGGCTCGCCGCCGGGCGCTGCCCTTGGGCGCCGATATGCTTCCCGCATGACGAGCGGGCAGAAGGAACGGCGCATGAGCTGGCGAGCGATTCGCACGGAGGCGGGTTCGGCTGTGCTCTTGGTCGTCGTCACAGCGGTCGCCCTGCTCTGGGCGAACTCGCCACTCTCCGAGGCCTATTTCGGGCTGTGGGATGTCGAGATCGGGTTCGACGTCGGCGGGTTCGGACTGCACATGAACCTGCACCACTGGATCAACGACGGCCTCATGGTGGTCTTCTTCCTCGTCGTTGGCCTCGAGGTGCGACAGGAGTTCGCGCATGGGACGCTCCGAGACGCCAGCCGCGCGCGTCTCGCGTTGATCGCTGGCGTCGCCGGCGTGGCACTGCCCGCAGTTTTCTACATCCTGATCGTGGCCGCCGCGGGCGGCGACGGGCTCGGTGGATGGGGCGCGGTGGTCGGTACCGACACCGCATTCCTGTTGGGTGCCCTCGCGCTCGTCGGCCCGAAGCTCTCCGGCCAGTTGCGGGTGTTCCTCCTCACCCTCACCGTCGTCGATGACTTCCTCGCCGTCTCCATCATCGGCATCGTCTACAGCGACGAGATCCGGCTCGTTCCGCTGCTGATCGCAGTCGCCTGCCTTGCCGGGTTGTGGCTTCTGAGCCGTTCGCGGCAAGGGAGTGCCACACCGTACGTGCTGATTGTCATTGTGCTCTGGTTCGCGACCGTTGATTCCGGAGTCCACGCCTCCCTCGCGGGCATGGTCGCAGGACTCCTCATCCCCGCCTACCCGACGCGTCGGCAACAGGTGGTCGAGGCTCGTCAGCTGTTCCGCGACTTCTGGCAGTCGCCGAGCGCGGCATCGGCCCGCGCAGTCGATCGAGGCTTGGCACAAGGTATCTCGGTCAATGAACGCATGCACGAGGTCTTGCGCATGCCGACCGCGCTCGCCATCGTCCCGATCTTCGCGCTCGCGAACGCCGGCGTCGACCTGCGCGGCGGCGTGCTCGTCGATTCCTTCCAGTCCTCCGTGACGTGGGGAGTCATCGTGGGTCTCGTGCTCGGCAAACTTCTCGGCATCGGTCTCGCCACCTTCGTCGCTGTGAAGCTTGGAGCCGGTCGGCTGCCCGAGGGTGTCGGGATGGGCAGCGTGTTCGGCGGCGCGGCGCTTTCGGGGATCGGGTTCACCGTGTCGCTCCTGGTGATCGGCCTCGCGTTCGGCTCGACGTCCGACCTGGGTCGGCAGGCGACCGTCGGCGTGTTGGTCGCGATGGTGCTCGCGACCGCGCTGGGTTGGCTGATTTTCCGGGTTGCTGCGAAACGCTGGGGAGAGGAGACGGCAGATCTGCCGATGGTGCTCACACCACCCGTTGATCCTGAAGTCGACCACATCCGCGGACCCGAGGACGCCCAGCTCACGCTCGTCGAGTACATCGACTTCGAATGTCCCTATTGCGCGCACGCAACGGGTTCCTGGGAGGACCTTCGCAGCCGGTTCGGGGACGATCTCCGGTATGTCGTTCGCCAGCTGCCACATCACCCTCACGGCCCCCTCGCCGCACGAGCGTCGGGGCGGCATCGAATCAGGGGATGTTCTGGCCGTGGCTGGACTTCGTCTTCACGCGGCAAGATGCGCTCGAGCGCGAAGATCTGATCCGCTACGCCGAAGAGCTGGGCCTGGATGTCGCCCAGTTCACGGCTGACCTCGATAGCGCCGCCGTACGTGCCCGTGTGGAGCGGGATCTCGAAAGCGCTGATGCAAGCGGGGCGCACGCCACCCCGACGTTCTTCGTCGACGGCCGACGGTTGCTGGGCAGCTACGACGCTCGAACGCTCACCTCAACCCTCGAAGCCAGCCGCCGAGGCACACGAACCCAGGAAGTGCGCTCCTGAGTCGTCAGGCATCGCGGGGCCCGTCAGAAGAGCGGCCAGGGCACGGCCTGCGTCAGGCCGCTCGGGGCAGGGAAGATGCCGTCGTCGAGCAACTGGGCACAGCGTTCGGCAAGGGCTTCGACTTCCTCGGCACTGAGCAGCTCCGCCAGCCCCCGCCCCAGCTCACCGTCGAGCCCCGTGCCTACCCGGGCGACGCCGTCGCGCTCCTCCTCGCTCAGCGCCTCGCCCAGCCATCCCCACAGCACGGTCCGCAGCTTGTCCTGCACGTGGAACGTGAGCCCGTGGTCCACCCCGTACCGGTGACCGCCGGGCATGGCGAGGATGTGGGCGCCCTTGCGGTCGGCGTTGTTGACGATCACGTCGAAGACCGCCATGCGGCGCAGCGCCGTCGAGTCCTCGTGTGCCAGGGCCAGCCGATTCCCGTCCTCGTCCTCGCCCTCCAGGATCGTGAGCCACCCTGAGGCCGACACCTCGTCCGCCGGGAACAGGTCCACGGCGTCCTGCTCAGGATCCTGCTCCTGCCAGAGCTGCACCATGCCCTCGCCGAACGGGCCGTCTCGCAGCCACGTGCGCGGCACGATGTCCCACCCCAGCGCCTCGGACACCAGGGACGCGGCCACTTCGCGGCGGGCCAGGGTTCCGGTGGGGAAGTCCCAGAGCGGGGCCTCGCCGGCCACCGGCTTGTAGACCACCGGGGTGTCACCGATCGCGCCGAGGAACGTGGCGTTGGACGCCGTCGTGATGCGGCCGGTGAGCGTCAGCTCCCCGGACACCAGCTCGCCGGCGGGCACGTCCGCGGCGCTCATCAGGAGTCGGGAAGAGTGCAGTCGTGACCGTCGGGGTCGATGGGCTGGCCGCAGTCCGAGCAGAACGGGCGCCCGGCGTCCACGACCTCCCGGGTGCGCCGGGCGAACGCCCGGGCGGCGCCGACGGGCATCCGCACGCGCACGGCCTCGGCGTCCGCCTCGAGCGCCGGGTCGGCGTCGTCGTCAGAGAGCGGGTGCGCGTCGATGAGCACCTGCGCGGTGGTGGGGTCCCAGCCCAGGCCGATGGCCCCCACCCGGAACCACTCCTGCACCGGGTCCAGCGGATCGTTGTCCACGAGTTCCACGGGGGTGCTGGCCGGGACGCTGTGCGGGTTGCCCTCCAGCGCCATCAGGTCGTCGAGGATCTCGTCGATCATCTCCGCCATCAGGGCGGACTGCTGCTTCTCGAGGGCCAGGCTCACCAGCCGGGGCCCGGTGCGCACCTGCAGGTAGAACGTGCGGGCTCCGGGACGCCCGAGCGTTCCGGTCACGACCCGATCCGGCCAGTCGAACTCATGGGCGGGGGCAGGTGCATCAGTCATGTCACGATCCTAGGCGTCTGCTCGTCCACCGCGCCGGGGCCGGTGCCCGCGCCGCCGCCCACCGGGGCGTCGTCGGACGGGCCGAGGCTCGAGAGCCAGGACAGGTCCCCGGCGTCGGTATTGGTCGCCCAGACCCGCGGTCGGCTTGGTCCGTAGCTCACGATGGACACCGACGCCGGCCCCACCTCGATCCGCTGGAACAGATCCAGGTGCGTGCCGAGCGCGTCGGCCAGGATCGACTTGATGACGTCCCCGTGGCTCACGGCCACCCACACCGCCCCGGGCCCGTGCTCGGCCTCGACGGCGGCGTCGTGCCGGCGGATCGCCGCCACCGCGCGGGCCTGCATGCCCGCCATGGACTCCCCGCCGGGGAAGACGACGGCGGACGGCTGGGTCTGCACCGTCGCCCACAGGGGCTCGGTGGCCAGGTCGCTGAGCGCGCGGCCCTGCCACTGGCCGTAGTCGCACTCGGTGAGGTCGTCGTCGACCAGCGAGGGCACCGTCCCCGGCTGGCGATCAAGGAGGGCGCGGGCCGTCTGCGCGCACCGCTCCAGGGGGCTGGCCACCACCGCGGCCACGGGCACGGCCGCGATCCGATCCGCGGTGCGGGCCGCCTGCTCCCGTCCGTGCTCGTCCAGGCCGACCCCGGGGGTGCGGCCCGCCAGCAGTCCGGACGCGTTGGCCGTGGTGCGGCCGTGCCGCACGAGAAGTACCGTCGCCATCACTCCAGCCTACTCACGCGGCGGAGGGCCTCATTGGGACGGGTCACGGGGCAGGGGAGTCCACCTCAGGGTGAGGCCCCCGACGGCGGCCAGCGCCGCGTGGGCGTCGTCGGCGGCGTCCTCCAGCCCGTCCGCCACGTCTTCACCGGCCGAGGTGAGCAGCAGGATCGCGTGGTCGTCCGCGTCGGGCTGCTCGCCCGGGTCGGCGCGCCAGCCGCCCCTGCCCCGCACGCCGTCCTCGTCCCCGGGCAGGGAGGCCAGCCACGCGACGGCGGCCCGGGACGCCCCGGGGCCGACGACGTCCAGCCGCAGGGTCGCGGGGGAGCCGTCGTTGCCCGGCGGGGTGCCCCACAGCCAGTCCAGGTCCACCTGCCATGGCTGGGCGCCCGCGGGGCCACCCGGGGACGGGGGCTGCATCACGCCTCGGCGTCCGACTGGCCCGAGGTCCAGCCCGCCTCACCGATCCACCGCAGGGCGCTGAGCGAGGGCATGAAGAGGTACTCGCCTCCGGCCATCCGGTTGAAGGTGGTGATGCCGTCGATGCGCTTGCGAGCCGGCTCGGCGGGGATGGTGAACCGTCCCTGCGTCGGGTCGTCCTCGTGCAGACCGACGATCGGATCCCGCTCGGAGCCGAGGTCGACGAAGTTGCCTCCGTTGATCCACTCCTGCTGCATGAACTCGATCGTGTCGAAGGCCCGGGCGCTGATGAAGATGAAGTAGATCCCGCGGTCCTCCTTCGCGTCGTCGGCCGAGGTCACCTCCGGCGACCACCCGGGACCGTAGGTCGAGGAGCGCCGGATGATCCGCTTGATGTTGACGTCCGTCATGATCGACAGGTCGCTGTCCCGCGGGTTGAGGCGGCGCATGTGGCTGGAGTGCGGGCACATCAGGCCCTTCGGGTCGTCCTCGAAGGTGAAGTCGTTGCGCCGCTCCGGGTCGTTGCCCAGCTCCTCGTCGTCGTGGTCCGGGGAGAGCACGAGCGGGGCGCCGCTGCGCCACCGACCGAACATCTTCGCGGCGATCCGGTGCTGCTCCTCCGGGTCCGGGCTGTGCGAGGCCAGGTACTCGTTGAAGGCGCCCACCCGGCTGGCGAACTTGCGCAGCACCACGTAGGTCCCGTTGCGGCCCAGCACGTCCGGCTGCGGCACGGCCAGCGGGGAGCCGGTCTCGCTGTTCTCGCCCAGGATGAACTCGCCGGCGGAGATGGAGCGCTCCTGGCCCGGCTGGGGCCGCACCCCGCTGCCGGCCACCGTCGGCTGCGAGATGGAGTCCCGGAAGCCGAAGGGGTTCTTGTTCAGCTCGTCCACCCCGAACCGGTGGGTGGCCACCAGGGTCACTCCGGTGGAGTGCTCCAGCACCTCCCGCGCCTGGTCCAGGGCGGCGTCCAGGGCGTCGGCGTCGGCCGCATAGATCGTCAGCGCGATGTGGCAGGCGTCCTGGGTGAACGCCTCGTCCCAGTGCTCCGGGGCGTTCGGCCCGGTGTCCATGAGCTGCTGGGCGCGGGCGGCCATCCCCTGCTGGTAGGGCAGCGGGAAGCTGGCCAGGGAGTCCTTGGGCAGCCCGAGGGCGCGCAGGCCGGCGTAGCTGATCGCCACGCCGGTCCAGGACTGCAGGTCATCGGCCCAGTCCTGCGCGGAGGTGACGTGCTCGGCCAGGCGACGGACGAAGTCCCGGCCGCCTTCGGCCTCCTCCACGGTCAGCATGGCGTGGGCGCCGACGTAGGGCTCAGGCCGCGACCGCAGCACCAGGCCCTGGATGTCGTCCAGGTCCAGCTCGACCCGCTCCCGATCGAAACGTTCCTTCAGGTCCTTGAGCACGCCCATCTCAGTAATCCACCGCCTCGGGGGTGGAGATCGTGTCGGTGAGCTGCTTCAGGGCGGCCGCAGTGTCCTCGTCCAGGTCGGTGCGCCCGGCCATCTGGTCCAGGAAAGTGTTCACCGCGTCCTCGGTGCGCTGCAGTCGGCGCGTGTCCACCACGGTGACCTGCGGGTTCGCCACGAACCACCCGGAGGCGGTGATCTGGTGGTCGGCGATGAAGTCCTTCACGGTCGGGCTGTCGATGCCCGGCCACCCCTCCACGTTCTGGAAGAGGAGGTCCATCAGCTCGGGGATCTTGGTGGCGAAGTCGTTGATGTACGCGTCCCAGTCGCCGTCGTAGGCCGTGGCGAAGAGGATGCGGGTGTTGTCGTCGAAGAAGACGAAGCGCATGTCGTGGAGCGTGGACACGCGCTGGGCGCCGTCCATGTTGCCGCGGGTCAGGTCGAAGATGCGCTGCAGCCGTTCGGCACCGCCCGGCTTGAGGCGGGCGATCGCGGTCAGCTCCGAGACCTTGCCCGAGCGCATCCCCACGCGGCCGGCGGAGTCGGCGGTGCCGGACAGGTCCGGGTTGTGCTCGCGGATCATCGCCTCGAGGGCGATCTTGGCCAGCGTGGGGGCGTCCTGGGCGACGTCCTCGACGGCGCGTTTGACGGCGTCGAGGCGGCTCTCGTTCTGCAGTCGGGGGTCGGGGCGGTCGTTCATGAGGTCCTCCTTCGAGAATCCTTCGGGATGAATGGTGAGGGGCGAGGCCGGGATCAGTCCGGGATCTCGTCCAGCGTGGCCGGCTCGGGGGCCGGGCGGTCGTTGAACTGGTGGCGGTAGCGGGTGGACTGCTCGTAGGCGTGCCGGCGGACGCGCATGATCGAGCCCAGCGGCTGGTGCTCGACCACGCCGTTCCACGGGTTGAAGGTCAGGACGTCGTCGCCGTAGACGCGGCGGCGAGGGCTGTAGGTGTCCTGCGGGGCGATCCGCAGGGTCGCGACGGGCTGGTGGGGGGCCTGCTCCTCGTCCCAGAGCACGGAGGCGTCCTCCACGGGCATCTGCTCCAGGTCCGTCGCCAGCTGGGCGCGCAGCGTGTACTCCGCGCCCTCGTGGGAGAAGAAGTCCGCGACCACGTCCCGGATCGAGGAGAAGTCCTCCACGTCCATGTCCTGACCGGTCAGGGCGCGCACGTTCGCGGACTCCGGCGCCAGCGAGACCTTGGCGATGTGGTCGCCGTAGCGCAGGGCGCCCTGGGTGAAGTACGTCTCGCCGAGGACGTGGGCGTTGTCCCGCCCCAGGCCCTGCAGGGTGGCGCCGGGGGTCCCGCCCACGGCCTCCACGGCCCCGCGCACCACTCGGGCGGCGCCGGTGGCGAGCCGCTGCAGCAGCTCCGGGTTCTGGGAGTTCTTCTCCAGCAGCCCCAGCATCTCCTGATAGCGACCCACGGTGCCGAAGGCCAGCGTGGGGAAGTTGACCATCAGGAAGTCCTGGTTGTGGCCGCCCGGCTCGGACAGCAGGCGCTCGCCCTCCACGCCGAGCACCTTCAGGGCCCAGCCCCGCGGGGCGGGGGTGCGGTCGGTGTGGATGTCTCCGGGGGCGGAGGACAGCCGCGCGACCGCCTCGTAGCGTCCCGGGCGGGCGAAGATGCCCTGTGCCAGCTCGGGAGCCAGGCCCTCGTGCACCTCCAGGGTGGCCTTGAGGATGGCGTGGCTCTTGGCATGGGCGTCGCGGTGGGCGTGCCGATGCCGGCCGGCGGCCTGGCGCTGGGCCTCGCCCATCTGCTCGAGGATCTCCCGGGTGATGGTCTCTTCGCGTTCGGCGGGGTGCTCGACGTCCGGTGTGAATCGCACGGGTTCGGTCATGAGTGCTGCGCCTCCCTCTCTACGGGTGCATTTACGCTACGATCAGTCGCGCAACCGTCATCAGTGATGCTAGGGCGGTCACAGGATCCGGGGCAAGGGCAGGAGGACGGTGCAGACGAAGACCGCGAACCGAAGCGCGGGCAGGCCCCGCCGTCAAGGCGTGGAGGAGACGGTGCTGGCGGCCGCCGTCGCGTTGGCCGGCGACGAGGGGTACGCCGGCGCCACCGTGGACGCCGTCGCCGCCCGGGCGGGGGTGGCCAAGACGACGGTGTACCGGCGGTGGCCGTCCAAGGAGGCGCTCGCCGTGGACGCCCTCGCCGCAGCGCTGGACCTGCCGCCCGCCGATCCGGACGGGCCCGTGCCGGACGCGACGCTGTGCCGCGCCGTCCGCCGTCTGGCCGCGCAGATCCAGACCACCCCGGTCCGGGCACTCCTCGGCGGCCTGCTGACCCAGGCGATGCGCGACCCCGAGACGCGGGCGCGGCTGCGCTCGCGGTTCCGCGAGCCCTTCCTCCGGGAGGCCCTGGCAGATCCCGCCGGGGACGTCGACCTGGACCCCGCCGCGGTGGACCTCGCCTTCGACCTGGTCGTCGGCACGCTGCTGCACCGGCTGGCGACGGTGGGCGACGTCAGCCAGGCCGAGCTGGAGGCCATCCTGGGGGCCGCCGTCGGTCTGCTCTCGGGCCGGCCTGCGTCCGGGTGAGGCCCGAGGCGGGCTCCCGGGCGCGGCGCCGCAGCGTGAGGCTGGTGGGCACCGTCACCCTTGCCCGAGATTCGGTTGCGTACGACCATGAGAGTGCAGTCCCCACCAACGAAAGGGCCCCAGACATGTCCCGCATCCTGATGATCCTCACCTCGCACGACCAGCTGGGTGACACCGGCCGCAAGACCGGGTTCTGGCTCGAGGAGTTCGCCTCGCCCTACTACGTCTTCACGGACGCCGGCCACGAGGTCACCCTCGCCTCGCCCCGCGGCGGCCAGCCGCCCATCGACCCGACGAGCTCGCAGCCGGAGATGCAGACCGAGGCCACCCGCCGGTTCGACCAGGACGAGGAGGCCAAGGCCGCCCTGGCCCACACCACGCCCCTGGCCCAGGTGGACGTGGACGGGTTCGACGCCGTCTTCTACCCGGGCGGTCACGGCCCGCTGTGGGACCTGGTGTCCGACGCCGACTCCACGCGGATCATCCTCGACAGCGACGAGGCCGGGCGCCCGCTCGGCCTCGTCTGCCACGCACCCGGGATCCTGCACCCGATCACCGCCGCCGACGGCACCCCGTTCGTGCGCGGCCGTCAGGTCGCCGGGTTCACCAACGGCGAGGAGGAGGCCGCCCAGCTGACGGACGTCGTCCCGTTCCTCGTCGAGGACTCGCTGATCGCCGCCGGCGCGGACTACCGCAAGGGCCCGGATCAGGAGAGCTTCGTGGTCACGGACGGCACCCTGGTGACCGGTCAGAACCCGGCCTCCTCCGCCGACGCCGCCCGCCGCGTCCTCGACCTGCTCGCGCGCTGACCCCCCGCCGAGCCCACCACTTCGACCCCGAGGAGACCACTCGATGAGCACCCCCACCCGCACGCGCGAGATCCACCTCGCCTCCCGCCCCCACGGCGCCCCGACGCCGGAGAACTTCCGCCTCACGGAGGTCGAGCTCCCCGAGCTCGCCGAGGGCCAGGTCCTCGTGCGCAACACCGTGATGTCCGTGGACCCGTACATGCGCGGCCGCATGAACGACGTCGAGTCCTACGTGCCCCCGTTCCAGCTCGACGCCCCGCTCGACGGCGGCGCGGTGGGCACCGTGATCGCCTCGCGCCACGCGGACGTGCCGGAGGGCACGTCCGTGCTCCACGGACTCGGCTGGCGCGAGCACGCCGTCCTCGACGGCGACACCGTCCAGGCCGTGGACACCTCCCAGTTCTCGGACAGCACCTACCTGGGCGTGCTGGGCATGACGGGTCTGACCGCCTACACGGGCCTCGTGCACGTGGCCGAGATGCAGGAGGGCGACGCCGTGTTCATCTCGGGCGCCGCGGGGGCCGTCGGCTCGGTCGCCGGCCAGATCGCCCGCCTCCTGGGTGCCTCGCGCGTCGTCGGCTCGGCGGGCACGCCCGAGAAGGTGGCGTGGGTGAAGGAGCTGGGCTTCGACGCCGCGTTCAACTACCACGACGGCTCGCCCACGGACCTGCTGGCCGAGGCCGCGCCGGAGGGGATCGACGTCTACTTCGACAACGTGGGCGGCGACCACCTCGAGGCCGCCATCGCCGCGATGCGGGTCGACGGCCGCGTGGCGATGTGCGGTGCGATCGCCCAGTACAACTCGACGGAGCCGCCGGCCGCCCCGCGCAACCTCGCCCTGGCGATCGGCAAGCGGCTGACCCTGCGCGGCTTCGTCCTGCAGAAGTACGCGGTGCAGGTCCGCCCCGAGTTCCTCGAGCGCGTGGGCCCGTGGGTCGCCGACGGGAAGATCCAGTGGGACGAGACCGCCCGGGAGGGTCTGGAGAACGCGCCCCAGGCGTTCATCGACCTGCTCGAGGGCGCCAACACGGGGAAGATGGTCGTGCGGCTGTGACGAGCGACGGCGCACTCGGGGGCGGCATGGCCACCTTCCGGCATCAGGGCCTGACCTTCGACGTCCGCGACGGCGGACCGGCCGAGGGGGAGGTGGTCCTGCTGCTGCACGGCTTCCCGCAGGACGCCACGTCCTGGAAGCACGTCGAGCCGCTGCTGCACGCCGCGGGTCTGCGCACCCTCGCGCCGGACCAGCGCGGCTACTCCCCGGGGGCCGCTCCGCGGGCGACGGCGGCCTACCGCCTCCCGGCGCTCGTGGGGGACGCCGTCGCGCTGGCGGACGCGGCGGGGGCGCGGCGCGTCCACGTCGTCGGCCATGACTGGGGCGGCGCCGTCGCCTGGGCGATGGCCACCGCCCACCCCGAGCGCGTCGCGTCCCTGACCGTCCTGTCCACGCCGCACCCGGCCGCCCTGGCCCGCGCCCTGCGCGGCCCTGACCAGCTGCGCCGCAGCTGGTACATCGCCGCCTTCCAGGCACCGTCCCTCCCCGAACGGATCCTCGCGCGACGGCTGGGCTCCCTGCTGCAGCGGGGGCAGGTCCCCGGGGCGGAGCACTACGCCCGCCGGTTCTCCACCCCGCAGAGCCTGCGCGGTCCGGTGAACTGGTATCGGGCGAACCCGGATCTGGTGACCACCACGCGCAGCGCGCCCGTGTCGGTCCCCACCACGTACGTGTGGGGCACCCGGGACGCGGCCCTGGG
This sequence comes from Micrococcus sp. KRD128, assembly GCF_017168395.1. Lineage (NCBI taxonomy): Bacteria > Bacillati > Actinomycetota > Actinomycetes > Micrococcales > Micrococcaceae > Micrococcus > Micrococcus sp. KRD128. Next base: position 133,780 of record NZ_JABFAX010000019.1, on the reverse strand, counting down.
GCCGCGGGCCGCCGAGCTCACGGCCGGGCAGGTGACGGGGGAGTACCGGTTCGTGAAGCTCGACGCGGACCACTGGCTGCCCGAGCGTGAGGCGGACGCCGTCGCCCGGGCGATCCTGGACCGGGTGCGCTGACCCCCGCTCCGCACGCGGGCCGCTCCCGCCGTCTCAGCGCGGCCCGACGGCCTCGGTGATCCGGTTCAGCTGGTCCATGAGGACCTGGCGCTCGGCGACGTCGAGGGGGATCCGGGTGAGGGCGTCCACCGGGACCGTCCGGGCGGACGCCCGCAGCGCCCGCCCCTCGTCCGTCAGCCGCACCAGCACGCGCCGCTCGTCGCGGACGTCGCGCTCCCGCGTGACGAGCCCCATGCCGGCCAGGCGCCGCACCAGAGGCGTGATGGTGCCGTTGTCCATGCCGAGCCTGTCCCGCAGCGCGCCGACCCCCAGCGCCCCGGCGTCCGGTGTCGACGCATCCGTCTCGGCCGAGGCGTCACCCTCCGCCTGCCACAGGGTGAGCATCACGAGGTACTGCGGGTAGGTGAGGCCGAGGCGGGACAGCAGGGGGCCGTAGCCGCGCGTGACGGCGCGCGCCGCCCGGTGCAGGGCGAAGCAGAGCTGGTCCTCGAGGGCGAGGCTGGGGGTCGGCGCGGCATCCATGGAAGCGATTCTAGTGGTCGCTGGGGAACAACTTGGTTGCGCGCGACCTAATCGGGTGGCAGGCTGGAGCCGACTCGTCCCGCACGGGGCGGGCGGATGAAAGGACCTCTCATGGAGACCATCTACACCGCCGAGGCGCTCAGCACCGGCGTCGGCCGCGACGGCCACGTCCGCACCACCGACGGGCGGGTCGACCTCGACCTCGCCGTGCCCACCGAGATGGGCGGCTCCGGCCAGGGCAGCAACCCCGAGCAGCTGTTCGCCGCCGGCTACGCCGCGTGCTTCCACTCGGCCCTGCAGATGGTCGCCCGGGCCTCCCGTGCCGACATCACCGACTCCTCCGTCGGCGCGCGCGTGGGCATCGGCCGCCAGGGTGAGGGCTTCGGCCTGGAGGTCACCCTCGAGGTCGTGCTGCCCCACGTCCCCGCGGACCAGGCCCGCGCCCTCATAGAGCAGGCGCATCAGGTATGCCCCTACTCGAACGCCACCCGGGGCAACATCGACGTCGTCCTCGAGCTCGGGGAGGCGTGATGACGAAGCGCCGGCAGTCTGCCCCCCTCTCCCAGACCGCCGCCCGCCTCGGCCTCGGCGGGTTCATGACCGCCGCGGGGCTGTCCCACCTCACCGTGGCGCGCCGTGAGTTCCGCGCCCAGGTGCCCTCGTGGGTCCCGCTCCCGGCGGACCTCGTGGTGCTCGGATCCGGCGTGGCCGAGATCGGCCTCGGGGCCGCTCTGCTGGCGCTCCCCGGGCAGCGTCGCCTGACCGGCACCGCCCTGGCGGCCTTCTACACCGCGATCTACCCCGGGAACATCGGGCAGTACGCCGAGCGCAAGGACGGCTTCGGGCTGGACACCGACGGCCGCCGCCTGGCGCGGCTGTTCGGCCAGCCCGCCCTCATCGCGGCCGCCCTGTGGGCTGCCGGAATCCCCGAGCGGGAGCAGGGCGGGCGCCGCTGACGCCGTCGCCGGTCCTGCGGTCCCGGGCCGGCTCCGGGCGCGTGCCCGGAGCCGGCGTGATCTCACCCCGCCGCGAGGCGCGGCCCGTTCCGCAGGACCTCCACGACCAGCTGCAGGGCGATCGGGAAGGCGTCCTCATCCAGCCCGAACCGCGGGTTGTGGTGACCCGCGTCGAAGCCCTTGGCGGCGTTGCCGGCCCCCACGAACACGTATGTGGCGGGCGCGGTCCGGGAGAAGGCCGCGAAGTCCTCGCCGCCGAGCATCGGCGGGTCGGTGATCACCGAGCCCGGGAACAGGTCCTCGCACAGTTCCTGGACCACCGCGGTGCGGGCCGGGTCGTTCCACACCATGTCGTAGCCGCGCAGGTAGTCCAGCTCGCAGCTCAGACCGGGGTTCGCCGTCTCGAGGCCGCGGACCATGTCCCGCATCGCCGCCTCGACGGTGTCCCGCACGTCGTCGTCGTGTGTGCGGACCACGCCGCCGATGTGCGCCTCCGGTGGGTACACGTTCAGCGCCGACTGACGCCCGGCGTCCATCCAGGTCGTGGACACCACGCACGGGTCCAGGCCGGCCACCCGGCGGGACGGGATGAGCAGGAACTGCTGGATCAGGGAGCTGGCCGCGGTGACCACGTCCACGGCGTCCTCCGGGGTGGACGCGTGGGCGCCCTCGCCCCGCAGGTGCACCTCGAACAGGTCCGAGTTCGCCGAGGCCGGGCCGGGCTTGATGTCGACCGTGCCCGTGGGGAGGGTGCTCCAGTAGTGGAAGCCGAAGAAGTAGTCGACGTCCGCGAACCGGCCCGTCTCCACCATCTCCTTGGCGCCGCCGGGCGGGGTCTCCTCCGCATGCTGGAAGATGCCGAGCACGGTGCCGGTCAGCTCGTCCAGGTGATCATGCGCCCAGACCAGGGCGGACATGATGGTGGCCGTGTGCCCGTCGTGACCGCAGCCGTGCATGCGACCCGGCGTGGTCGAGGCGAAGTCCAGGTCGGGGCGGTCCTCGGTCATGGCCAGCCCGTCGATGTCCGCGCGCAGACCCAGGGTGGGGCCGGGGCGGCCGGTGTCCAGGGTCACCACCAGGCTCGTCGGCGTGAGGTTCTCGAACGTGGCGCCCGGCAGGCGCGGCTCCAGCTCGGCACGGATGTAGCGGACGGTCTCGTGCTCCTCGAACGAGGCCTCCGGGTGCTGGTGCAGGTGACGGCGCCAGGCGACGAGCTGGTCCTGGTAGGCGTCGATGTCGGTCGACATGGGGTCTCCTCTCGGTCGGGGCGGGGCGTCACGGGGTGGGCAGGTGGATGGGACCGTCCGGCCCCAACGGCCAGCCCAGCAGGTACCAGACGACCATCATGGCGGTCCACACCAGGCCCATCGCGAGCGAGTAGGGCACCAGCGTGGAGATGAACGTGCCGATGCCGAGCTTCTTGTCGTAGCGCTGGGCGTAGGTCAGCACCAGGGCGAAGTACGGGAACATGGGCGTGATCGGGTTCGTGACGGCGTCGCCGATGCGGTACACCATCTGCGTGAACGCCGGGTGGTAGCCCAGCAGCATCATCATCGGGATGAAGATCGGCGCCAGGATCGCCCACTTGGCGGAGGCCGACCCGACGAAGAGGTTCACGACGGCGGAGATCGCGATGATCCCGAGGATCAGCACGATGCCGTCCTGGCCCTCGAGCAGTTCGGCGCCGCGGATGGCCAGGATGGCGCCCATGTTGGACGCGCTCACGTACGACAGCAGCTGCGAGGCGAAGAACACGACGACGATGAAGCTGGCCATCGTGGCCATGGACTCCACCATCATGCGGGCGACGTCCGAGGAGCGCGTGATCGTCTTCGCCCGGACCCCGTAGACCAGCCCCGGGAGGAAGAACGCCAGGGCCAGGATCAGCCCGATGCCGTTCATCAGGGGCGCGTCGGTGGTCAGGGAGCCGGTCTCGGCGTTGCGCAGGAACGAGCCCTGGGGGATGCAGGCGGCCACCACGAGCGCGGCGAACAGCGCCAGCGCCACCAGGGCCCACCGGTTGGCCCGGCGCTGGACGTCAGTGACCTCCATGTCCCCGGCCTCGACGTCGTCCGTCGCCTGGTAGGCGCCCAGGCGGGGGATCGCGATCTTGGTGGTGACGAGCCACAGCACCGGCAGGAGGACGACGACGGAGGCGGCGATGAACCACCAGTTCATCGGGACGGTCGTCTCGATGTCGGGGTCGATGATGACCGCGGCCTCCTGCGTGAAGCCCTGGACGAGCGCGTCGGACATGCCGATCATCAGGTTCGCCGCGAAGCCACCGGTCGCGGCCGCGTAGGCCAGGGCGATGCCGGCGATCGGGTGCCAGCCCAGCTTGAGGAAGATCAGGGCGGCCAGCGGGGGCAGCACGATCGGGGCGGCGTCGCCGGCGATGTTGCCCAGCAGGCCGATGAGCGCGATCGCGGGGATGATCAGGCCCTTGGGGGCGCTGGTCATGGACTGCGTCAGGCCGACCTCGAACCAGCCCGACCGCTCGGCCACGCCGATGCCGAACATGATGATGAGCACCTGTCCCAGCGGGGCGAAGGCGCCGAAGGTCTTGGCGGCGTCGCCGATGACGACGCGCATGCCCTCCGCGCTGAGCAGATTGGTCGCCACGAGGGTCTCACCCGTGCCCGGATGGACCGCGCTCCACCCGCTCAGCCCGGCCACGGCAGACGCCGTCAGGGTCAGGGCGCAGAGGGCCGCGAAGATGATGATCGGGTCCGGGAGCTTGTTGCCGCTCCATTCGATCACGTTGAGGAACCTGTTGAGCAGGCCCCCCGGAGCGCGCTTCCGGGGTGAGGCGTCGGCGGCGGTGGACCCACCGGTGGGCGAGGTCATGGGACTCCTCCGAGGTGCGAGAGACGGTGAGACCTCGGCCACAGGGGCGAGGTACGGCCCACTGTAGGGTGCCCCGTCGCAGGTGACCCGCAGGTGTCTCGTCGGTGTCCGGTCCGGCGGGCCGTCAGCCCTGACGCATCGTCCCGGTCTCGAGGAAGCGCTGGTGCCAGGACAGAGCCTCGCCCAGCAGGTGCGGGGTGTGCAGACCCTCCGACTCACGCATCGCGCGGTCGAAGTAGTCCCGCAGCGGCTCCCTGTAGTCCGGGTGCGCGCACGTGTCGATGATCGTGCGGGCGCGCTGCTTGGGGGAGAGGCCGCGCAGATCGGCCAGCCCCTGCTCGGTGACCACCACGTGCACGTCGTGCTCTGTGTGGTCCACGTGCGAGACCATCGGCACGATGCAGGAGATGTCCCCGCCCTTGGCCGTGGACGGGGTGAGGAAGAACGAGGTGAAGGCGTTGCGGGCGAAGTCGCCGGAGCCGCCGAGGCCGTTCATCATCTTCGTGCCCATCAGGTGCGTGGAGTTCACGTTGCCGTACAGGTCGGCCTCGAGCATGCCGTTCATGGCGAGGATGCCGAGGCGGCGCACGAGCTCGGGGTGGTTGGAGATCTCCTGGGTGCGCAGGATCAGCTTGTCCCGATACTTCGCGGCGTTGTCGTTGAACCGTTCGGCGGCCTCGGTGGACAGGGAGAACGCGGTCGCGGACGCGGTCGCCAGGGTGCCGGAGTCCAGGGCGTCGAGCATGCCGTCCTGCACCACCTCGGTGAACGCGGACAGGCCCGTGAACCGGGACTTCACCAGCTCGGACATCACCGCGTTCGCGATGTTGCCCACGCCCGACTGCAGCGGCAGCAGCCGCTCGTCGTACCGGCCCTGGGCCACCTCGTGCTCGAAGAACTCCACGAGGTGCTGGGCGATCGCGATCGAGTCCGCGTCGGCGGGCTTGAAGGCGGAGTTGCGGTCCGGGGCGTGGGTCTCGACGACGGCCACCACCTTGGCCGGATCGCACCGCAGGTACGTCTCACCGATGCGGTCCGCCGGGTGGGTGAGCATGATCGGCGAGCGGTGCGGGGGCAGCGCGGTGCCGTAGTAGACGTCATGCAGACCCTCGAGGTCCTCGCTCTGCCACGAGTTGACCTCGAGGATCACCTGATCCGCCAGGTCGATCCAGGACTTGTTGTTGCCCACGGAGGAGCTGGGGACGAGACGGCCGTCCTCGCGGATCCCGGACACCTCGATCACCGCGGTGGTCATGGGCCCGTAGAAGCCGTTCCACACGGCCTGCGCCAGGTGGGACAGGTGCGTGTCGATGTACTCGATGGCGCCCGCGTTGATCTTGGCGCGCATCGTCGGGTCCGACTGGAACGGGGTGCGCAGCGCGACGGCGTCCGCCTCGGCCAGAGCGCCGTCCATCTCTGCGGAGGTGGACGCCCCCGTGTGGAGGTTGATGCGGAACTCCTCGCCGCGCGCGTGCAGCGCCTTCGCGCGCTCGGCCAGCGCCATCGGCACGGCCTTCGGGTAGCCGGACCCCGTGAACCCGCTCATGCCCACGGTGGTGCCGTGCTGGATGAACGCCGCCGCCTCCGCGGCGGACATCACCTTCGACCGGAGGCCGGGGTGGTGGATGCGGGACGACATGGGTGAGGCCTCCGTGCGGGTGAGACGAGTCGAGCGAGAGCGCTGTGACGTGGAACAGCGATCAGCGTACCCGCGTCACGGGTGGCCGTGGGGATGATCACGCCGGAGGTCACCGAGCCCGCCCTGCGTGATCGACGACGGCGAACAGGGCTCGGCACTCCGGGTCGGCGCGCCTAGGCTCGGCGGCATGCGAGCACTCGTCCTCCAGTCCTACGGCGGCCGTGAGGCTATGGCCCTCACCGACGTCCCCGCCCCCACGGCCGGCGCCGGAGAGGTGCTGATCCGCACCCGCGCGGTCGGCCTCAACCCCGTCGACGCGATGCATCGCGAAGGCGATTTCAAGGCCATCGCCCCCGACGACTTCCCCACGGTCGCCGGCAACGAGCTCAGCGGCACCGTCGAGACCGTGGGCGCCGGGGTGACCGCGTTCGCCCCGGGTGACGCGGTCATCACCCGCGTGGACCCATCCGGCCACGGGGCGTTCGCCGAGCTGGCTGCGGTGCGCGCGGACTGGGTGGCCGCCGCGCCCGCCCGCATGCCCCTGACGGACGCGGCCGGCCTGCCGCTCGCCGGCCTGACCGCCCAGCAGGCACTTGGCCCGGAGCACCTGGACCTGCAGCCCGGGGAGCGGCTGCTGATCACCGGGGCCGCCGGCGGCGTCGGGCTGATCGCCACGCGCCTGGCACACCTGCGCGGCGCGCACGTGACCGTGACCGCCTCCGCGGCGGGTGAGCCGTACGTCCGCGAGGCCGGCGCCGACGCGGTGATCGACTATCGCGCCCGCACCGTCGCAGAGGGGGGCGAGCGCTTCGACAAGGTGTTCGACCTCATCGGCGGTGATCAGATGGCCGAGCTGCTCGGCTCGATCGAGCCCGGCGGCCGGCTGGTGACCATCGCGGGCCCGCCGAGCCCCGGCAGCCTTCGTGAGACCGCGCGCCCGTCGCGTCGGCCGCTGGCCGCCGTCGTCTCCCGGGTGGCCAGTGCGAAGGTGCGTCGGGCCGCGAAGAAGGCCGGGGTGACCTACGAGTTCTTCCTCATGCATCCGGACGGGGCAGGCCTGGCCGAGCTCGTCCGGCTCGTGGACGCCGGCGAGCTGGCCGTGACCGTGGACAGCCGCTACCCCCTGGCCGATTGGGAACAGGCGTTCGAGCGTCTCGAGTCCCACCATGCGAAGGGCAAAGTGCTGCTCGAGTTCTGACCGGCAGGCGCGTCGGCGCCGGCCTGCCCGGGCCGGCACCGCCTCGTACTCTGGCCTCGTGCACCCGTCTCTGAGCGAGCCCCTCACCCGACTGCCGGACGGCACCGTCAAGCAGCGCAACCCCTTCACCGGCACCGAGGTCTGGACCGTGCCCGGCCGCGGCCACCGCCCGCTCGGCCTCGTCCGGCCCGCCCCGCAGCCGCTCGACCCCGCCCAGCACGGCCGGCACTGCGCCTTCTGCGAGCACCGGATGCTGGAGACGCCGCCGGAGAAGTCACGCATCGTCTCCATGAGGGCCGACGACGGCGCCCCGGCCTGGCAGATCCTGCGGCACCCGGCCGCGGAGCGGCTCGGGGAGACGACCCCGGCCTTTCGCCGGGTCCCCAACCTCTTCGAGATCCTCAGCTACGACTACTGGCGTCTCAACCACGGCTACGAACTCCCCCCGGACGCGCGCCGCCGCCGTGACGAGTACCTGGCCACCGAGGCCGGCCGCTCCCACGTGCACGCCGTCGTCGCCGCGAAGCTGCGCGCCGCCGGCCGCTCCGCCGAGGAGGCGGCGGCGATGTCCGACGCGGAGCTGATCGCGGCGTCGGCCGCATTCTTCGGCGGCACGCACGACGTGGTGATCGCCCGGCGGCACTTCGTCGACGGCGCCGTGGACGACCACCAGCTGGCCTCCTCGGGCACCCTCACCCCGGACGAGCACCACGCGTTCCTGGCCCTGACCGCCGACGCGATGCGGGACCTCTACGCGACCACGCCCGCCGTGCGGTACGTCTCCGTGTTCCAGAACTGGCTCAAGCCCGCCGGCGCCTCCTTCGACCACCTGCACAAGCAGCTCGTGGCCATCGACGAGGTCGGCGCGCAGAACGCCGCCGCCCTGGACCGGCTGCGCGAGGACCCGCAGGTGTTCAACCACGCGGCGCTGGACGTGGCCGTGGCGCACGACCTCGTGATCGCCGCCAACGAGCACGCCGTGATGTTCGCCGGCTTCGGCCACCGGTACCCGACGGTCGAGGTCTACTCCACGAGCCCGATGGGGCAGCCGTGGCGGCAGTCCGCGGCCGAGCTGCGCGCCGTGTCCGACCTGCTGCACGCCGCCCACGCGGCCACCGGGCCCGACGTCCCCTCCAACGAGGAATGGCACACCCGCCCGCCCGGCGTCGCGTCCCCGATGCCCTGGCGCGTGATGCTCAAGTGGCGCGTCTCCACACTCGCCGGCTTCGAGGGCGCCACCAAGATCAACGTCAACACCCTCAGCCCGTGGGACGTGCGGGACCGGGTGCTGGCGCGGCTGCGGGAGCTGCGGACGGCGGGCGCGCTCGCGGACGGGATGCGGATCGGGGCCGACGCACGGGTCCGGCCGGGCGCCCTGCGGTACGCCGACTGAGCGGCGAGGCCCACCCCTCCGCGCGGTCGGTAGCGTGGGCGCCATGGCCCTCCACCTGCAGCGCTACCGCGAGATCGCCCACGTCATGGCCCGCAACGGCCTCATGGCCACGGCCGTGCAGGCCGGGCTCTCCCGGTGGCTGCCCCTCGAGGAGGGGGAGCCGCACCTGGGCATCGACGCCGAGGCCCGCCCCGAGCTGTTCGTGCGCACGTTCGAGGAGCTGGGCGTCACCTTCGTCAAGCTCGGGCAGCTGATCTCGGCGCGCCCGGACCTGTTCCCCGAGGCCTACTGCGCGGCATTCGCCCGTCTCACGGACAGCACGACGGCGGTGCCCTTCGAGGCCGTCGCACGGACGGTCGAGGAGGACCTCGGCGCCGACGTCGACACCCTGTTCGCCTGGTTCGACCGGGCACCCCTGGCCACCGCCTCCATCGGCCAGGCCCACCGCGCGCGCCTGCATGACGGGCGCGCCGTCGTCGTGAAGGTCCGCAAGCCCGGTGTGGTGGAGCAGGTCCAGGCGGACCTGGAGATCCTGCGGACGCTGGCGGCCACATGGTCGCGGGCCTCACGGACCGTCGCCGACCTGGACGTGCCGACCATGGTGGACGAGTTCGACCGCTCCCTGCGCGCCGAGCTCGACTACGTGGTGGAGGCGCGGGCCTGTGAGGAGATCGCCGCCGGCTTCCGGGACACCCCGGGCGTGCGGTTCCCGTGGATCGAGTGGGACCTGACCACCTCGCGCGTGCTGACCATGCAGGAGCTCTCCGGGCTGCGCGTGGACGATCTGGCCGGACTCGACGCCGCCGGCATCGACCGGGAGGAGCTGGCGTACCGGGCCGCCGAGGTGCTGCTGGCCATGGTGTTCGAGCACGGCGTGTTCCACGCGGACCCGCACCCGGGCAACCTGTTCATCGAGCCGGACGGGACCGTCGGGTTCATCGACTTCGGCTCCGTCGGGCGGATCTCCCCGTCCCTCCGGCGCCGGTTCGCGGGCCTGGCCATGGCGCTGGCCCGGCAGGACACCGACGGGCTGGTGCGGGCCCTGCTGGACATCGCCCCGCCGCGCGGCCCGGTGGACCGCCGTCGGCTCCGGCTGGAGGTGGCCCGGATCGTCGGCCGCCTCGAGGGGCGGGAGCTCGAGGACATCCGCGTGGCGCAGCTGGTCTCGGAGATCTTCGCCCTCGTGCGGCGCCACCGGCTGTCCCTGCCGCCCGAGCTCGTGCAGCTGCTGCGGATGCTGATCATCGTGGACGGCATCGGCCGCCGCCTGCACCCCGGCTTCGACTACACCCGCGTGCTCGACCCCTTCGCCCTGCGCCTCGTGGGGGAGCACCTCGACCCCCGGCGGGTGGCGGGCCGGATCGGCCGGGCCACGATCGCGGCGGCCGAGCTCGGCATCGACCTGCCCGAGTACGCCCGCAAGGTGATGGAACGCATCGACGACGGCGGGATCGACGTCACCGTCCGCGCGAGCGAGCTCGAGCCGCTCGTGACGCGCCTCGAACGGACGGGCGACCGGGTGGTGGCCGCCATGGTGGTGGCCGCGATGATCACCGGCGGCACGAACGTGCTCGTGGCGTACAAGGACCGGCTCGGACGCTTCGCCGGGCCGGTGGTGGCCGCCGGCGGCGCCGCCCTGACCGGCGGCAGTGCCTATCTGGCCTGGATCAGCCGCCCCCGGCGTCGCCCCCGTTGAGGGCCGCGGGCGGGTGCAGTCGTCGGGATCATGCCCGCACCAGGCCGGCCGCGGCGCAGGCCTTCTCGAAGTCGTCGAGGCCGAACGCCTGGATCGGGCTGACGACGCCGGCCTCGCGGGCCCGGCCTGCGGCGAGCTGCCGGGCGCCCCAGGCCATGAGGTCCCCGGTCAACGTGTAGGCGTTGGGGCCGCGCAGGTGCACGTCCGCCACGACGCGGCCGGCCGCGTCGCGCGCGATCGCCCCGACCCGGGAGCCCGTGCGTGCCCGGTCCGCGGCGTCGGGACCACCGGGGTCCCCGGCCAGGGGCCGCAGCAGGGCCTGCACGCCGCGGGCGACGCCGGGGAGCCACCCCACCGCGCCGAGGGCGGCCGCGCCGATCTGCGTGGGCCGGGCCGGGAACCAGCCGTTGAAGACCTCGACCTCGTCCAGGCCGGGCTGCATCCGCGGCAGGAACAGGGACTCCGTGCCGCCGAACAGCACGCCGCGGCGGTCCTGCCTGTCGACCCGGAAGACGGCCGATCGGCTGGCCAGGCCCGTCGTCGCCAGTCGCCCGCCGCGCCACGTGATGGCTCGCTCGGTGAGGGCGTCCACCATCGTCTGCCGCGTCCCGTGGCTGAGGTCGACGCGGGGGTCCAGCTCGCCGTCGGCGAAGTAGCCGATCTGCAGGGACCGTGCGCGTCCATCGGCCGCCGCCAGCGCGAGCCCGCCCGCCAGCATGCCCGGCGCGTAGTCGAAGCCGAGGGCGGGCAGCAGGGTGGCGCCCGTGCGTCGGGCGGTGGCGTCCAGGTCCGCCTTGAGGTCCTTCACGAAGCCGATCTCACCGGTCGAGTCCACGTAGTGCGCGCCCCGCTCCGCGGCGGCGCGGGCGACCGGTCGGCCGTAGCGTTCGAAGGGGCCGACCGTGGAGACCAGCACATCGCCCTCCGTGACCAGGGCCCTCAGCGAGGCGGGGTCCCCGGCGTCGGCGACGGCGACCTCCAGCCCGTCGTGCCGCCTCGCCGCGTGCTGGAGCGAGTCCCGGTTCCGGCCCGCCAGCACGGGCCGTGCGCCCTGGGCCACGAGGGCGTCCACGACGAGGGATCCGGCGTAGCCCGTCGCGCCGAGCACGATGATGCGGGGGGCGTCGGGGCGGTCGAGGTGCAGGGGAGAATCCGTCATGGCCCCACGCTAGGCCGCGCCCGCGGAGACCTCACGGGCTCGGCGACGCCGATCCGCGTGGACCCCGTCTCGCGCTCCCGGACCGGCGGACCCGGACATGGCGAGCCTGGCCCGGCACCCGCCTGCAGGGGCAGACTCGGGGGATGACCCGTACCCCGCCCGCCGTCGCCTCGCCCGCCCACTCCGCCTCGCCCGCCGCCGAGACCGGCGGCGAGAGCCTGCTGACCGTCCTGATCGCCCTCGGCGTGAACACGGTGATTGCCGTCGTCAAGTCGATCGTGGGCGCGGTCACCGGCTCAGCCGCGATGGTGGCGGAGGCCGCGCACTCCTGGGCCGACGCCGGCAATGAGGTCTTCCTGCTGCTGGCGGAGCGTCGGGCCGGCCGAGCCCCCGACGCGCGGCATCCGCTGGGCTACGGGCGGGCGGCCTACGTGTGGTCGATGGTCGCGGCCTTCGGCCTGTTCGCGGTGGGCTCGGCGGTCTCGGTCTGGCACGGGATCACGGCCTGGTCCGCCCCCGAGGAGGAGGCGGAGTACACGATCGCGTACATCGTGCTCGCCGTCGCGTTCGTGCTCGAGGGCGTCTCGTTCCTGAACGCGCACCGGCGCGTCCGCCGCGACGCGGAGCGGCGGCACATCAGCGATGCCACGTTCCTGCGCCAGACCTCGGACCCCACCCTGCGCGCCGTGTGGGTGGAGGACGCCTCGGCCCTGATCGGCCTGGCCATCGCGGCGGGCGCCCTCGCCCTGCACCAGCTCACCGGGGACCCCCGGTGGGACGCCGCCGGCTCGATCCTCGTGGGCGTGCTGCTCGGGGTCGTCGCGATCTTCCTGCTCTCGCGGAACATGGCGTTCCTCGTCGGCGAGGTCGCCGACCCGGTGGTCCGGACCCGGGTGCTGCGCTGGCTGCTGGAGCGGCCCGAGGTGCTCTCCGTGAGCTACCTGCACCTGGAGTACGTCGGCCCGGAGAAGCTCTTCGTCGTCGGGGCCGTGGACCTGGCCGGGGACGAGCGGGAGAGCGAGGCCGCGGTCCTGCTCCAGCGCGTGGAGGACGCCCTCCTCGAGCACCCGCGCGTGGCCGCCGTCGTGCTCTCCCTGTCCAACCCCGCCCACGCGCCCCTGGACCCGGAATCGCAGAACGCCCGCGCCTGAGCCCGCGCGGCCGGCGTCGTACAGTGGCCTCTCGTGACCCAGACCACCCCCGCCCCGCCGCCCGCTCCGTCCCTCGACCGCCTCCGGGAGGTGGCCCCGTACCTGTCCCGGTGGCTGGCCACCCAGGTGGAGACGCAGCACGTGCCCGGCGCCCAGGTGGCCGTCCGGCTCGGCGACGAGCTGGTGCTCTCCGCCGCGTTCGGGGTGGCCGACGAGGACACCGGGGCGGAGCTGACCACCGGCCACCTGTTCCGCGTGGCCAGCCATTCCAAGACCTTCACGGCCGTCGCCGTGCTGCGCCTGGTCGCCGCCGGTCGTCTGCGCCTGGACGACACCGTGGCCGAACGACTGCCCGACTGTGCCGACACCCCGCTGGCCCGGGTCACCGTCCGCGAGCTGCTCTCGCACACCTCCGGCGCCATCCGCGACGGGGTGGACGCGGACCACTGGCAGCTCGACGGCCCCTTCCCGGACGCCGACGCCCTGCGCGCGATCGTCCGGGACCACGGCGCCACCTACGCCCCGCAGGAGCGGTTCAAGTATTCGAACATCGGGTACGGCCTGCTGGGGGCGATCATCGAGGCTGTCACGGGCCGCGGCTACGCCGAGCACGTCACGGAGGACATCCTCGTCCCGCTCGGCCTTACCGACACCCGCCCCGAGATCGACGACGACGCGGCGGGCCGGGCCGTCGTCGGCCACACCCGGGCCCACGGCCGTGGGCGTCGCGTGACCGTGGCGCCGACCGCCACCGGCGCGCTGGCCGCGGCCACCGGCTTCGTCTCCACGGCGGAGGAGCTCAGCCGCTTCTTCTCCGCTCTCGCACTGGATCGGCGCGAGCTGCTGGACGAGCACGCGCTGCGCCTGATGCACCGGGCCGAGGCCTCCTTCCCGCGGGGGACCGGGACGGGCACCTACGGGCTCGGCCTGATCGGGATCAGCGTGGGCGGACGACGGCTCGTGGGCCACTCCGGCGGCTTCCCCGGGCAGATCACCCGGACCCTGGTGGACCCGGCGACCGGTCTGACCGTCAGCGTGCTCACCAACGCCGTGGACGGTCCGGCGGACGCGCTCGCGGTGGGCCTCGTCGAGCTCATCGACCTGCTCGCCCAGGACGCCGCCGACGGGCAGGCGCTGCCCGCCGGTGTCACGACCGACGACCTCGACCGGCTGACCGGCCGCTACGTCTCCCTGTGGGGCGAGACGGACGTGGTTCGCGCCGGTGAGCGCCTCGTGCTGATCGACCCCGGCACCCCCGGCCCCCGGGACAGGATGCACGAGCTGCGAGCGCTGGACGCCACCACGTTCCTGCCCGAGGACGAGGACGGCTTCGGCGCGTCGGGGGAGCGCATCCCGTTCGACCTCGGCGACGACGGCCGGGTGGTGAGGATGCGCGTGTCCGGGGTGAGCAGCTGGCCCGAGGAGGACTACCTCGCCCGGCGTGGCGACGCGTGGGGTCACCGCTCGGCCGCGGGCCGTGGGGTGACCGGGCGGGACTGAGCCGCCGCCTGTGGGCGAGCGACCTCAGTCGAGGCCGGGGCGGCGGCGCGTGCGCTTCACCTCGGAGCGACGGTGTTTGGCCTCCAGGCGGCGCCGCCGGGAGCCGCGCGTCGGCGTCGTGGCCCGCCGCGGCGTCGGCGGGGCGAGGGCCTCGCGCAGCAGCGCCGCGAGCCGCTCGCGGGCGGCCACCCGGTTGCGCCGCTGGGCCCGGTGCTCCGCCACGCTGACGGTGAGCACCGTCCCGGCCAGCCGGGGCGCCAGCCGCGCGAGGACGCGGGCGCGCTGGATGTCGTCGAGGGCGGAGGTGGCCGCCAGGTCCAGGCTGAGCTGGACCCGCGAGTCCGCCGTGTTCACGCCCTGACCGCCCGGGCCGGAGGCGTGGGAGAAGCGCTCGACGAGTTCGCCCGCGGGGATGACCAGCCCGCGGGGTGCGCCGGGGCCGGGGGTGACGCGCACGTCCCCGGGGCGGGGCTCAGCCACGGGGGGCCGCCGTCCGTGGTCCGCGCAGGTCCGCGAGTGCGACGAGGAGCGCGAGGGCCAGGCACCCGGCCACCAGCGCGAAGGCGGCCATGAACGCCCCGTCCCAGTCGGCACCGGAGGCGACGCCCAGGAACACCCCCACGATCACGGCGGTGCCGACGGCCGTGCCGACGCGCTGGCCGGTCTGCAGGACGCCGCCGGCGGTGCCGGAGTGCCGCGGTGGGACCTCGGCCAGGCTGAGGGTCTGGTTGGGGGAGACCACCAGCCCCTGTCCGGCGCCCAGGATGCCCAGGGTGAGCAGCAGCCACCACGGGCTCAGGCCGAACTCCCGGTTGGCCCACGCCACCCCGATGGAGCCCACGACGGCGAGCAGCGCCAGCGCGATGCCGAGGACGACGATCTTCCGGCCCGTGCGCAGCACCACGCGACCGGCCACGGTGGACATCACGCTCGACATGACCGCCGAGGGAAGGCCGATGAGTGCGGCGTGCAGCGCCGGGTAGCCCAGCCCGTTCTGCATGAACATGGCGATCACCACGAACATGCTGGTCGAGCCGGTGAAGTAGATGGCGATCAGCAGGGCGCCGCACGCGAAGCTGCGGGTCTGGAACAGGCGCAGGTCCACCATCGGGGCGCGGCCCCGTCGGGCGTAGCGGGCCTCCCAGCGTGTCCAGAGGGCGGCCAGGCCGATGCCGACGGGCACGAGCACGACCCGCCACGGCCCGAGCTCACGGTCCAGGAACGGGAGCATGACGGCCACGAGGGCGCCCGCCAGCAGGACGACGCCGACCGGGTCCAGGTCCGGGCGCCGCGCCCGCGCGGGGGCGGTGCGTGGCAGCCAGTGGCGGGCCACGACGAGGGCGCCGAGGGCGATCGGCACGTTCACCAGGAAGGTCGCGCGCCAGCCGAGGTCGCCGCCGAGCCACGCGATGAGCCCGCCGCTGAGCAGCGGCCCCACCGCCACGGACACCCCGACGACGGCGCCGAGCGCCCCGAACGCCCGGGCGCGGGAGGCGCCGGAGAACTCGCTTTGGATGAAGCCGGTGACCTGCGGGTTGAGCAGGCCCGCGCCCACGCCCATGACGAGGCGTGCGAGCACGAGCAGGACGCCCGTGGGCGCCAGGCCGGACAGGAGCGCACCGAGCGCGAACACGCCGAGGCCCACCATGAACAGCCGGCGTCGTCCGAAGAGGTCACCCGCCCGGCCCGCCGGCACGAGCACCATGCCGAACACGAGGGTGTAGCCGGAGATGGCCCACTGCAGCTCCGCGTCGCTGGCGTCCAGGCCCCGCTGCAGGGCGGGCAGCGCCACGTTGATGCTGGACACGGCCAGCAGGGACATGAAGATCGGGATGAGGAGCACCGCGAGGATGCGCTGCTGGTGCGGGGTGAAGACCGGGGACGCGGCGTCGTCGGACGGACGCGGGGCGACGGGCATGCGGTCTCCTTCTCGGGGGTGTCTCGGGCGCTCTCCAGGATCGGCCCTCGTCCCGCATCGTGCCAGGTCCCAGGGTCCTCGGCCCGGTGCGGCGCACGGAGGCTGTGACCGCGACCGATGCCCTGCCGCCCCTCACTTCGCGTCCGCGTACGACCCCACGCTGGAGACGGTGAGGGGGAAGTCCACGGGGGCGGGACCGAACAGCAGACGACCGGCGGCGCTCGCGGACTCCGTCACGACCGTCCGCACGGCCTCGGCCTCCGTGGCCGGTCCGTGCAGGACGACCTCGTCGTGGACGAAGAACACGAGTTCCGTGCGCATGCCCGCCGACCGCAGTCGACGGCGGATCTCGCCCATCCAGCACAGCGCCCACTCGGCTGCGGTGCCCTGCACCACGAAGTTCCGGGTGAAGCGGCCCTGGGAGCGCCGCCGTCGTCGGGCCGCGGACTCGGCGGCCTGGGTGCCGACGTCGGACACGGACTCCTGCCACTTCCGCCCCGGTGCGGGGGACCAGCGGCCCAGCCACGTGGACACCTGGCCGCCGCCCTCGCCGACGGAGGCCGCCCGCTCGAGCAGGCCGATCGCCCGCGGGTAGAGCCGGCGCAGGTGCGGCATGAGCGCCGCGGAGTCGCCCGTCGTCGAGCCGTACATCGCACCCAGCAGGGCGATCTTCGCGCGCCCACGGTCGGCCAGCGCGGTGCCGGCCGCCCGGCCCTGCTCCGCCACCTCCCGGTACAGGTCGGGCGTGGTCCCGGCACGGGCCAGTGCCTCGTCGGCGGCCATCGCGGCGAGGATGCGCGGTTCCACCTGGGAGGCGTCGGCCACGGTCAGCGTCCACCCGGGGTCTGCGCGGACGGCGTCGCGCACCCCGGCCGGGATCTGCATGGCCCCACCGCCGTGGGCGGCCCACCGCCCGGTCACCACGCCACCGACCAGGTAGGCGGCGTGGAACCGGCCGTCGTCGCCGATCCACTGGTCCAGCCAGTGCCAGCCGTTGGCCGTCCACAGCCGGGCCAGGGCCTTGTACTCCAGCAGCGGCGCGAGCAGCGCGGCCCGCGCCTCGCGCTCCGCGCCGCCGGCGTCGATCCAGTGCTTCAGGTCCCACTGCCGCGTGGACTCCACGGCCACGCCCGCCGTCTGCAGCGCCCGCAGCAGGCTCGGCTGCGAGTCGGGGCTCAGCCCGGGGGAGCCCAGGACGTCGGCGATGCGTTCGGCCAGGGCCTGCAGGCGGGCCGGACGCTCGCCCGGTGCAGGCCGGGGGCCGAGCTGCTCGGCGAGGAGCGCCTCGTGCACGCCCCGGTCCCACGGCAGACCCGCCGCCCGGATCTCCGCGGCCACGAGTGCGCCCTGCGACTCCGCCGCCGCGAGCAGCCGCAGCCGGTGCGGGTGGGCCGAGCCCTCGACGGCCGCCCGCTGCGCGGCCAGCTCGGCCGCGAGCAAGGTGACGTCCGGGGCAGGGCCGGTCTCGTCCGGCAGGTCGAAGAAGGACTCCTGACCGGCGGGCACCCGCGCGGGGCGCTCGGGCTCCGTCGGGTCGGCGACCTCGAGCTGCGCCACGGGCGTGTAACGCACCCCGCTGCCCGGCGCCGTTGCCGCGTGCCGCAGGATCCGCTGGACGAGGGCCAGGTCCCAGCACCGATCCACCCGCACCCCCGCCGCCAGCCAGGCGGCGTACTCCGTCCCGACGTCGGCGAGCACCCAGCGGACCGTGCTCGGGTCCACGCCCAGGCGGGCGGGCAGACCGGCCACGAGCCCGGCCACGGACCCGGCGGCGCAGGATCCCAGGGGAGAGGCGTCGTCCCCGTCCACGGCCCACCAGGCGCCGGGGCTGCCGACGGAGGCGGGGGCGGGGCCCAGGACGACGAACATGGCCCTCATTCTGCCCCGTGCCCCGAGGCGCCGTCTGCCGCAGCCCTGTGCGGCAGACCTCCCGGCACGGCGGCGACCACGGCGGGCACAGCGGGCACGGTTCCCCCTGACGCCCGCCGCCTCGCCGGGAGGCGGGGAGAGGGGCTGTGCGACTTGCACGCTCGCCGAGCGGAGAACACACTGTGCGGACGCACCGGCGCGCAGCGGGCCGTCGGGCGCCACCCAGAGAGGACCCATCATGACAGCGACCCGGTCCGGCGGCGGCGCGACGTCTCGCCTCAACGCCAAGGTGGTCGGCATCTCGGTCGCCGCCGCGCTCGGCGGCTTCCTGTTCGGCTTCGACACCTCTGTCATCAACGGCGCCGTGGACGCCCTCGCCGGGGAGTTCGGCCTCGGCGCCGGTCTCACGGGCTTCGCCGTCTCCTCGGCGCTGATCGGCTGCGCACTCGGCGCCTGGTTCGCCGGGCCGGTCGCCAACCGCCGCGGCCGCGTGCCCGTGATGGTGATCGCCGCGATCCTGTTCCTGGTCTCCGCCATCGGCTCGGGCCTGGCGTTCGGCGTGGTCGACCTGATCTTCTGGCGCATGGTCGGCGGCCTGGGCGTGGGCGCCGCGTCCGTGATCGCTCCGGCGTACATCGCGGAGGTCAGCCCGGCCCATGTGCGCGGGCGCCTCGGCTCGCTCCAGCAGCTGGCGATCGTCCTCGGTATCTTCGCCGCGCTGCTCACGGACGCGCTCTTCGCGACGATGGCCGGGGGAGCGGCGCAGCCGTTCTGGCTCGGTGTCGACGCCTGGCGCTGGATGTTCCTGGCCGAGGCCGTCCCGGCGGTGCTGTACGGCCTGTTCGCCCTGAAGCTGCCGGAGTCCCCGCGCTACCTGGTCGCCCGCGGTCGTACGGACGAGGCGGCCGAGGTCCTGCACGAGTTCACCGGCGTGGACCGGGTGAACCTGATGATCGAGGACATCCGGCGCTCGCTGGACTCGGAGCGCCGCGAGTCGCTGGCGGACCTGCGCGGACCGTCGGCGGGCCTGCAGCCGATCGTGTGGATCGGCATCCTGCTCTCCGTCTTCCAGCAGGCCGTGGGCATCAACGTGATCTTCTACTACTCCACCACCCTGTGGCGTTCGGTGGGCTTCGGGGAGTCGGACGCCCTCACGGTCACCGTGATCACCTCGGTCACGAACATCGCCGTCACCTTCATCGCGATCGCCCTGGTGGACCGCGTCGGCCGTCGCCCCATGCTGATCGCCGGCTCCGCGGGCATGACGGTCAGCCTCGGCCTGATGGCACTGGCCTTCTCCTTCGCGCAGACCGGCGGCGCCGAGTCCGTGTCTCTGCCTCAGCCGTGGTCCACGGTGGCGCTGGTGGCCGCGAACGCCTTCGTGGTGTTCTTCGGCGCCACCTGGGGTCCGCTGGTCTGGGTGCTGCTGGGCGAGATGTTCCCGAACCGCATCCGCGCCGGCGCGCTCGCCGTGGCCGCCGCCGCGCAGTGGGCGGCGAACTTCACCGTCTCCACCACGTTCCCGTGGTTGGCGGACATCGGCCTGACCCTCGCCTACGGTCTGTACGCGGTCATGGCGGCGCTGTCCCTGGCCTTCGTGGCGGCCTTCGTCC
The DNA here is from genome assembly GCF_017168395.1 of Micrococcus sp. KRD128. NCBI lineage: Bacteria > Bacillati > Actinomycetota > Actinomycetes > Micrococcales > Micrococcaceae > Micrococcus > Micrococcus sp. KRD128. The sequence continues at coordinate 114,186 of NZ_JABFAX010000019.1, read as the reverse complement.
CCGAGACCAAGGGCAAGACGCTCGAGGAGATGAGCGACGTCGTCGTGCGCTCCCCGGGGCAGCGGCGCGCGGTGCGCGCCGAGGCGGAGCGGGGCCTGCGCGGCTGACACCGCCCGTCCCGACGACGGCCCCCTCCCGGAGCTGCAGACAGGGAGGGGGCCGTGGTGTGTGCGGGGCGGGTCAGCCGGCGTCGGCGCCGGTGGCGGCCTCCTCGTCGTCGCGGCGCTCCAGGCCCTCGTCCTCGGAGTCCTCGATGAGACGGTCTCCGGCGATCTTGTCGACGATCATCGCGATGGCGGCGTCGCCGGTCACGTTGGTGGCGGTGCCGAAGGAGTCGATGGCGATGTACGTGGCGACCATGAGCGCGACCTGCGGCTCGGTGAAGCCGAGCATCGAGGACAGCAGGCCCGAGGCCGCCACGATCGCGCCGCCGGGCACGCCGGGCGCCGCGACCATGGTGACGCCCAGCATGAAGATGAAGCCCACGAACACCGGGACGTCGATCGACTGGCCCGAGAGGAACAGCACCGCGATGGAGAACGAGACGATCTTCACCGTGGAGCCGGCCAGGTGGATCGTCGCGCACAGCGGGACGACGAACGAGGCGATCGGCCGGCGCACGCCAAGCAGCAGGGTCTGGCGCAGGGTCACCGGGATGGTCGCCGCCGAGGACGAGGTGCCCAGGGCCGTCGCGTAGGCCGGCAGCATCGTCTTCAGGGCCGTGAACGGGTTGCGGCCCGCGATCGCGCCGGCGACGACGTACTGGACGAGCAGCAGCACCACGGTGAGGCCGAAGACCAGCAGGATCACGCCGAGGAACGTGGTGATGACCTTGAAGACCTCGCCGGCGGCGGTCATGTTCAGGAACACGCCGAAGATGTAGACGGGCAGCAGCGGCACGATCAGGCCCATGACGACCCGCACGATGATGGATCGCAGCTGGTCGAAGCCTTCGTGCAGGGCACCGCGCGGCAGCGTCGTCAGGCCGATGCCGAGCACGAACGCGAGCAGCAGGGCCGTCATCACGCCGAAGGGCGGGTCCATCTGCACCTCGAACAGCGGGCCGAGCAGCGCGTCCTCGGGGTTGGCCATCGCCTCGAAGGACCCGGGCGTGAGGATCAGCGGGAAGACGAGCAGGCAGACCAGCAGGGCGCCGAAGCCGCCGAACAGGGTGGAGCCGTAGGCGATGCCGCCGGTCAGGGCCAGCAGCTTCCCCGCGCCCCGGCCGATGTCGCCGATCGCGGGGGCGACGAGCGCCAGGATCAGCACCGGGACGATGAAGCCCAGGAAGTTCGAGAACAGCCCGTTGAAGGTGGCGAAGGCCTGCACGAGCCAGGTCGGCGCTACCAGGCCGACGAGGACGCCGGCCACGATCGCGACGAGGATGCGGGGCAGCAGGCCGAAGCGGCGGCGGGGCGCGGCGACGGCGCCCCCGGAGTCGGGGCCGGACGCGTCGAGGGCGTCGGAGTGGGAGCGAGACATGGCCGACACGCTAGCGCAGGCCGTCCTGCCCGTCGCCCGGTCGGCAGGCCATCCGTGGCGGTGCCGGTGACCCCCGTCGTGATGCAGAACACAGGGAGCGCCACCCTCTCGGGTAACGTGCAAGAGCACGCCCGCCCCACCCGGACCGAAGGAGACGACGATGACGGTCCTGCCCCGCCCCGCAGACGCCCGGGCCGCCCAGGGGCGCGCTGCCGGCGTGGAGGCCGCATGAGCGAGTTCCTCGCCTCACGCTGGCCGGACATCCTCTTCCGGGCGTGGCAGCACGGGTGGCTCGTGCTGCAGGCGCTGGCCATCGCCACCGTGCTCGCCATCGCGCTGGCCGTGATCGCCACGCGGATCAAGGCCCTGACCCCGATCGCGAACGCCTTCACGGCCGTCGGGCTGACCCTGCCCTCCTTCGCGCTCATCGGCGTCCTGATCCCCCTGGTGGGCATCGGGACCGTCCCCGCCGTCGTGGTGGTGGTCTTCTATGCCCTGCTGCCCATCCTCCGCAACGCGCTCGTGGGTCTGCGCGGCGTGGACCCGGAGGTGCTGGAGGCCGCCCGGGGGATGGGCATGGGGCCGGTGGCGCTGTTCACCCGGGTGCGTCTCCCGCTGGCCTGGCCCGTGATCCTCACCGGCATCCGGGTCGCGGGTCAGCTCGGCATGGGCGTGGCCGCGGTCGCGGCCTACGTTCTGGGGCCCGGACTGGGCTCGTACATCTTCACGGGGCTGGTCTCCCTGGGCGGCGCCAACGCGTTGAACTACGCCCTCGTGGGCACCCTCGGCATCGTCGTCGTCGCCCTCGTCCTGGACGGGCTGCTCGTGCTGCTCGGCCGGCTCACCATCTCGAAGGGACTGCGCGCATGAGCACCGACCGTGACGCCGGGGCCGAGATCCGTCTCGAGTCCCTGACGAAGCTCTATCCGGGGCAGGACCGTCCCGCCGTGGACGCCCTGGATCTCATCATCCCCGCGGGGGAGACCGTGGTGTTCGTCGGCCCGTCCGGCTGCGGCAAGACCACCTCGCTGAAGATGATCAACCGCCTCATCGAGCCCACCTCCGGGCGGATCCTGATCGGTGGGGAGGACATCACACGCCGCGACCCCACCCGGCTGCGCCGTCAGATCGGCTACGTCGTGCAGGGTGGCGGGATGATGCCCCACCTGTCCGTCGCCGAGAACGTCGGCCTGGTGCCGCGCCTGCTCAAGTGGGACCGCCGACGCATCGCCGAGCGCGTGGACGAGCTGCTCGACCTCGTCGGCCTGGACCCGGCGATCTATCGAGACCGTTTTCCGCGCGAGCTGTCCGGTGGACAGCAGCAGCGCGTCGGCGTGGCGCGGGGCCTCGCGGCGGATCCTCCCGTGCTGCTCATGGACGAGCCCTTCGGCGCCGTGGACCCCCTCACCCGCCAGCGCCTGCAGCAGGAGATGCTCGACATCCAGGCCAGGGTGGGCAAGACCATCGTGATGGTCACCCACGACGTGGACGAGGCCGTGCTCCTGGGCGACCGGATCCTGGTGCTCGAACCCGGCGCGCACGTGGCCCAGTACGCCACCCCCGAAGAGGTCCTGGCGCGGCCGGCCACCGAGTTCGTGGCCGACTTCGTGGGGTCGGGGGCGGGGCTCAAGCGGCTGGGGCTGCGGTCGGTCGACTCGCTGCCGCTGCGCCCGATCGCACAGCACCCGACGGGCACGCCGCCGGGCGGGCCCGTGCTCGACGCGGCCACCCCGATCAGCGAGGCCCTCGCCGTGCTGGTCACGGCCCCGACGGAGGAGATCGCCGTGGTCCGTGATGGCACGGTCATCGGTCTGCTCGACTATCCGACGCTGCGCGCGCACGCCCGCGCCGGCGACGAGCAGGCTCGGCCATGATCGCCCGGCTGCGTGCGGCCTCCGCCGAGGACCGCCTGCTCCTGATCGGCCTGCCGCTGCTGGTGGCCGCCCTGCTGATCGGGTGGACCGTCTGGGTGCGCGGGGCCGCCCTCGACGACGTCGAGGCCCGGCTGCTGACCTGGCCCACCGTCCTGCGCCTCACCGGCGAGCACCTGGCCCTCGTCGGCGTGTCCACCGTTCTGGTCGTGGCGACGGCCGTCCCGCTCGGCGTGCTGCTGAGCCGCCCCGCCGCCCGGCGGTTCACCCCCGTCGCCATGGGGCTGGCCAACGCCGGCCAGGCCGCTCCCGTGATCGGTGTGATCGTCCTGCTCGCCATGGCGTGGGGGTTCGGCTTCCGGGTCGCCGTCCTGGCCCTGTCCCTCTACGCGTTCCTGCCCGTGCTGGCCAACACCCTGGCCGGGCTGCGGGGCGTCGACCCCACCGTCGTCGAGGCGGCCCGCGGCATGGGCATGTCCCCGCTGCAGACCCTGCTCCGGGTGGAGCTCCCCCTGGCCCTGCCCGTGATCATGGCAGGTCTGCGGACCGCCCTGGTGCTGCTGGTGGGCACCGGGGCGTTCGCGACGTTCATCGACGCCGGCGGCCTCGGCCTGCTCATCCAGACCGGGATCGTCCTGTTCCGTTTCCCGCTGCTCGTCTCGGGGGCGATCCTCGTGGCCGCCCTCGCCCTCATGATCGAGTGGATCGGCCGCCTCGTCGAGACGCTGGCCACCCCGAGGGGGCTCGCATGACCACCCCGCGCGCGACCCTCCCATCCCGCCGTCGCGGCCGGACCCCCGCGCGTGCCGCGCTCGCCGCGCTCGGCCTGGCGGCCTCCCTGGTCCTGTCCGGGTGCGGGCTGAGCACCGCCGGCGGCTACCTGCCCTCGGGCACGCCCGCCGGCGACGTCGCCGGGATCGACCTCGAGGGCGCCCACGTGGCGGTGGGGTCCAAGAACTTCAACGAGGGCGTCGTGCTCGGCAAGATCACCGCGATCCTGCTGCGCTCCGCGGGGGCCGACGTCGAGGATCTGACCAACATGCCGGGTTCGCTCAGTGCGCGCCAGGCCCAGGTCGCCGGCGTCGTGGACGTCGAGTGGGACTACACGGGGACGGCCTGGATCACGTACCTGGGCCACACCGATCCGATCCCGGACGCCCAGGCGCAGTGGGCCGCGGTCCGGGACGAGGACGCGCAGCAGGGCCTGGTGTGGCTGCCGCCGGCCGAACTCGACAACACCTACACCTTCTCCGTGCGCCAGGACCGGGCGGAGGAGCTCGGTTTGGAGACACTCGCGGACATCAAGGACCTCCCCACGGAGGACCAGTCCTTCTGCGTGAGTGCCGAATTCGCCGCCCGCAATGACGGGTTCCTGCCCATGCTCGAGGCCTACGGGATCGAACGGCCCACCGGATCCCGGTTGCGCCAGATGGACATCGGGGCGGTGTTCGCCGCGGTGGCGGACGGGTCGTGCACCTTCGGGGAGGCGTACTCCACGGACGGGCGGATCGCCGCGCTGGACCTGACGACCCTGCAGGACCCGCTGAGCTTCTTCCCGAAGTACAACGCGGCCCCCATCGTGCGCGAGGAGGTCCTGGCCCAGCACCCCGAGATCGCCGACCTGCTGGCGCCCGTGACCGCGCGCCTGGACAACGCGACGGCCGCGCGCCTGAACGCCCGGGTGGACGTCGACGGCGAGGAGCCCACCCAGGTCGCGTGGGACTGGCTCCGCGAGGAGGGCCTGATCACCGACTGACGGTCCGCCGACGACGCCGTGGGGGACGCCCCGTTGGGGGCGTCACCCGCCGCGCGGCACGGCGGATCAGGCCGCCGTCAGCGTGCGCGAGTAGACCGTCCGGCCGGCGGCGTTGATCAGACGCACCCGGAACTCGCGGCCGTCCTCGGGGATCTCCACGTGGCCGAAGTACTGGTGCTCGCCGGAGCGCGGGGAGCCCATGACCGGGCCGTGCGCTTCGAAGTCCAGCCGCGGACCGAAGGTGCCGTCCAGCGTGTTCGGGCCGAAGGAACCGGCGTTGATGGGGCCGGCCACGAACTCCCAGAACGGCTCGAAGTCGGTGAACGCCGCGCGGTCGGGGGAGTAGTGGTGCGCCGCGCAGTAGTGGACGTCGCCGGTGAGGAACACGACGTTCTTCACGCCGTGGTCCTTGATCGCCTTCAGGAGGCGGGCGATCTCCAGCTCGCGGCCCAGCGGGGCGCCGTCGTCGCCGTTGGACAGGGACTCCTGCCCCGTGCCGTCGGGGACGATCAGGCCCAGCGGCAGGTCGTTGGCGATGACCTTCCACGTGGCGGTCGACGCGCGCAGCCCGCGGATGAGCCACTGCAGCTGCTCCTCGCCCAGGATCGGGGTCTCGTGGGTCTCGAGCCCCGGGGTGTTCTCGCCCTTGTGGGTGCGCATGTCCAGGGCGAACACGTCGAGCGTCGCGCCGCGGGGGATCCTGCGGTAGATGCGGGCCGGCTCGAAGCCCGAGCCGCGGCGCAGGGCCGTGGAGTCGGCGATCGGCATGTACTCCTGCCACGCGCGGCGGGCGCGGGCGGCCAGCGTGTCCACGTCACGGACCTGGGTGTAGCGCGGGTCTTCGAGGACCTCGCCCGGCCACCAGTTGTTGGTCGTCTCGTGGTCGTCCCACTGGGCGATGACGGGGACGTCCGCGTACAGGGCGCGGAGGTTGTCGTCCATCATGTTGTAGCGGTGGCGGCCGCGGAACTCGTTCAGCGTCTCGGCGACCTTGGACGTCTCCTCCGTGACGAGGTTGCGCCAGGTGGGCTCGCCGGCCACCTCGAGGGTCTCCGGGATGGGGTTGTCCGCGTAGATCGTGTCGCCGGAGTGCAGGAAGAAGTCGGGCTTCGTGGCATGCATCGCCGCGTAGCCGCGCATGCCGCCGATCTCCGGGTTGATGCCGTAGCCCTGCCCCGCGGTGTCCGCGGTCCACACGAAGGACTGGGCGGCGGAGGTCTTCCGGCCGAACCGCGCGCCGGGCGCCGTCGTGAAGCGGGCCACGGCCGACTCGCCCAGGCGGCCGGCCTCGTCCTCGAACGCGTACGTCACCTCGAAGCGGGTGCCGGAGGGCAGCGTGTCCGCGAGGATCTTCGCGGTGTGGTCGGTGGCCCCGTCGACCCAGCCGGAGCGCAGGGTCAGCCCGCGAGCGAAGCGGCCGCGCAGCACCTTCCCGTCCTCGTCGACCGCGCGCAGCGTGGCGTGCAGACGCGAACGGCCGGACGAGCGCGCCCACAGCACGGCCGAGTTCGAGGTGACATCGCCGGTGGCGACGCCGGACGGCAGCGTCAGGCGGGACGCGACCAGGCCACCGGCCGCACCCGCGACGGCGCCGTCGTCCCCGCAGAGCAGGAGGCCTGAGCCATGAGCACCACCCACCCCGAGCGCACCTGGACCGGCCC
>NZ_JABFAX010000019.1:18603-107316 GCF_017168395.1 Micrococcus sp. KRD128 | reverse complement strand
GAGGTGGGGTGGGTCAGGGGTGCGGTGGTCTGCTTCACGGGGCCAGGGTGGGGCACGCAGGCGAGGCACATGTGGCGTCGGGCTGACCCTCGGGTGAACTTTCGACGCCGGCCCCCGGCGGCATCGGGGTCGACCGGCCCGGGGCCGCTCAGCGCAGGGCGGTGACCGTCCGGACGGCGGCGACGATCGCGTCCGCGGCGGCGTCGAGCAGCGGGGCGTCGGCGTCCGGGCCGAACGTGCAGCGCAGGGCCGTGCGGGCCTCGTCGTCGCTGAGGCCCAGCGCGAGCAGGGCCGGGGACGGCTCGGCGTCGTGGGCCGAGCACGCGGACCCCGCTGAGGCCAGCACGCCCCGGCGGGCCGCCTCCTCCAGCACCGACTCGCCGTTCACGCCGGGCAGCACGAACGAGGCGTGACGCGGCAGTCGCCGCGCGGGATGGCCGGTCAGCCGCGCGTCGGGCACGAACTCCCGGACGCCGTCGAGCACGCGCGCCGCGAACCGGTCCCGCAGCTCGGCCCACGCGTCCGCGGCCGCGGCGCGCTCCGCCTCGGCCTCCTCGAAGGCGGCCGCGAACCCGGCCGCGCCGGCCACGTTCTGCGTCCCGGACCGCCGGCCCCGCTCCTGGCCCCCACCGGGCACGAGCGGTTCCAGGGCGTGACCCGGGCGCACCCACAGTGCGCCGACCCCCTTGGGCCCGCCGACCTTGTGCCCGGACAGCGCCACGAGATCCGCCCCGAGGGCGCGCACGTCCACCGGGATCTGCCCCGCGGCCTGCACCGCGTCCATGTGCAGCGGCACGCCCGCCTCCCGGGCGACGGCGGCCAGCTCGGCCACCGGCTGCACCGTGCCCACCTCGTTGTGGGCCAGGTGCACGCTGACAAGCGCGGTGTCCGGGCGCAGGCGGGCGGCGAGGTCGTCCGCGGAGGTCAGGCCGTCACGGTCCAGCGCGAGGTGCTCGACCTCGACGCCGTGCAGCCGGGCCAGCTGGTCACAGGACTGCCGCACCGCGCTGTGCTCGATCCCCGTGGTCAGCACGTGGCCCGCCGGGCGGCCGGCGAGGATCCGGGCGCGCACCGTGCCGAGCACGGCGAGCGCGTCGGCCTCCGTGCCGCCCGAGGTGAACACGACCTGCCCGGCCCGGGCGCCGATCGCGCGGGCCACCCGCGCGCGGGCGTCCTCGAGCAGGGCCGCCGCCGCCCGGCCGGCCTCGTGCGCCGAGGAAGGGTTGCCGTAGACGCCCGTGAGCGCGGGCCACATCGCCTCCAGCGCGTTGCGCCGGACGGGCGCGGTGGCCGCGTGGTCCAGGTCGAGGGTGGTGCTCATCGGCGCGGCGAGACCTCCTCGACCACGGCGTCCAGGCCCAGGTCCAGGGACCGGACGGCATGGGTCAGTGCCCCCACCGAGATCACGTCCACGCCCGTGGCCGCGATCGCCCCGATCGTCTCGAGGCTCACCCCGCCGGAGGCCTCGACGACGGCCCGGCCCGCCACGAGCTCGACGCCGGCCCGCAGCTCGGCCGGCGAGAAGTTGTCCAGCATGATCGTGTCGACCCCGGCGGCGAGCACCGCCGGGATCTGCTCGAGCCGGTCGACCTCCACCTCCACGTGGGTGGTGTGCGGCAGGCGTGCCATCCCGGTGCGCAGGGCCACGGTGAGGTCCTCGCCCGGGTCGCCGGGGCCGCCGAACCCCAGCGCGGCCAGGTGGTTGTCCTTCAGCATCACGGCATCCGAGAGGCTGGAGCGGTGGTTGTGCCCGCCGCCGTCCCGCACCGCCTGCCGCTCGAGCACGCGCAGACCCGGGGTGGTCTTGCGGGTGTCCACCACCCGCGCGTGCCCGCCGCCGGCGCGCACGGCGGCCACGTGGGCGGCCGTCGTCGTGGCGATCCCGGACAGGCGCTGGACGAGGTTCAGCGCCACGCGTTCGGCCCGCAGCACCGAGCGGGCGGGACCCGCGACCTCGGCGACCACGGCGCCGGGGGACAGGTCGGCGCCGTCGGCCAAGTGCAGGGTGACGGACACGGCCGGGTCGACGAGCCGGAAGGCGGCCTCGAGGGCGTTCGTGCCGGAGAGCACCCCGGCCTCGCGGGCCACCACGCGCGCGGTGATCCGGGCCTGCTCCGGGACGAAGGCCTCCGAGGAGACGTCACCCCAGGGCGCGTCCTCGGCGAGCGCTGCGGCCACGATCCGCTCCACGTCCGGCTGCGGGGCCGGCGTCGCCGGCGCGCGGTCGGCCGGGCTCACGCCCCGGCCCCGGCGGACTGCGCGGCCGACTGCTTCGGCGCGACGGCCAGCATCCGCTCGAGAGCGGTGCGGGCCGGCTCGGCCACGGACGCCGGCACGGTGATCCGGTTGACCACGCGGCCGGCCACGAGCTCCTCGAGGACCCACGCGAGGTAGCCGGGGTGGATGCGGTACATCGTGGAGCACGGGCAGATCACGGGATCGAGGCAGAAGATCGTGTGCTCGGGGTGCTGGGCGGCCAGGCGCTGCACGAGGTTGATCTCGGTGCCGATCGCGAAGGTCGAGCCGGCCGGCGCCGCCTGGATGGCCTTGACGATGAAGTCCGTGGACCCGGAGGAGTCCGCGGCCTCCACCACGGGCAGGGGGCACTCGGGGTGCACGATCACCTGGACGTCCGGGTGCTCGGCGCGGGCCTGCTCGATCTGCGCCACGGTGAAGCGGCGGTGCACCGAGCAGAAGCCGTGCCACAGCAGGACCTTCGCGTCCTGCAGGGCGTCCTCGGAGTTCCCGCCCAGGGGCAGGCGGGGGTTCCACGTCGGCATCTGCTCGAGCGGGATCCCCCTGGCGCGGCCCGTGTTCCGGCCCAGGTGCTGGTCCGGGAAGAACAGGACGCGCTGGGCACGCTCGAACGCCCAGTCCAGCACGGCCGAGGCGTTGGAGGACGTGCACACGATGCCGCCGCGCTCGCCGACGAAGCCCTTGAGGGCCGCGGAGGAGTTCATGTAGGTCACGGGCAGCAGGGGCACGCGCCCGTCGTCGTCCGGCTCGGTGCCGTAGACCGCCTCGAGCTGCTCCCACGCGTCCTCGACCGAGTCCAGGTCGGCCATGTCCGCCATGGAGCAGCCGGCGGCGAGGTTGGGCAGGATGACGGCCTGGTCCGGGGTGGAGAGCAGATCCGCGGTCTCCGCCATGAAGTGCACGCCGCAGAACACGATCGCCTCCGCCTCGGGCCGGCCCTGGGAGGCCCGCGCGAGCTGGAAGGAGTCGCCCACGAAGTCGGCGTGCTGGACGACCTCGTCGCGCTGGTAGAAGTGGCCCAGCACGACGACGCGTTCGCCGAGCGTCTGCCGCGCCGCGCTGATCCGGGCGTGGAGCTCCTCGTCCGAGGCCCGCTGGTACTCCTCGGGGATGCGGCCCTGCACGGGGGCGTCGGCCGGGACGGCGTCGTCCTGCGATGCTCCGGGGCCGTACGCGGGCAGGCCGGCGTCGAACGCCCAGGGGCCGCGGGTCAGGTCGGGGGAGCACGAGGAGCCGCGCGCGGCGTCCTTGTCGATCAGGGTCAGGGTGCGGGCCACCGAGGCGGTGGTCCCGGTCGGGGTGGTCATGGGTGACTCCTGGGTCGGGGCTGATGGTCAGCGGCGGGCGTCCGGCCCGGCGGGATCGGGGTCGGTCCCGGGCCCGGCGGGCCGGTAGCGGTAGAGCTTGGGCGGGCGGTGCGGAGTGCCGCCGCGGACCTCACCGGTCTCCTCGAGGGTCCCGGCGGCGAGGGTGGCGCGGCGGAAGTTGGCGGCGTCGAGGCCGCGGCCGAGGACGGCCTCGTGCACGGCGCGCAGCTCGGCGAGGGTGAAGGAGGGCCCCAGCAGCGCGTGCCCGACGCCGGCTCGCGGCAGGTCCGCGCGCAGGCGCGCCACGGCCGCCGCCAGGATCTGGGCGTGGTCGAACGCCAGCGCGGGCGGGGCGTCGGCCCGGTGCCAGCGCACATGGACCCCGATGGGCAGCCCGGTCACGTCCGGGTCCGGGCGGGACGCCGGGGTGGCGCCGTCGTCGTCCAGGGCGGGGCTGAGCGCCCAGTGGGCCACCGTGAGGACGCGTCCGGTGGGGGAGCGGTCCACGGCGCCGAACGCCGCCAGCTGCTCGAGGCGACGGACGGGTCCGGGCACGCACTCGGCGGCCACGCGTGCGGCGACGTCGGCCAGCTCCTCGTCTGCGCCGAGCCACGCGCCCGGCAGCGCCCACCGGTCCAGGAACGGCTCGCGCATCCGCGGGACGAGGGCGACGCAGAGGCGGGGCACGCCGTGCGCATCCGGGCGCACGCCGAAGACGGCCGTGGACACGGCGACGCTGACGCGGGCCTCAGCGACCGGCATGGGACCTCCCGGGCGGACTGACGGGGCTGTTCTGGTCAGTATGACACTGTTCCTGCCCATCTCAGAGGGTCAAGGTGACTGTAAGGCGGCGGAGGCACCGGCGCGTTCCCGCGCTAGCCTGAGTCGGGTGAACACGACCGCCTCCTCCGCCCCGTCCGACGCCCCCCTGGCCTCCACCCGCATCGGGGAGGGCTCGCGCCGCGTCGCGTTCCTGCACGGCCTCATGGGCCGCGGCCGGAACTTCACCGGCCCGGCCAAGGAGCTGGGCGACGACTTCACGGTGGAGTTGATCGATCTGCCCGACCACGGCGCCTCGCCCTGGACGGACCGGGTGGACTACCGCGAGATCGCGGACCGGGTGGCCGCCCACCTGCGCGCCGGGCTCGCCGCCGACGGGCCGGTCCATCTGCTGGGCCACTCGATGGGGGGCAAGGTCGCGATGGTGCTCGCCCTGCGGCACCCGGACCTCGTGGACCGGCTGATCGTGGAGGACATCTCCCCGCGGGTCTCGCCGCAGGCCACGGACGAGTTCGTCCACCTGCTGGGCACCATGCTGCGCATGGACCTGGACGCGTACGACTCGCGGGCCGAGGCCGACGCCGCCATGGCCGAGCACGTCCACGACGTGCGGGTGCGCGGCTTCCTGCTGCAGAACCTGCGGCGCACGGGCGGCCACTTCGCGTGGCAGCCCAATGTGGCCATGCTCTTCGAGCACCTGCGGGAGATCGGCTCGTTCCCGGACCCGGTGGTCCCCGAGGACCCGGAGCGCGTGTTCGACCATCCGGTCCTGTGGCTGGCCGGCGCCGAGTCGGACTACGTCCAGGACGAGGACGTGCCGCGGATGAAGGAGCTGTTCCCGCGCGTCGTGCGCGTGACCGTCCGGGACGCCGGCCACTGGCTGCACGCCGACCAGCCCGAGGCCTTCGTCTCCGCGGTGCGCACCTTCCTCACCGCCGACTGACGGGGCCCGCCGGGAGACGGATCCAGCGCCGAGGCCCGCAGACGCGCCGCTACCTTCCGTGCGTAGCGGCGCGTCTGCGGGCCTCGGCGTCGGGCGCGGGTGGGGGCGGACCCGTCGGCCGACGGCGTCAGTGGGCGGGCGCGGCCTTCTTCCCGCGCAGGCGTCCGACGAGCAGGACCACCCCGAGCGCGACCGAGCCCCAGAGCAGGCCCCACACGGCCGACGTCGCGGTCTCCGTGAGCCAGCCGAGGAACGCGCCGGCAGCGTGCGTGACGGGCTCGACGATCCCGTGCTGCACGGCGTAGGGCCACGGCACGCCCAGCGCGTCCAGCTCCACGAGGACGATGTGGCCGCCCACCCAGAGCATCGCCACGGTGCCGATGACGGTCACCACGCGCAGCACGTGCGGCATGGCCTTGACCAGCCCGGCGCCGAACGAGCGGCCGCCGGAGGTCGACGCGTTCTGGTGCAGGTGCAGGCCGACGTCGTCCATCTTCACGATCAGCCCCACCACCCCGTACACGCCCGCGGTGATGACGACGGCCACCACCGCCAGGATCGCCGCCTTCATCCAGAAGCCCAGGTCGGCCACCTCGTTCATGGAGATGACCATGATCTCCAGGGACAGGATGAAGTCCGTGGTGATGGCCCCGCGCACCACGGTGTCCTCGGCCTCCGGGCCTCGCTCGACGGCGGGCTCCTCGCCGTCGGCATCGGCATGCCCGTGGCCGGTGAGCTTGCCCCACACCTTGTGCGCGCCCTCGTAGGACAGATAGGTGCCGCCGGCCAGCAGCAGCCACGGCAGGATCCAGGGTGCGAGCCAGTCGAGCAGCAGCAGGGCGGGCAGGATGATCACGAGCTTGTTGCGCAGGGAGCCCTTGGTGATCCGCCAGATCATCGGCAGCTCCCGGGCGGCGGCCGCGCCGGCCATGTACTGCGGGGTCACCGCGGCGTCGTCGACCACCACGCCCGCCGCCTTGGCCGCGGCGCGTCCCGCTCCAGCGGCCACGTCGTCCACGCTCGCGGCGGCGAGGCGGGCGAGGGCGGCGACGTCGTCGAGCAGGGCTACGAGTCCGACCATGGTTCCTCCTGGGGTGGGGCCGACGGGCGCGTCGGTGCGCGGGCAGGGCGCAGGTTGAGCATAGCGGCGAGGACGGACACGGCACCGGCCCGGTCTCGTGGGGGACCGGGCCGGTGCGTGCGCGGCCGACGAGGCCGCCGGTGGGCTCAGGCGTCGTTCTCGGTGGTCTCCACGGGGCGGGAGCCCAGGCGGCCGTCGATGCGGAGCAGGCCCGAGCCGTCGTCGCCCACGAGCTCGAGCTGGCCCACGATCTCGGAGACGGTGGACTCCTCCTCGATCTGCTCGTCCAGGAACCAGTTCAGCAGCGGGCGCGAGTTGAGGTCGCCCGCGGACTCGGTGGCCCGGTACAGCTCGCGGATCGCCTCGGAGACCTTCTGCTCGTGCGCGAGCGCGGCCCGGAAGATCTCCAGGGCCGACAGGCCGGCCTGCACGGGCGGGGCCGGGATGGCGCCGATCGTCGGGACGCTGTCCCGGTCGGCGACGTGGTCGATGAACTTGTTCGCGTGGACGATCTCCTCGTCCGCCTGGTGCCGCAGCCACGCGGCCATCCCGGACAGGTCCAGGTCGTCGGCGGCGATCGCGAGCTGGCGGTAGACCATGGACGCCTCGAACTCGAGGGTGATCTGGTCGTTGAACTTCTGCAGCAGGTCATCGGTGAGCTTCATGCCTCGAACTCTAGGCAGGCGGCCGGGGCGTGGTGAAGGCGCGCCCGCCCCGTCATCGAGGCGCGACGACGGCGGGCGGCCGGTTCCGCCGGATTCGGCGCCCCGCGGCCCCGGCCCTAGGCTGGGCGCCGTGTCCGAGACCCACCACGCCCGCCCGGGCGTCGACCCCGTGTCGACGCCGCCCTCCGACGTGCCGCGTGGTCCGGGAGGTCGGGACGCGCTCGTGCGCCGCCGCGTGTTCCGGACGCCCCTGCTGCGCCGCGTGGTCTACGCGGTGGTCTTCGAGCTGCTCGCCATCCTCTTCACCACCGTGATCCTGGCGGCGCTCGGCAACGGCGGCGGGCCCTCGCTCGCCGTGGCGGTGGTGTCCTCGACCGTGGCCCTGCTGTGGAACATCGTGTTCAACTCGGTGTTCGAGACCCTCGAACGCCGCCTCGGGATCACGGGCCGGCCCTGGTGGGTCCGCGTGGCCCACGCCGTCGGCTTCGAGGGCGGGCTGATCGTGTTCCTCGTGCCCGCGGTGGCGCTGATCCTCGGCGTCGGGCTGGGGGAGGCGTTCCTCATCGAGGCCGGCCTGCTCGTGTTCTTCCTCGTCTACGCCGCGGTGTACGCCTATGCGTTCGACTCGGTGTTCGGCCTGCCGGACTCGGCCGCCCGCGCCGAGGCCTGACCCGCCGATCGGAGCAGGCGCGGCTCAGCGGGAGGCCGGCAGCCCCAGGAACGCGCGGATCGCGGGCATCTCGCGGCGCACCTGGTCCAGGCCGAGCTCGTGGGCGGCGGCCAGCTTGGCCACGGACCGCTCGCCGTTGGAGATGGGCATGCTCTCAGGCACGAACAGATAGGCCCGGCCCTGCCGCTCCATCTCGAACAGGCGCTCGCGGGTCGCGTTGTACCGGCGCCAGCGCGTGAGCAGGGCGTCCGCGACGGCGGGGTAGCGCCGGAAGGTGCGCTGGTAGAACGAGGGGAACCGCTCGGGCCGCTTCACGTACCCGCGCTCCCGGGTCAGGACCACGAGGACCTTCTCGAACCCCGCGTCCTCCGCCGCGGTCAGCGGGATCCCGCCGTCCACGCCGAGGGCACCGTCCACGAACACGGTGCCCTCGGCGTGCACCGGGGGCATGAGGACCGGCATCGTGGACGACGCGCGGACGCGGACCATCAGGTCGGTCAGGGTGGTCAGGTCGGAGCGGTCCCACCAGCGGGTCTCGCCGCTCGCGGCGTCGAACCCGCCCAGCACGATCCGGGCGGGGTTCGCGCGGAACGTGGCGAAGTCGTAGGGCAGGTCCGCCTCGGGCAGGCCGGCGTGCTCGTAGATGTACTCGGCGTTGAACAGGCCCTTGCCGCGCAGGAAGCTCAGCCAGTTGCCGAACCGAGGATCGTCGGCGAAGTCCACGAACGAGCGCCGCGCGCGGGCCGGGTCGCGGGACAGGTAGTTCACGGCGTTGGACGAGCCCGCCGAGATGCCGGCCACGAAGTCCACGTGGATCCGCTCGCGCAGCAGCTCCGCCACCACGGCCGAGGTGAGCGCGGCGCGCATCCCCCCGCCCTCGAACAGCAGCGCCGTGTCGGTGACGTTGGACGTCATGGGCTCGGTCATGGTCGGTCCCTCCGTGTTCGCCGTCCGCCGAGCGGGGCGCGGAGTGCTCCCGTCCGGCCGCGCCCATCCTAGGCTGTCCCCATGGCGACGACCCACATGAAGAGCACCCCCGTCCACACCGTCGGTGAGCTGCCCCCGGTGGGTGCCCCCGCCCCCGACTTCACCCTCACCGGGGCGGACCTGTCCCCGGTGACCCTGCGGGAGCTGCGCGGCCGCCGCGTGATCCTGAACATCTTCCCGTCCCTGGACACGGGCGTGTGCGCCGCCTCCGTCCGCGAGTTCGACTCCCGCGTCGCGGACCTCGGGGACACCACCGTCGTGGCCGTGTCCGCGGACCTGCCGTTCGCCGCCGCGCGCTTCTGCTCGGTCGAGGGCATCGACCACGTCCGCAGCGGCTCCGTGTTCCGCTCGTCCTTCGGCGACGACTACGGCGTGCGCATGACCGACGGTCCGCTCGAGGGCCTGCTGGCCCGCGCCGTCGTCATGGTCGATGCCGACGGCGTGGTCCGTCACTCCCAGCTCGTCCCCGAGATCTCCGAGGAGCCGGACTACGAGGCCGCCCTGGCGGCCGCCCGGGGCTGAGCGTGACGCCGCCGGGCTGGCCGCCGCGCGCACGACGCTCGCCCCTGGCGTTCGTCATCGCGCTGTTCGGCGTGCTCGGGGCGCTGGTCCTGGCCGGGGGCCTCACCGCGCTCCTCGCCGGCCGGATGGTCGACGTCGCCGCGGACTCCACCCCGACCGCGCCCGCCACCGAGACACCCGCCCGGGAGGCGGGCGAGCTCGCGGCGGGCCTGACCCACGTCCACGACGGCGTGGCGGTGGACTGGTCCGCATCGGCCCACGACGGATCGTCGATGGACCCGGGCCAGCCGGTCGCGGACGCCCCGGGCATCCTCCTCGTCGAGACCGCCCTCGGCGCCCGCACCGGCACGGGGACGGGCATGGTGCTCTCCCCGGACGGGCTGGCGGTGACCAACTACCACGTGGTCGAGGACTCCTCGGAGGTGCACGTGGTGGTCGCGGACACCGGCGCGCGGCACACGGCCACGGTGCTCGGGCGCGATGCCGAGCACGACATCGCGGTGCTCGACGTCGAGGGCGTCTCAGACCTGCCGGTGGCCAGCGTCTCGCTGGACCCGGTGCGGCGCGGGGACCAGGTGGCCGCCGTCGGCAACGGCGGAGGCCAGGGCTATCTGACGGCCGTGCGCGGCACCGTGCTCGGCACGGACCGCTCGATCATGGCCGCGGCCGAGGGCACCGATCAGTACGCGCGCCTGTCCGGCCTGATCCAGACGGACGCGGACGTCGTGCCCGGCTACTCCGGCGGCCCGGTGGTGGACGACGCCGGCCAGGTGGTCGGCGTGACCGTGGCGGCCAGCGACGGGACCACCGCAGACGAGGTGGACGGCTTCGCGATCCCGCTGGAGGTGGCCTTCGACGTGGTGGACCAGGTCCTCTCGGGCGAGGAGACGGACACCGTGAGCATCGGCGCGGACGGCGCCCTGGGCATCATGGTCGGCGCGGATCCCGACGTCGGCGTCGTGGTCATGCAGGTGGACGCGGGCTCGGCCGCCGAGCAGATCGGCCTGGTCGAGGGCGATGTGATCCTCGAGATCGAGGGGCGGCCCGTCGGCGACGACGCCTCCCGGATGTCCCGCCTGGTCAACGACCACAACGTGGGGGACCGGATCACCGTCCAGTGGCGCACCGCCGACGGCGAGGTGCGCGAGGCCGAGGCGGTCCTGCAGCCGGCCCTCGTGAACTGACCGGCCCCCCGGCGCTCAGGAGAGCAGGTCCAGCGAGAGGGCCATCGCGGCCACGCCCAGCAGCACGCCGCCCAGCGCCGCGGCGCGGCCCCCGGCCGCCCGGGCGGCGGGCAGCAGCGCGTCGAGGCTCACGGTCACCATCACGCCCGCCACGGCCGCGAAGACGGCGGCCACGAGCGCGGGCGTGAGGAACGGGGCCAGCAGCAGCCAGCCGATCAGCGCGCCCAGCGGCTCCGCGATCCCCGTGAACGCGGCCCACGCGAAGGCCTTGCGCCGCGATCCGGTGGCCTGCCGCACGGGCACGGCCACGGCCACGCCCTCGGGAACGTTGTGCACGGCCATCGCGACGGCCAGCGCGAGGCCCACCGACGGATCCTGCAGGGTGCCGGCGAAGGTGACGAAGCCCTCCGGCAGATTGTGCAGGCCGATCGCCAGGGCCGTCACCGTGCCCAGGCGCAGCATCCGCCGCCGGTCCAGGCCGGCCGGGTCGGCGACGTCGCCCGGCATCTCCGAGACGGGGTCGGGGACGGCGCGCTCGAGCAGCACGTAGGCGCCTGCGCCGAGGGTCAGGGCGGCCACCGCGACGGCGGTCGCCGCGGGGCCGACCGCCCCGCCCAGCCCCTCGACGGCGGCCGGCAGCATCTCCAGGAAGGAGACCGCGTGCATGACGCCCGCGGCGAGGCCGAGGGCGGCCCCCAGCCCGCGGCCCGAGGGCTCGCGTCCGACGATCGCCAGGACGCCGCCCAGCACCGTGGCCAGCCCGGCGAACGTCGTGAGAGCGAGCGCGGTCCAGAACGGGTCCACGGGGGAGGGCCTCCTGACGGGCGGCGGGCGGGGTGCGACCATCCTAGGGACCACAGGAGGAGACCATGACCGAAACCGCCGCCGGCCCCGGATTCACGCTGCCCCGGGGCGTCGAGCCGGGCCGCGCCGTCGTCGTGGGCGCCGGGCCCAACGGCCTGACCGCCGCCGCCCTGCTGGCCCGCGAGGGCTGGGAGGTGGACGTGTTCGAGCGGGCCCCGGTGCCCGGCGGTGCGTGCGCGTCCGCGCCGGTGCTGGGGGAGGGGACCGTGGTGGACCTGGGGGCGGCGGGCCATCCGTTCGGCGTCGCCAGCCCCGTGTTCCGGGAGCTGGGGCTGACGGACCACGGGCTCGCCTGGCTGCACCCGGCCGTGCCGATGGGACATCCGCTGCCGGACGGGCCGGCCGCCCTCCTGCACCGGGACCTCGAGGCCACCGCCGCGGGTCTCGGCGTCGACGCGCGGGCCTGGCGGGCCGTGCACGGGGCCCTGGTCGAACACGTCGACGAGATCCTGGCGGGCGCGCTCGGCCCGGTGCTGCGACCCCCGCCCCATCCGGTGACGATGGCCCGCTTCGGCCTGCGCGCCCCCTGGCCGGCCGATCTGCTGGGCCGGGCGATGTTCCGCACGGAGGCCGCCCGCGCCCTGTTCACGGGCTCGGCGGCCCACGCGATCCTGCCCTCGAGCCGGCCCCTGACGGCGGCGTTCGGTGCGCTCTTCGGCGCGCTCGGGATGAGCTCGGGCTGGCCGGTGGCGCGCGGCGGGTCGGGGGCGATCGTCGACGCGCTCGTGGCGGTGCTGCGGGCGCACGGCGGGCGGCTGCACCTGGGTCAGGAGGTCACGGACCTGCGCGCGCTGCCCGCCGCGGACGCCGTCGTGCTGGACCTGACCCCGCGCCAGGTGCTGCGCCTCGCCGGCACGGGCCTGCCGCCGCGATACGCCACGGCCCTGCGCCGGTGGCGCCCCGGGCCGTCCGTGTCCAAGGTCGACTTCCTGCTCGACGGACCGATCCCGTGGCGCGACGCCCGGCTCGCGGGCGCGGGGACGG
This sequence comes from Micrococcus sp. KRD128, assembly GCF_017168395.1. Lineage (NCBI taxonomy): Bacteria > Bacillati > Actinomycetota > Actinomycetes > Micrococcales > Micrococcaceae > Micrococcus > Micrococcus sp. KRD128. The sequence goes on along the minus strand of NZ_JABFAX010000019.1, from coordinate 95,073 downwards.
TGCACCTGGGCGGGACCGCCACCGAGATCCGGCGGGCCGAGGACGACGTCGCGGCCGGCCGGATGCCGGCGCGGCCCTTCGTCATGCTCTGTCAGCAGCAGGCGGCAGACCCCTCACGGGCCACCGGGCCCGCCCGGGGGCACACGGTCGTCTGGTCCTACGCCCATGTGCCCCACGGGCACCCCGGCGACGTCCGTCCGCTGATCGAGGCGGAGGTGGAGCGGCACGCACCCGGCTTCCGGGACCGGATCGAGGCCGCGGTCGCGATGCGCCCGGCCGATCTGGAGGCGTGGAACCCGAACCTCGTGGGCGGCGACATCGCGGGGGGATCGCTCGCGGGAGCACGCGCGCTCCTGCGCCCCACCGCGTCGCCCCGGCCGCACCGGGCGGGTCGGACCGGGCTGTATCTGGCCTCCGCCTCCACCCCGCCGGGCGCCGGCGTCCATGGCATGGGCGGGGCGTGGGCCGTGCGGACGCTGCTGGCGGACCGTCGTCGCTGACCGCGCCGGCGCCCGGGTGCAGCGGCGCCGGGCCGGGGCCTGCCGGGGTGTCGGCGACCGCTGTGCGACACGGCTGAGACGGATCCAGATCCGGACTTTCGCGAATCGGAATGTGTCCACTACAGTGTGCTCCATCTCACGGAACGTCCCGTCTCGGCGGAACGGCCCGGGGGTCGCCTCGCACCACCAGATCCCAACAGGGATGCGGGCGCGCGACGTCCTTGCACCTCTCATGAACGGAAGCACCTTCCATGAAGTACACGAAGCTCTCCGCTGCCGCGGCCCTGGCCGCCGGCTCGGCCCTCATCCTCTCCGCGTGCGCCCCGGGCGGCGGCAATGCAGGCGACTCCAGCAGCAACGGCTCCGGCGCCGGCCAGGGCGGCGACTCGGGCGCCGGCAACGTCATCGAAGGGGACAAGGGCCAGAAGCTCACCGCCGAGGCCTCCGGGCCGGAGCTGGCCGACCTGGGCGACGTCGAGACCCAGGACGGCTCCATCGCCTACTCGGTGGGCGCCGATGACTTCCTGTCCTACAACGGCCTGCAGTCGAACACGTACACCACGTACAACTCGGCCGTCGTGGACCGCATGTTCTCGTCCTTCTGGTACTTCGGCACCGACGGCTCGATAATCCCGAACAAGGACTTCGGCACGTACGAGAAGACCTCGGACGACCCGCTGACCGTGAAGTACACCATCAGCGACGACGCCAAGTGGTCCGACGGCACCCCCGTCACCGCGGGCGACTTCATCGTCCACTGGGCCGCGAACAATGACACGGTCAAGGCGGAGGGTTCCGAGACCCCGCTGTTCGACTCGATCTCCTTCGAGCAGGGCAAGTACATCCCGGAGGCGCCCGAGGGCGAGGCCGACGGCAAGGAGTTCACCGTCACCTACCCGAAGCCCTACGCGGACTGGGAGATCCTCATCAGCACCGCACTGCCGGCGCACATCGTCGCCAAGGAGGCGGGCATGAGCTTCGAGGAGCTCGTCACCGCCGCGAAGGAGAAGGACGTCGAGGCGCTCACCCCGGCGGCCGAGTTCTGGAACGACGGCTGGGACTTCAGCCCCGGCGAGCTGCCGGACGCCTCGCTGGTGCCCTCCATGGGCCCCTACAAGTTCAAGGACGGCGGCTGGCAGGCCGGCCAGTCCATCACCCTCGAGGCCAACCCCGAGTACTGGGGCACCCCGGTGGCCACCAAGGAGCTCGTCCTCCGCTTCGCCGACCCCAAGACCCACGTGCAGGCCCTGCAGAACGGCGACCTCGACGTCATCGAGCCGCAGGCCACCGTGGACACCCTCCAGCAGCTCGAGGGCCTCGGCGACGACGTCAACGTCCAGACCGGTGACCAGCTGACCTGGGAGCACGTGGACTACAACCGCGGCGAGGGCTCGGTCTTCGCCGACTCCCCGGAGCTGCGCGAGGCCTTCGCCCTCTGCCTGCCCCGTCAGCAGATCGTGGACAACCTGATCAAGCCGATCTACGCGGACGCCGAGGTCATGAACCTGCGCGAGGTCTTCCCCTTCCAGGACAAGTACCAGGAGGTCGTGGACGAGGCCTACCCGAAGGAGATGGACGAGCCGAACATCGAGAAGGCGAAGGAGCTCGTCGAGAAGTCGGGCGTCTCCAAGCCCACGGTCCGCCTCGGCTACCAGGCCGGCAACCAGCGTCGCACCGAGACCGTCGCGCTCATCAAGAGCTCCTGCGACCAGGCCGGCTTCGACGTGCAGGACGCCAACTCGCCGGTGTTCTTCAAGGAGGTCATGCCGGCCGGTGACTACGACGCCGCCCTCTACGCCTGGGCCGGCTCGGGCCAGAAGGCCTCCGGCGCGAACATCTACCAGTCGGACGGCGCCCAGAACCAGCAGAGCTACAACAACCCCGAGGTGGACGCTGCCTGGGACAAGCTCGCCACCTCGCTGGACGAGAACGAGCAGCTGGAGCAGACCAAGACCATCGAGAAGCTGCTGTGGGAGGACTTCCAGGCCATCCCGCTGTACGCTCACCCGGGTCTGGTCGGCCACAAGGCCGACGTCGCCAACGTGCGCGACACCGCCGCCCAGTCGGGTGCGCTGTGGAACGTGGAGCAGTGGGTCCGCGTCCAGGAGTGACACCCCGCTGACCTCTGACCCGGCGGTCCGCCTCCCGCGGACCGCCGGTGTCGGGATCGAGGACAGAGCCCGGCCGGGCACCGGCCGGGCTCTGGCCGTGAACCGCGGCGAACCCGCACCCCTCCCTTTCCCTTGCACTCGCACGGAAGGTCACCCCCTGTTGTGCTGAAATTCATCCTCAAGCGCCTCGGCAGCTCCCTCCTGGTGCTGTTCGGCGCGTCGATCCTGCTCTTCTTCCTCGTGGCCCACTCGGGTGACCCCCTCCAGGACCTGCGAGAGTCACAGAACCCCAACCGCGAGACCCTCATCGCCGCCCGCACCGCGTTCATGGGGCTGGACCAGCCCTGGTACGCCCGGTACTGGGACTGGCTCCAGGGCATCGGCGGCTGCGTCACCGGTCAGTGCGACCTCGGCCTCAGCCGGAACGGTCAGTCCGTCGCAGACCTGCTGAGCAACGCCGCGGCCTCCACGCTGCGCCTCGTGGTGCTCGCGACCGTCCTGGCGATCATCATCGGCATCGCGATCGGCATCGTCACCGCGATCCGCCAGTACTCCGGCCTCGACTACGTGGTCACGTTCCTGATCTTCCTCTTCTTCTCGCTGCCCGTGTTCTGGGCGGCTGTGCTCCTGAAGGAGTACATGGGAATCCGGTTCAACGACTGGATCCGCAGCCCCGAGCTGAACTGGCCCCTCCTCATCGGGTTCGCGGTGATCGCCGGCCTCGTCCTCCAGGCCGTGATGGCCGGGGACCTCAGGCGGCGCGCGTTCACGTTCGGCGCCACCGCCGCGTTCATCCTGCTCGCCGGCTGGGTGCTGTTCGCGGTCGACTTCTGGCGGAACCCGCAGATGGGCCCGGTCGTGCAGCTGGTCATCGGCCTGGCCGCCGCCGTCGGCGCCACCGCGGTGATCTCCGGTCTGCGCAACCGATCGGTCCTCAAGGCCGCCCTGGTCACGGCCGCGATCGGCCTCGTCGCCTACTACGCCACCTACGGCCTGCTGTGGCGGACGCCGTCCGCGCTGCTGCTGGCCGGCCTCGGCGTCATCCTCGTGCTGGTGGCCATCCTGGTGGGCCGCCTGCTCGGCGGCTTCTCCAAGGGCTCGGCCGTGTCCGCCTCGCTGGTGACCGCCCTGATCATGGGCGTGGCGATCGTGGCGGAACACCTGATGAACTACTGGCCGACCTTCCTGAAGGTCAAGCCGCGCCCGATCTCCACGATCGGCTCGGGCACCCCGAACCTGGACGCCCACTTCTGGGTGGTGTTCCTGGACCGCGGTGCGCAGCTGCTGCTGCCCACCATCCTGCTGACCATCATCTCGGTGGCCACGTATTCGCGGTACACGCGCTCCTCCATGCTCGAGGTCTCGCGCCAGGACTACATCCGCACCGCGCGCGCCAAGGGCCTGCCGGAGCGCCAGGTGATCCTGAAGCACGCGTTCCGCAACTCCCTGATCCCCATCACCACGATCATGGCCTTCGACTTCGCCGGCCTGATCGGCGGTGCCGTGATCACGGAGCAGGTGTTCGGCTGGAAGGGGATGGGCGAGCTGTTCGCCACCGGCCTGCGCGACGTGGACCCCATGCCCGTGATGGCGTTCTTCCTCGTGACGGGCACCGCCGCCGTGCTGATGAACCTCGTGGCGGACGTGCTCTACGCCGTCCTCGACCCCCGGATTCGAGTGTGAGCCAGATGACCACCAACAACTCCTCGACGACGGGCGCACAGCTCGACGAGAAGCAGATCTTCGACCTCGCGGAGGCGGAGGACGCCAAGCTCCGCGCCAAGGCCGGGAAGTCCTACTCCCAGGGCGCCCTGGTCCGCAAGCGGTTCTTCCGCCACAAGGCGGCGATGATCTCCCTGATCGTGCTGGTCTTCATCACGCTGATGGCGTTCTCCTCCATCGGCTTCGCCGGCATCCCCGGCTGGTGGGACAAGTCCTACACGGCCGCGGCCTCCGTGGTGAACGGCGGCCGCCCGACGCTGTCGGTCGTGCCCCAGTTCCTCGGCGGCGACGGCATCCGCTGGGGCGAGCACCCCTTCGGCCAGGACACCACGGGCAAGGACTACTTCGCCCTCGTGATGCGCGGGACCCAGCAGTCCATGATCATCGCGGCCATCGTGGGCCTGCTCTCCACCGTGATCGGCGCGATCGTCGGCGCCGTGTCCGGCTACTTCGGCGGTTGGGTCGACTCCGTGCTGATGCGCCTGACCGACCTGATCATCGTCATCCCGCTGCTCGTGCTCGCCGCGGTGCTCGGCCAGATGGCCAGCGGCATGAAGATGGGCATCCTCCCGCTCGCGGTGGTGCTCGGCCTCGTGTCCTGGACGTCCCTGGCCCGCCTCGTGCGCGGCGAGGTCCTGTCCCTGCGCGAGAAGGAGTTCGTGGCGGCCGCCGTCGCCATGGGCGCCAAGCCGGGCCGCCTGATCTTCAAGCACCTGCTGCCCAACACGATCGGCGTGATCGTCGTGAACGCGACGTTCGCGATCGCGGGCGCGGTGCTGCTGGAGACCTCGCTGTCCTTCCTCGGCTTCGGCGTGAAGGCGCCGGACTCGTCCCTGGGCCTGCTCATCTCCGACTACCAGAACGCGTTCACCACCCGTCCGTGGCTGTTCTGGTGGCCCGGCATGATCATCCTCGCGATCGCCCTGTCCGTGAACTTCCTCGGCGACGGTCTGCGCGACGCCTTCGACCCGCGCCAGGGTGCGGGCGCCCGTCGCAAGCCCCGCTTCTTCGGCCGACGTGCCGCCGTCACCGAGGCCGGCGCGACGACGGCGGGCGGCCTGGAGGCCGCCCCGACGGCAGGCCGGATCTCCGACGCGGACGAGGACGGTCAGCGATGAGCGCGAACGACAAGAAAGGCCGATCCATGTTCGGCAAGAAGAACGAGAACGACGTGACCGCCGGCGGGCAGGGCTCGCACGCGGCGTCGTCGGCGGACCTCGAGGCGCGCGGCGCCGCCGTGCCCGGCTCCTCCGGCGCCGGCGGCGTGACTCCGGGCCCCGCGACGAGCGCGATGGGCGTCGTGGCCCGCCACGACGACCTGGGCGGCGAGCCAGTGCTCGCCTTCCGCGACGTGGACGTGAAGTTCGCGACCGAGTTCGGCGAGGTGCACGCGGTCAAGGGCGTGACGTTCGACGTCAAGCCCGGCGAGGTCGTCGCCCTCGTGGGCGAGTCCGGCTCCGGCAAGTCCGTCACGAGCGCCACCGCCATGGGCCTGCTCCCGGGCAACGCGGACATCACCGGCTCGGTGCAGCTGGCCGGCCGCGACGTGCTCACGATGACCCCGGGGCAGCTGCGCGACATCCGCGGCGACGAGGTGGCGATGGTGTTCCAGGAGCCCATGACGGCCCTGAACCCCGTCCTCACCGTGGGCGACCAGCTCACGGAGGCCCTCGAGCTGCACGGCATCGCCTACGGCACCGAGGCGGACAAGCGCGCCGTCGAGCTGCTCACCATGGTGGGCATCCCCGACGCCGCCACCCGCCTCAAGCAGTACCCCCACCAGTTCTCGGGCGGCCAGCGCCAGCGCATCGTCATCGCGATGGCGATCAGCTGCTCGCCGAAGGTGATCATCGCGGACGAGCCCACCACGGCGCTCGACGTGACGGTCCAGGCCGAGATCCTGGAGCTGCTGCGCTCCCTGAAGAACAAGATGAACACCGGCATCCTGCTCATCACGCACAACATGGGCGTGGTCGCGGACATGGCGGACCGCGTGTGCGTGATGCTCCACGGGGAGCTCGTGGAGCAGGGCTCGGTGCACCAGGTGCTCCAGCACGCCCGGCACCCCTACACCCAGAAGCTGCTCTCGGCGGTGCCGCGCCTCGGCGAGCCCCTCGAGGTGGCGGAGCCGGAGCCGGTCACGGCCACGCAGACGCAGGCCCGGTACGCGATCGAGGCGGAGAACCTCCACCTCGAGTACGACCACCGCGGCAAGAAGAACCGCGTGGTCCACGACGTCAGCTTCCAGGTGGCCCCGGGCGAGATCCTGGGCCTGGTGGGCGAGTCCGGCTCGGGCAAGTCCACCATCGCCAAGTCGGTGCTCGGTCTGCTCACCATCGCGGAGGGCTCTCTGCGCATCCAGGGCCACGACCTGGCGACGATGCCCAAGGCTGAACAGCGCGCCCTGCGCAAGAACATCGGCGTGGTCTTCCAGGACCCGGCGGCCTCACTGGACCCGCGGTTCCCGATCGGCGACATCATCGCCGAGCCGATGGTCGTGCACAAGGTGGGAGACCGGCGCTCGCGCCTGGCCCGCGCCGAGGAGCTGCTGGACGCGGTGCGTCTGCCGCGCTCCGTGGTGAACCGGTACCCGCACGAGCTCTCCGGCGGTCAGCGCCAGCGCATCTCGATCGCCCGCGCCCTGACCCTGGACCCCCAGGTGCTCATCGCGGACGAGCCGACCTCGGCCCTGGACGTGTCCGTCCAGGCCGCCGTGCTGGACATGTTCGCGGAGCTGCAGCAGCGCTACGAGTTCGCGTGCCTGTTCGTGTCCCACGACCTCGCGGTGGTGGACATGCTGGCCCACAAGGTGCTCGTCCTCAAGGACGGCCGCCAGGTGGAGCAGGGCCCCACGGAGGAGGTGCTCCACCGTCCGAAGGAGGAGTACACCCGTCGCCTCCTGGCGGCGGCGCCCGTGCCGGATCCGGACCAGCAGGCGGAGCGTCGCCAGGAGCGCCGCGAATTCCTCGCCTCCCTCGGCGAGGGCGTCTACTGACCGTTCGGGCCCACCGGCCCGCCCGTCCACGGCGGCCCCTGCGCGTACAATCGCACGGGGGCCGCCGTCGTCGTGTGCCTCCACCCCTTTGATGTCGAACCGGACAGGACGCCCATGACCTCGACCGAAACCCGCCGCTCCGATCTGCGCAACGTGGCCATCGTGGCCCACGTGGACCATGGCAAGACCACGATGGTGGATGCCATGCTGCGCCAGACCGGTGCCTTCAACACGCACGGCGACGTCGCCGAGCGGGTCATGGACTCCGGGGACCTGGAGAAGGAGAAGGGGATCACGATCCTCGCGAAGAACACCACGGTGTTCTACTCCGGCCCGTCCGCCCCCGAGGGTGAGACCGTCACCATCAACGTGATCGACACCCCCGGCCACGCCGACTTCGGCGGCGAGGTGGAGCGCGGCCTGTCCATGGTGGACGGCGTCGTGCTGCTCGTGGACTCCTCCGAGGGCCCGCTGCCCCAGACCCGCTTCGTGCTCCGCAAGGCCCTCGCCGCCAAGCTGCCCGTGATCCTCGTGGTCAACAAGACGGACCGCCCGGACGCGCGCATCGACGGGGTCGTCTCCGACTCCATGGACCTGCTGCTCGGCCTGGCCTCGGACCTGGCCGAGGAGGATCCGGACCTGGACCTCGACTCGGTGCTGGACGTCCCGGTCGTCTACGCCTCAGGCAAGGCCGGCCGCGCCTCCCTGACCCAGCCCGCCGACGGCGCCCTGCCGGAGGCCGAGGACCTCGAGGCCCTCTTCAACGTGATCATGGAGCACATCCCGGCCCCGTCCTACACCGAGGGCGAGGTCCTCCAGGCGCACGTCACCAACCTGGACGCCTCCCCGTTCCTCGGCCGCCTCGCGCTGCTGCGCATCTTCAACGGCACCCTCCGCAAGGGCCAGCAGGTCGCGTGGGCCCGCCAGGACGGCGCCCTGAAGACCGTGAAGATCACCGAGCTGCTGGCCACCAAGGGCCTCGAGCGCGTGCCCGCGGAGGAGGCCGGCCCGGGCGAGATCGTCGCCGTCGCCGGCATCGAGGACATCATGATCGGCGAGACCCTCACCGACGCGGAGAACCCGAAGCCGCTGCCGCTGATCACGGTGGACGACCCGGCCATCTCCATGACCGTGGGCATCAACACCTCCCCGCTGGCCGGCCGCGTCAAGGGCGCCAAGGTCACGGCCCGCCAGGTGAAGGACCGCCTGGACAAGGAGCTGATCGGCAACGTCTCGCTCAAGGTGCTCCCCACCGAGCGCCCGGATGCGTGGGAGGTGCAGGGCCGCGGCGAGCTCGCCCTGGCCATCCTCGTGGAGCAGATGCGCCGCGAGGGCTTCGAGCTCACCGTGGGCAAGCCGCAGGTGGTCACCCGGACCGTGGACGGCAAGGTCCACGAGCCGATGGAGCGCATGACCATCGACATCCCCGAGGAGTTCATGGGCGCGGTCACGCAGCTCATGGCCGCCCGCAAGGGCCGCATGCAGGAGATGTCCAACCACGGCACGGGCTGGATCCGCATGGAGTTCCTGGTCCCGGCCCGCGGCCTGATCGGCTTCCGCACCCGCTTCCTCACCGAGACCCGCGGCGCAGGCATCGCCTCCTCCTACGCGGCCGGCTACGAGCCGTGGACCGGTGAGATCGAGTACCGCACCAACGGCTCCCTCGTGGCCGACCGGGCGGGCTCCGCCACGCCGTTCGCCATGATCAACCTGCAGGAGCGCGGCACCTTCTTCGTGCAGCCGGGCGCCGAGGTGTACGAGGGCATGATCGTGGGCGAGAACTCGCGCGCCGACGACATGGACGTGAACATCACCAAGGAGAAGAAGCTCACCAACATGCGTGCGGCCTCCTCCGAGTCGTTCGAGGGCCTGACGCCCCCGCGCCGGCTCACCCTCGAGGAGTCCCTCGAGTTCGCCCGCGAGGACGAGTGCGTGGAGATCACCCCCGAGGACATCCGCATCCGCAAGGTCGTCCTGGACGCCAACGAGCGCCTGAAGGCCGCGCGCGCCCGCGCCCGTGCCTGACCGTCCCCGCCGCCGCGCCCGGCCCGCCGACGTGGTGGGCGGGGCGCTGCTCGGCGTCGTCGCCGGCGCGCTCGGCACCGCCGTCCATCTGAACCTGGCCTCCCTGCCGGGCGGCTGGACCCTGCCCTGGGGTGCGGTGCTGGCGCTCGTGCTCGTCGGCTCGACGCAGCGCTGGTGGATGGTCCGACGCGCGGGCCGCGGCGGGCGCGCCCTGACGGCGGGGGCCGCGGTCGTCGCCGGCGCGTTCACCGCCGTCCTGGCCCTGCAGCGCCTGCCGGTGGACGACGCCCTGGGGGTGTCCTGGACGGCCGGCCTGTGGGCGGCGGCGTCGGGCGCCGTCGTCGCCTCCGTGGCCTGGAACGCCGGCCAGCCGGTGCTCGGCCTGGTCCTGTTGGCCGCGGGCCGGCGGCTGGACCGCCGACCCGCGGAGGCCGCCGACGGCGCCACGCGCCCCCGCCGGGCTACTGTGACCGCCCGCGAAACGCGTCCGGGGGAGCGAGTACCCTGGACCGCAGCCCCGCAACCCCGTGCCCAGAGAGAGGTGGACGGTCAGCCATGACCTACGTGATCGCGTTGCCGTGTGTGGACGTCAAGGACAAGGCGTGCATCGACGAATGCCCCGTGGACTGCATCTACGAGGGTGAGCGCATGCTCTACATCCACCCGGACGAATGCGTCGACTGCGGTGCGTGCGAGCCGGTGTGCCCCGTCGAGGCCATCTACTACGAGGACGACACCCCCGACGAGTGGGCCGAGTACTACAAGGCCAACGTCGAGTTCTTCGACGACCTGGGATCCCCGGGCGGCGCCGCCAAGCTGGGCATGATCGCCAAGGACCACCCGATCATCTCCGCCCTGCCCCTGCAGAACGCGGACGCCTGAGCCCCATGCTGACGCTGCCGGACTACCCGTGGGACACGCTCACCCCCTACCGTGAGCGTGCCGCCGCCCACCCGGACGGCGTCGCGGACCTGTCCATCGGCACGCCCGTGGATCCGACGCCGGCGCTGATCCGCCGGGCGCTGACCGAGGCTGCCGACGCGCACGGCTACCCGACGACGCACGGCACGGACGCCCTGCGCCGCGCCGTCGTCGACTGGTACGCCCGGCGCCGCGGGGTGTCCGGGCTGGACCCGGCGGCCGTGGTGCCCACGGTCGGGTCCAAGGAGTTCATCGCGTGGCTGCCCACGCTGCTCGGGCTGGGCGCAGGCGACGTCGTCGTCCACCCCGAGGCCGCCTACCCCACCTATGCGGTGGGCGCGCTCCTGGCCGGGGCGGAGGCCGTGGCCGCGGACGACCTCGACGCGCTGGCGCCCGAGGTGCGTGAGCGGGTGCGCCTTGTGTGGACCAACTCGCCGGCCAACCCCACCGGCGCCGTGCTGGACGCGGCGGCGCTGCGCCGCACGGTCGACGCCGCCCGTGCCGTGGGCGCCGTGGTGTGCGGGGACGAGTGCTACGCCGAGCTCGGCTGGGACGCGTGGGACGGGGCCGTCGTGCCCTGCATCCTGTCCGACGAGGTCTCCGGCGGCGACCTGACGGGCCTGCTGAGCGTCTACTCGCTGTCCAAGCAGTCCAACCTCGCCGGCTACCGCGCCGCGTTCGCCGCGGGGGATCCGGAGCTCGTGGCGACCCTGGTCAACACCCGCAAGCACGCGGGCATGATCGTGCCCGCCCCGGTGCAGCACGCGATGGCCGTGGCCCTGGCCGACGACGTGCACGTCGCGGAGCAGAAGGACCGCTACCGCCGCCGTCGGGACGCGCTGCGCACCGCGCTGGAGGCCTCCGGCCACACGGTGGACCACTCCGAGGCGGGGCTGTACCTGTGGACCCGGCGGGCGGACCTGGACCCGGCCCACGCCACGGCGCAGGACTCGTGGGACCTGCTGGGCGACCTGGCGGACCTGGGCATCATCGCCGGGCCCGGCGTGTTCTACGGTGCCGGCGGCGACGGCTACGTCCGCGTCGCGATCACCGCCACGGACGAGGCGGTCGCCCGGGCCGCGGCGAGACTCACCGCCCGCGGGCCGCGGACCGGCTGAGCCGGGGCCGAGGGCCGTCGTCGGGGGAAGCGATCGCGCGCCCCGGGCCGGTCCTTGATAGTTTGGAGCAGAGTCGTCCCCGTGTGGGCGCGCCCACGCCGGCGCGTGAACCCGGGCCATCGAGAAGAGAAGACGAGGGAGCACACCCGTGACCCATCACGAGTCCGTCCGGCTGACCGTCGGCGAGCAGAGCCTGGACCTGGGCGTCGAGCACGCCACAGAGGGCAACAACGGCATCAACATCGCCCCGCTCCTGAAGGAGACCGGCGACGTCACCTACGACCCGGGCTTCATGAACACGGCGAACGCCAAGTCGGCCGTCACGTTCATCGACGGCGACCAGGGCATCCTGCGCTACCGCGGTTACGCCATCGAGGACCTCGCCGAGCACTCCTCCTTCATGGAGGTGGCCTACCTGCTGATCTACGGCGAGCTGCCCGAGTCCAAGGAGACCCTGGAGGCCTGGGAGACCAACATCCTGCGCCACAACATGGTGCACGAGGACCTCAAGCTGTTCTTCAACGGCTTCCCGCGGGACGCGCACCCCATGCCGGTGCTGTCCTCCTCCGTGTCCGGGCTGTCCACGTTCTACCCGGACTCCCTGGACCCGCACGATCCGGAGCAGGTCCACATCTCCACCGTGCGTCTGCTGGGCAAGCTGCCGGTGCTGGCCTCCTACGCGTTCAAGAAGTCGCTGGGCCAGCCGTTCATGTACCCGCACAACTCGCTGAACTACGTGGAGAACTTCCTCCGCCTGTGCTTCGGCGTGCCGGCCGAGGAATACGACATCGACCCGGACGTGGTCAAGGCACTCGACCTGCTGCTCATGCTGCATGCCGACCACGAGCAGAACGCCTCCACCTCCACGGTGCGCCTGGTCGGCTCCACCCAGGCCAACCTGTTCGCCTCGGTGTCCGCCGGCATCAACGCCCTCTACGGCCCGCTGCACGGCGGCGCCAACGAGGCCGTGCTGAACATGCTCCGGAGGATCAAGTCGGAGGGCATCACGCCCGAGGACTTCATGGAGAAGGTGAAGAACAAGGAGGACGGCGTCCGCCTGATGGGCTTCGGCCACCGCGTGTACAAGAACTACGACCCGCGGGCCAAGATCATCAAGAAGACCGCCGAGGACATCCTGGGCAAGATGGGCGGCAACGACGAGCTGCTGGAGATCGCCCAGCGCCTCGAGGAGAAGGCCCTCGCCGACGACTACTTCGTGGAGCGCAAGCTCTACCCGAACGTCGACTTCTACACCGGCGTGATCTACAAGGCCATGGGCTTCCCGGAGAAGATGTTCACCGTCCTCTTCGCCCTGGGCCGCCTGCCCGGCTGGATCGCCCAGTGGCGCGAGCTCATGGAGGACCCGGCCACCAAGATCGGCCGCCCGCGCCAGATCTACGTGGGCGAGACGTTGCGCCAGTACCCGCAGCGCTGACCCGGGGGCGCCGACCCTGCGTTCGGGGGCGGTTTCGGGTGGTATTCCGACGGAATACCACCCGAAACCGCCCCCAATGCGTTCGCCGGAGCGTGGTCATGTCGAGGCGGAGGGGCCGAGGCGGCATCGGACCACCGCGACGACGCCACGGAAGTCCTCGCGCCCATCCGCCCAGGTGACGCGGAGCGTCGTCCAGCCGCGCGCCTGGCCGTAGCGGTCCCGGCGGGCGTCGCGCGCCTGCTGCTCCCCCGTGCGGTGCCCCGCACCGTCGTCCTGCAGGGCCAGGCGCACGTGACGGTAGGCCAGGTCGGCCACGGGGGAGAAGGGGTCCCCGGGCTCGAGCGCGGCCTGCAGCTCCGGCTCCGGAAGCCCGCCGGCCACGAGGGCCAGGCGCAGGCGGGTCTCGGGCGGCGAGTCCGCCCCGACGCGCACGGAATCCAGCGCCTCCCGGGCGGCCGGGCGGCCATGGAAGCGCCCGGACGCGCGCAGGCCGTGCACGTGCGTGACGAACTCGGGCGCCAGCGGCCGGCGGTGGTCCAACAGTCCGGCCCGCCGGACGCGCCGCGTCCCCCGGGCCACGGTGAGGTGCACCGGCGGGTCGGCCTCGAGTTCGCCCGTCGCCGGGTCGCGCCGCCGCCAGGCTCGCGCGGGAATCGGCAGGCCGTGCAGGTGGGCCGCGGTCTCGTGGGAGAGGACGGCATCCGGGCGTCGGCGCAGGAGCGCGGCGAGGTGATCGAGGGAGAAGCGGTGGCCGGGCAGGCCCAGGTCGGCCCAGACCGTGCCAGGGTGCGCCCGCTGCCGGTGGATGCACTGCCCGACCCGCTCCAGGTCCGACCGGCGGGCGCGGTCGGGTGGCAGCCCCAGCCGGGCTAGGTCCGGGGCGCGCTGGCCGCGGCCGGGGGACGACGTGCGGGGCGGACGCTGCTGTGCAGGAGCCGACGGCCCGCGCCGCGTGCCGTCGTCGTCGCCCCGCCCCGGGCCGCCGGGGAGTTCCGGGGGCGATAGTGGGCGTTATCCCGGCGGGATACCACCGGAAATCGCCCCCAAGACGCGGCGGGGAGTCGCGGGCCGGGTGCGCCGGGTCAGTTCGCGTGCAGCGCCGCGTTCAGTTCGACGGTCCGGCCGGCGCGGGGGAGGGCCTCGACCCCGCCCGTGGTGGAGTTGCGGCGGAACAGCAGGTTCGGCACGCCGGAGAGGTCCACGGCCTTCACGGTCCGCGCCGCCTCGCCGTCCTGCAGCACGCTCACGCGCGTGCCCGCGGTGACGTACAGACCGGCCTCGACCACGCAGTCGTCGCCGACGGAGATGCCCACGCCGGAGTTCGCACCGAGCAGCACGTGCTCGCCGATCACGATCCGCTGGGTGCCGCCGCCGGAGAGCGTGCCCATGATGGACGCGCCGCCTCCGACGTCGGACCCGTCGCCCACCACGACGCCGGCCGAGATCCGGCCCTCCACCATCGAGTGCCCCAGGGTGCCCGCGTTGAAGTTCACGAAGCCCTCGTGCATCACGGTCGTCCCCTCGGCCAGGTGGGCGCCCAGGCGCACCCGGTCCGCGTCGCCGATGCGCACCCCGGAGGGCACGACGTAGTCCGTCATGCGCGGGAACTTGTCCACGCCGTACACCTGCACGGCGCCGCGGGCACGCAGCCTCGCCCGCGTCAGCTCGAAGTCCGCGACCGCGCAGGGTCCGTGGTTCGTCCACACCACGTTGGTGAGCAGCCCGAAGACGCCGTCGAGGTTGAGCTCGTTCGGCCGCGCCAGGCGGTGCGAGAGGGCGTGCAGGCGCAGCCACGCGTCCGCGGTGGAGGCCGGGGCGGCGTCCAGGTCGACCTCCAGCTCGACGACGGCCTGCGTGGTCCCGCGGTCCGCGTCGTCCGCGGCGAGGGCGCGCAGGGTGTCGCGCAGCGAGGTGTCCGCGGCGGAGAGCGGGCCGGCCACGGGGGCGGGGAACCACACGTCCAGGACGGCGCCGTCGGCGGCCGTGGTGGCCAGGCCGTGGCCGGAGACGAGACGGGAGGAGGGCTGCTGTGCGGCGGTCTGGGTCATGTGCCTCAGCCTACTGAGCGGCCGGGGCACGCTGCAGGGCGGCGAGAGGCGCGTCCGTAGACTGGACACATGAGTCTCACCCCCGTGCCCCTGCCCGACCTCGCCGATCCGGACCTCGACGTCGCGGCGCTCACCGCCACCCTGCTGGACGTGCGCTCCGTCTCGGGGGAGGAGGGGCCGCTGGCCGACGCCGTCGAGCAGGCCCTGCTCGCCCTCGGCGGCCTCGAGGTGCGGAGGTTCGGGGACGCCGTCGTCGCCCGCACCGCTCTGGGGCGGCCGACCCGCGTGATCCTGGCCGGGCACCTGGACACGGTGCCCCTGCCCACCGTGCCGGGCTCGCGCGGGACCGTGCCCTCGGCGTGGGACGGGGACGTGCTGTACGGCCGCGGGGCCGTGGACATGAAGTCCGGCGTCGCCGTGCAGCTGGCCCTGGCCGGCCGCTTCGGCCGCGCGGACGGCCCCACGCCCGTGCACGACGTCACGTGGGTGTTCTACGACCACGAAGAGGTCTCCTCGGACCTCTCGGGCCTCGCCCGCGTGGCCCGCCAGGCCCCCGAGCTGCTGGAGGGCGACTTCGCGGTGCTGCTCGAGCCGACCGACGGCGTCGTGGAGGGCGGCTGCAACGGCACGTGCCGGTACCGCGTCACCTTTCCCGGTGTCGCGGCGCACTCGGGCCGCGCCTGGCGCGGTGACAACGCGATCCACAAGCTGGCCCCCGTGCTCACCGCCCTGGCGGCGTACGAACCGGCCACGGTCACGGTGGAGGGCCTGGACTACCGCGAGGGGCTGCACGCGATCCGCGTGGCCGGCGGCGTCGCGGGCAACGTCATCCCGGACGAGGCGTCCGTGGACCTGAACTACCGGTTCGCTCCGGACAAGACCCTCGAGCAGGCCCACGCGCACGTGCGCGCGGTGCTGGAGGGGGCAGGCGTGGACTGGGACGCCCAGGTGCGGATCGACGACGCCTCGCCCGCCGCCCGCCCCGGTCTGGACCGGCCGGCCGCCGCCGCGTTCGTCGCCGCCGTCGGGGGAGAGCCCCAGCCCAAGTACGGGTGGACGGACGTGGCGCGGTTCTCCCAGCTGGGCGTGCCCGCGGTCAACTTCGGCCCCGGCGACGCCCTCCTGGCCCACACGGACGACGAGCACGTGTCCCGCGAGGCGGTCCGCGCGTGCCTCGCGGCGCTCGCGGCCTGGCTGGCCGGCTGACCCACGACGTCGGCCGACCCCGTCGGCCGCCGCCCGGTCAGGCCGCCTTGTCCGTGGGCGCCCCGACGAGCGGGGTCGCGGGGGCGCTGGCGTCGCCGGCCGTCCGCGACGACAGCCGCCTCGAGAGCCGGGTGGCCGCCCAGGCGAGGAGGAAGTTGATCACGATGAAGATCACCGCGGCCACCACGAGGGACTGCAGGATGTTGCCGTTGCCGGAGCCGAGCTGGCGGGCGTACTGCAGGAGTTCGAAGAAGCCGATGAGGTAGCCCAGTGCCGAGTCCTTGAGGATCACCACGAACTGGCTCAGCAGCGAGGGCAGCATGGCGATGAGGGCCTGGGGCACCTCCACGAGCCGCAGGGACTGGGTGCTCGTCATGCCCACCGCCGCGGCCGCCTCGCGCTGGCCGCGCGGCAGCGAGCGCACCCCGGAGCGCACCAGCTCCGCGATCACGGACCCGTTGTACAGGGTCAGCGCCGCGATCACCGCGTAGTACGGGCCGTCCTGGGGCTGGATCGCCCCGGTGCGCGCGACCTGCGCGAACAGCTGGTAGAAGAACACCATCATCACGAGCACCGGCACGGCCCGGAAGAACTCCACGACGACGGCGGCCAGCCAGCGCACCGGGCCGAACGGGGCGAGCCGCAGGAAGCCGAACACCAGGCCGAACACCACGGAGGAGACCACGGCGATGCCGGCGGACTGCAGGGTGAACTGCAGGCCCGGCAGGTAGTAGTTCCGCCACGCGTCGCCGTCGACGGCGGCCAGCCAACGGCGGCCGGAGAGCTGACCGGTGTCGTTCATCTGGATCAGGACGATGACCGCCACGGCCAGCGCCGCGGCGAGGGCGACCAGGTTGGCGAGGAGGATCCGGCGGCGGGCGATCGGACCCGGGGCGTCGAAGAGGACGGAGGCCTGGGCGCTCATCGGGCCACCGCCCATTTCTCCGAGGCCCACGTGGTCAGCAGGCCGATGGGGATGACGATCAGGCAGAAGCCGATCGCGAAGGTCAGGAAGATCGCCACCATCACGTCCGGGCTGAACTCGATCATGCGCTTCATCAGGCCCGAGGCCTCCGCCACCGACGCCGCGGCGGCGACGGTGGTGTTCTTGGTCAGCGCGATCACGGTGTTGCCCAGCGGGGTGATGGCCCCGCGCAGCGCCTGGGGCAGGATCACGTGGCGGGCCGCGGGCAGGAAGCCCAGGCCGATGGAGCGGGCGGCCTCGGCCTGCCCGAGCGGGACGGTGTTGACGCCGGAGCGGATCGCCTCGCACATGAACGCCGCGTGGTAGAGCGAGAGCGCGATCACGGCGTAGATGAAGAAGTTCAGCGTGAAGTCGGACGAGAAGCTGATCTTCAGCTGCCCCCAGACGGCGAGCACGCCGAGCAGCATGATGATCGTCAGCGGGGTGTTGCGGACCACGTTGACGTAGCCGGTGCCGAGGGCGCGCAGCGAGGGGACGGGCGAGATGCGGAACAGGGCGAGCACCACGCCGAGGACGAACGAGCCGAGGGTCGCGAGGAACGCGAGCCTGATGTTCGTCCAGAACGCGAGCGGGATGTCCGCGCCGTAGTCCGCGAGGAGCGAGGAGATCGATTCCATGTCTTCTCCGAGGGTCGGGACGGGGCTGACGGGCAGGGGAGCCGCCGGACGGGCCGAGGGTGACTGTTCAGGTCACGTCCTCGGCCCGCCCGGCGGCGCAGGTCGTCAGGCGCAGGGCTCGAACTCGGCGTCCTCGCCGGAGTTCAGCGTCTCGTCGTAGGTGTAGCCCGTGCCCTCGGTGTTGGACTCGAGGGCCTTCTTCCACTCGCCGGAGTCCTTCATCTCCTTGATGGCCTCGTTGATGTCCTCGCAGCGCTCCGAGTCCTTCGGCAGGCCGACGCCGTAGCGCTCCGTGGTGAAGGTGTTGCCGACGACCTTGAACTTGCCCTTGTTGGCGTCGGCGGCGGCCAGGCCCGCGAGGATGATGTCGTCCGTGGTCACGGCGTCCACCTGGCCGGACTCGAGGTAGGTCACGCATTCGGCGTAGCCGCCCTGCTCCACCAGGTTCACGCCGGAGGCGAACTGGTCCTTGATCTTCTGGGCCGAGGTGGAGCCGGTGACGGAGCAGAGGTTCTTCCCGTCGAGGGACTCGGGGCCGGTGATCGCGGTGTCGTCCGCGCGGACCAGCAGGTCCTGGCCGGCCACGAAGTACGGGCCCGCGAAGTCGACGCGCTCCTTGCGGGCGTCCGTGATGGAGTACGTCGCGAAGATCATGTCGACCTCGCCGTTCTCCAGGGCGTTCTCCCGGTTCGCGGACGGGGTCTGGACCCACTCGATGTCCTTCTCGGCCACGCCGAGCTTGTCCGCCACGTAGCGGGCCACGTCCGTGTCGAAGCCGGTGGGCTGGGCCGAGCCCTCGCGGTAGCCCAGGCCCGGCTGGTCGAACTTGATGCCGATGCGCAGGCTCTCGCCGGAGCCGGACGACGTCGCCTCGCCGGCCGAGGACGAGCCGGCGGCGTCGCCACCACCGCCCTGCGACGAGGAGGGGGCGCAGGCGGTGAGGGACAGGGCGGCCGCGGCGGTGACGGCGGACAGGGTCAGGAGCTTCGTGCGGAGCATGGTGCTCTCCTCTGGTTCGGTGCGGTGGGGTACGACGGGGGACGGGGTCAGTGCGCGAGGATCTTGCCCAGGAAGTCCTGGGCGCGCTCGTGTCGGGGGTTCGTGAAGAAGGTGTCGGGGTCGGTGTCCTCGAGGATGGCGCCGTCGGCCATGAAGACCACGCGGTCCCCGGCCTTGCGGGCGAAGCCCATCTCGTGGGTGACCACGACCATGGTCATGCCGCCCTCGGCGAGCTGGACCATGACGTCGAGGACCTCCTGCACCATCTCGGGATCGAGGGCGGAGGTCGGCTCGTCGAAGAGCAGGGCCTTCGGCTCCATCGCCAGGGCGCGGGCGATGGCCACGCGCTGCTGCTGCCCGCCGGAGAGCTGGGCCGGCATCTTCTTGGCCTGCTGGGCCACGCCCACGCGCTCGAGCAGCTCCATGGCGTGCCGCTCGGCGTCCGCCCGGCGCTTGCCCTTCACCTTGATGGGCCCGAGGGTCACGTTCTCCAGGATCGACTTGTGCGCGAAGAGGTTGAACGACTGGAAGACCATGCCGATCTCCGCGCGCAGCTGGGCGAGCTGCCTGCCCTCGGTGGGCAGCGGCCGCCCGTCGATCAGGATGCGGCCGCCGTCGTCGTCGATGGTCTCGAGCCGGTTGATCGTGCGGCACAGCGTCGACTTGCCGGAGCCGGACGGGCCGAGGACGATCGCCACCTGGCCGCGCGGGATCCGCAGGTCGATCTGGCGGAGGGCGTGGAAGTCGCCGAAGTGCTTGTTGACGCCCTCGAGGACGATCAGGTCATCGCCCGCGGCACCGCGACGGCGCCGCGTGCCGGCCTCGTCGGGGAGGTGGGCGCCGTGGGACTGCTCAGGCGTGATCTGCGTCATGCCAGTGGAATATAGCGCACGCCACACCCGGCGCGGTGCGCCGTGCGACGCCGGCCCTTGCGGCCCGCCGGCTCGTTAGGCTGGCGCCATGGCCTCACATGAGCACCCCTCGGGCGGCGACGTCGCCGCCGCGCCCCCGCGCGTCCGCCGCGGCGGGCAGATCCTGCGCGGGGAGGCGGCGCACACCCCCACGTTCGACCAGCTCCTCCTCGACGGCAGGCGGCCCGGCGACGCCGCACGCCCCGCCGTCGACGTCACCTCGACGACGTCCGAGGCCTGGCGTGTCCTGCGCATCCAGGCGGAGTTCGTCGAGGGCTTCGGCACCCTCGCGGGGCTGGGTCCCGCGGTCTCCGTGTTCGGCTCGGCGCGCACGCCCGAGGGCAGCGCCGAGTACGCCCTGGCCCACGAGGTCGGCAGCCGCTTGGCCCAGGCCGGGTACACGGTCATCACCGGCGGGGGGCCCGGCACCATGGCGGCCGCCAACCGGGGCGCCCACGAGGCCGGTGGAGAGTCCGTGGGCCTGGGCATCGAGCTGCCGTTCGAGACCGGCCTGAACCCCTGGGTGCACGTGGGCGTGGACTTCCGCTACTTCTTCGTCCGCAAGGTCATGTTCCTCAAGTACGCGCAGGGGTTCATCGTGCTGCCCGGCGGCCTCGGCACCCTGGACGAGCTCTTCGAGGCCCTCACCCTCGTGCAGACCGGCACCGTCACCCGCTTCCCCGTGGTCCTCGTGGACCGCGGCTTCTGGAGCCCGCTCGTGGACTGGATCCGCGGCACGCTCGTGGAACGCGGCATGATGTCGCCCGAGGACCCGGACCTGTTCCACCTCGTGGACACGGCCGAGGAGGCCGTCGCGTGCGTGCTCCGCTCGGCGGGGAGGGCCGACGCGTGAGCGGGCCGCAGTGGATCGTCCTGGTGGCCGTGCTCGTCGTCGTGCTGGCGGCCCTGGCCGCCGCCCTCGCGGGCCGGCTCACGCTCCGGGCCGACGACCCGGCCGGGCGGACGCCGGGACACCCCGTGCTGCTGCCGGAGCGGCCGCGCGCGGCGGATGTCGACCTGCTGCGGTTGGCCGTCGCGGTGCCCGGCTACCAGCGGGACCAGGTGGACGCCGTCCTGCTGCGGCTGCGGGACGCCCTGGCGCAGCGCGAGGACGAGGTGACCGCACTGCGGACACGGGTGGCCGAGCTCGAGGCCGCCGACCCCTCCCGGAGCGATCCGGCGGGGCGTGCCTGAGCCGCGGGCCGGGCTCGGTGCAGGCCATCGTTTGGCGCGAACACGCGGAATCCGCGATAATGGTGATGTGACCGGCCTCGCGCACGCTCGCGTGTGGGGGCGCCGGAGGCGTCCGGACAGTGCCCGCTCCCGCGGTCACCCGACGCCGTGACGGGAACATCATCCAGAAGGGAAGTCGCAATGGCCGCCATGAAGCCCCGCACCGGGGACGGTCCCATGGAAGTGACCAAGGAGGGGCGCAGCCTGATCATGCGCGTGCCGATCGACGGCGGCGGCCGTCTCGTGCTGGAGATCAACGCGGACGAGGCCCGCGAGCTCAAGGAGTGCCTCGAGGGCGTCATCCAGGCCTGAGGCCGGACCCCTTCGACGCGGACGCCCCGCGCACCGTCACGGTGCGCGGGGCGTCCGCGTCCCCGGCGACGCCGCGGATCAGCGGCGCACCGCGATCAGCACGCCCGTGCCGGAGGGGACGACGGCGGACAGCCAGTGCTCGTCCTCCCGGATGAGGCGGTCCACCGCCCGGGCGGACACGGTGGACTCGTCGCGCACAGCGGGCCGGGGAACGCGGTCGCCGTCGAGGGCGTCCACCACGACGAGCACGCCGCCGGGGGCGAGCATGCGCGCGGCCTGCTCGACGTCGAACTGACGCGCGGCCGGGTCCCCGTCCACCAGGACCATCTCATAGGCGCCGCTCGTGAGCCGGGGCAGGACGAGCCGGGAGCGCCCCGTGATCATGCGGGTGCGGCTCGTGGGCAGGCGGGCCTCCGAGAACGCCTCGCGGGCCGCACGCTGTGCCTCCGCGTCCGGGTCGACGGTGGTGAGGACCGTGCGCTCGGGCAGACCGCGCATCAGGGCGAGACCCGAGACGCCGGCGCCCGTGCCCACCTCCACGACCGCCGCGGGGGCACGCGTGGCCGCCAGCACCGTCAACAGGGCCGCCGTCCCCTCGCTCACCGGCGGCACGTCCAGCTCGGCGGCGCGCTCGCGGGCGCGCAGGACGACGTCGTCCTCGGTGGCTCGGCTCTCCGACCAGGCCCAGGACGCGTGCTTGTCGGTGGGCTGGGGCTGCAGGGCGCTCATGGCTGACTCCGGGACGACGACGGCGGGACCTCGCCCGCGGCACGGGCGACGCGGGCCAGTGTACGGGCCGGCACGCGACCGCGACCCAGAGTTCTCCCAGGAGGCGGGCCGATGATGGGAGCTGGCACGAACCGGCTCCCGCCGTGCGGGAGGCCGTTCGCCGGGCCGAGGACGCGAGGACCGAGGAGGTGGCCGCATGGGACGTCGACACACCCAGCGCCACATGGACGCCTACCTCGAGGGCGCCCTCCCCGCCGCGTCCCGGGCGCGCATCGCCCGCCATCTGGACCGTTGCCCCGAGTGCAGCGCCACGGTTCAGGCCCGGGCCCGCGTGCTCGACGCCGCCCGCACGGTGCACCAGCGTCCGGCCGGCGCCGTCGTCGCCCCGGTGCTGCGCGCCCGCGGCGTCTCCGGCCGCCTCGTGGTGGGACTGCTCACCTTCGCCGTCCTGCTCGGCGGGCTGTTCACCGCGGTCTGGGTGGCCGGCGCGCCCCGCACCACGGCCGTGCGCACGACCCCGACCCCGACGGACGCCGTCGCCCTGCCGGCCGCCGGGACCGCGTCGACGGACCGGCGCGGAACCGTCGCGGAGCTGCGGGGTCAGGGCTGGACGGTGCCCTCCCTCGTGGGGGCCGGCCTGGAGCCGCTCACCGTGGACACCGCCCAGACGGCCGAGGACGTGGAGGTCGTCGTCGGCTGGGGTCGGGACGAGCCGACCGTGACCGTCCGCGAGTGCCGACCCCGGATCGTGGGAGCCGCCCCGGAGGGCTGTGCCTCGACCGCGCCACTGAGCACGGGAGCGCAGGAGCGTCGGCTGGCCGGCGGCGGCGTCTACCGGATCGTCCCGGCGGGGGAGCAGGACGGCTGGACGGCCGAGCTGACCACGCCGCAGGCCGCCTACCGCGTGGAGGCCACCCTGCCGGACGAACGCGCCGACGCGGTCCTCACCCACCTGCTGGTCTCCGAGCGGGCACGCGTGCTCGAGCTGGGCGGCGGAGACGCCGTCGAGGAGCGCCTGGAGCGAGGCCTCGAACGCATAGCGGACGCCGTGCCGCGCCTCCGCGGCTGAGCCGCCCCGCCCCCGCGGCTCCGGGCTGGGCGGCGGTGCCCCTCTAGTAGAGTTCGGAGGGTGTTTGGTATCAACGGCAGCGAGTTCATCATCTTGGCGGTGCTCGCGATCGTCATCCTCGGGCCGGAGAAGCTCCCCGAGTACACGCGCGCCTTCACCGACTGGCTGCGCGTCATGCGCGACAAGGCCGAGGGTGCCAAGGCGCAGTTCAAGGAGGAGACCGGCACGGACTTCGACGAGGTGGACTGGCGCAAGTACGACCCCCGCCAGTACGACCCGCGTCGCATCATCCGCGACGCGCTCCGCGAGCCCGCCGGCGGCTCGTCCACGCCCGCGTCCCGGGCGGCGCAGGCGACGGGCATCAGCGCCGAGGACGTGCACGGCGGCCTCACCCGCCAGGACCTGGCGGACATGGATCCGCGCACGCTCTTCCGCCGCCCCGCCGGGGCCGGCAGCACCGCCTCCGCGGAGTCCGGCACCGCCGCCGCACAGACCCGGTCGACCACGCCCGGCGCGGGGGCGGCCGCCGTGGGCGGCGCCGCCGCAGCCCTGATGGCCTCCGGCCGGGCCGATGCCCTCGTCGAGGAGCGTCCTGCCGCCGTCGAGACCGAACCGGACCCGCTCGAGCTGCTCGGGCTGGCGCCCGCCCCCTTCGACGTCGACGCGACCTGACGCCGCCGCGCGCGTCCGGTGCCCCGGCCGGGGCGCCGGCACCCGAGGTCAGCGAGGGGTGAACGGCAGAGGCCGCCCGGCCAGCCCGCGCGGCCGCACGGCCACCCGCTGCGCGATCTGCGTCAGCGCCCGGCCCGCGGGGCTCTCCGGCGCGGACACCACCACGGGTTCGCCGGCGTCGCCGCCCGCGCGCAGCGCCGGGTCCAGGGGGACGGTGCCCAGCAGCGGCACCTGAGTGCCCAGCACCCCGGACAGCCGCTCCGCCACCTCGGCGCCGCCGCCGGTCCCGAACACATCCAGGACGGTGCCGTCCGGCAGGGTCATCGGCCCCATGTTCTCCACGACGCCGGCCACGGTCTGGCCCGTCTGCTCCGCCAGCTGACCGGCGCGCGCGGCCACCTGCGCGGCGGCGTGCTGCGGCGTGGTCACCACGAGCAGCTCCGAGGCGGGCAGCAGCTGCGCCGTCGAGATCGCGATGTCACCGGTGCCCGGGGGCAGGTCCACGAGCAGGACGTCCAGGTCGCCCCAGTGCACGTCCGTGACGAACTGTTCGAGCGCGCGATGCAGCATCGGCCCGCGCCAGGCCACCGGCCGGTCCGCGTCGAGGAACATGCCGATCGAGATGACCTTCACGTCCCGCACCACGGGGGGCAGGATCATCCGGTCCAGCTTCGTCGGGGTGGCGCTCACGCCCAGGAGCCCGGGGATGGAGTAGCCGTGCACGTCCGCGTCGATCAGGCCGACGGCGAGCCCGCGCGCGGCGAGCGCGACCGCGAGGTTGGCCGTGACCGAGGACTTGCCCACGCCGCCCTTGCCCGAGGCCACCGCGAGGACGCGCGTGAGCGTGTCCTTCCCGAACGGGTTCGTCGGCCGAGTCGCGCGCAGGGCGTCCTGCAGCGCCAGGCGGCGCTCGGGCTCCATGACCCCGACGCGGACGTCCACGGACCCGCAGCCGGGCACGTCGGCGACGGCGGCGGCCACGTCCGTCTGGATCGTCCCGCGCAGGGGGCACGCGGCGATCGTGAGCAGCACCGCGACCTCGACGACGCCCGGGGTGGTCTCCACGACCGACTCCACCATGCCGAGGTCGGTGATCGGGCGGCGGATCTCGGGGTCCTGGACCGTGGCGAGCCGTTCCAGCACCCGGCGCTCGAGGTCGGTGCGGACCTCGGGCACGGGCAGGCCCAGGGCGCTCATCGGCCGCCCCCGTCCACCGGGCCCGCACCGTCGGCGGGACCGGCCGCCGGGCCGGACCCCCCGGCCTCGCGGGCCTCGCGGGCCTCCTGGGCCTCCCGGGCCTCCTGCGCCGCGAGGGTGGCGAGCGTGGTGGTCGTGGGCTCGGCGCCGGCGTCACCGCGACGCGCGTCCCGGCCCCGGCCCTTGGTCTTCTTGTTCTTGCGGGGCTGGGCCTCGGCGCCCGGGAGGCCGGCGCGCAGCTCGGCGCGGATCTCCTCCCGGATCTCCTCCCGCAGCTCGGCGCGCAGCGCCTCGCGGAGGTCGTCCTTGAGGTCGTCCTGGACGCCGCGCAGCTCGCCGCGCACGAAGTCGCGCGTGGCGACCTCCTGGACGGCCAGCCGCAGACCGGCGATCTCGCGGGTGAGGAACTCGGTGTCGGCGAGGTTGCGCTCGGCGCGGTCACGGTCCTCGCGCAGCGCGACCTTGTCCCGGTCGTCCTGGCGGTTCTGCGCGAGCAGGAGCAGGGGTGCGGCGTAGGAGGCCTGGAGGGAGAGCATGAGCGTGAGCGCGGTGAAGCCGAGCTCGGCGGAGTCGAACCGCCACTCCATCGGGCCGAACGTGTTCCAGCCCAGCCAGGCGGCGCAGAACAGCGTCATCCAGACGAGGAACTGCGGGGTGCCCATGAAGCGGGCGATGCCCTCGGTGGCCTCGCCGAAGGCGTCCGGGTTCGGGGCCAGCCGGGGCACGCGGCGCCCGCTGGCGCTCAGCGGGGTGTCCAGGCCGGTGCCGCGGCCCGGGCGCAGGTCTCGCGCGGTCTGGGTCATGCTCACACCTCCGGTGTCGTGCGGCGGCGGGCCGCGGGGGTCAGGTCGCGGGGCGGGTCTCGGCGTCGTCGAGGTCCATGGCCCGCCAGTCGTCGGGCAGGATGTGGTCGAGCAGGTCGTCCACGCTCACGGCCCCGACGACGCGGTCCTGCTCGTTCACCACGGGGATGCACGTGAGGTTGTAGGTCGCGAGCTCGCGGGTCACATGGGCGATGGGGGCGAGGTCCGAGACGGGCTCGAGATCCTTGTCCATGATGTTGCCGATCGCCTCCGGCGGCGGGTACCGCAGCAGGCGCTGGAAGTGGACGACGCCGAGGAACCGGCCCGTCGGCGTCTCCAGCGGCGGCCGGGCCACGATCACGAGCGAGGCCAACGCGGGGGAGATCTCCTGCTGTCGGATGGTCGCCATGGCCTCGGCCACGGTGGCCTCCGGGGGGAGGATGACGGGCACGGGGGTCATGAGCGAGCCCGCCGTGCCCTCCTCGTACTCGAGCAGGCGCCGGACGTCCTCGGCGTCCTCCGGCTCCATGCGTTCGAGCAGCAGCTCCTGCTGGGAGTCGGGCAGCTCGTGGAGCAGGTCCGCCGCGTCGTCCGGGTCCATCTCCTCCAGGACGTCGGCGGCGCGGTCGATGTCCAGCTGGGACAGGATCTGCACCTGGTCGTCGTCGGGCAGCTCCTGGAGCACGTCCGCGAGGCGTTCGTCCTGCAGCTCGCGGGCGACCTCGACGCGGCGCTTCTCCGACATGTCGTGGAGCATGTCCGCCAGGTCTGCGGGCTTGAGGTCCTCGTGCGCGGCGAGGAAGCTCGTGGCCCCCTGCGGGTCGGCCTGCGCCGTCCACCGGGCCTCGTCCCAGTTCAGCAGGAGGTGCTCTCCCCGCTGGGCGCGGCCGAAGGGGCCGCGGCCGACGATGCGGCGCACGTACAGGTCCGAGACGAGCCAGTCGCCGTTGCGCTGCTGCTCCAGCCCGATGTCCTCCAGGAAGGCCTCGCCCGACCCGTCGGAGAGGCGCACCTTCCGGTCGAAGAGGTCGGCGGCCACCGTCTGCTCGGCGCCACGGCGGGAGAACCGGCGCAGGTTGATCAGCCCGGTCGTGATGATCTGGCCCGAGTCCATGGACGTCACCCGCGTCATCGGGACGAAGACGCGCTTCTTGCCGGGGACCTCGATCACGAGGCCGGTGGCGAACGGGGCCGCGGCGGGGCCGCGGTCCAGCACGACGACGTCGCGCAGGCGTCCCAGGCGGTCGCCGAGGGGGTCGAAGACGTCCAGGCCCAGCAGGCGGGCCACGAAGATCTTGGGGGAGCTCACCGACCCAGCCTACGGCGTACCGGGGAGCGGCTCCGTGTCCGCGCACGGCGGACCCCCGCCCGCCCGGGCGCCGGGCCGGGCACAATGGGTCCATGTCGTTCATGATGTCCAGCCCTCAGCCCGGCGCCGAGCAGGGCCTGCCCCGCGGCGAACTCCTGGCCACCTACGCCACCTACGCGCAGGCGCGCGAGCAGGTGGACCGCCTCGCCGCCACGGACTTCCCCGTGAGCGCCGTGTCGATCGTGGGCAAGGACCTGCGGGTCGTGGAGCGGGTGCGCGGCCGGCTGAACTACGCCCAGGTGGCGTTGTCCGCGGGTGTGCGCGGCGTGTTCTTCGGCGGACTGATCGGCGTGTTCCTCTACCTGCTGGCCCCCGAGGCCGGCCCGGGTCAGATCCTCACCTCCATGCTCCTGGGCCTGGCGGTGTGGCTGATCTTCGGCGTGATCGGCTTCGCGATGCGTCGGGGCCAGCACGGCTTCGCGTCCTCGCAGGCCGTCGTGCCCACGGCCTTCGACCTCGTGGTCGCGTTCGACCACGCCGCCCGCGCCCGCCAGGAACTGGGCCTGGGCGGTGCCGCGGCCCCGATGCCGCCCGCGGCCCCGCAGCCGGCGCCCGCGCCCGCCGCGGAGGAGGCCGGGGACGGGTCCGTGCAGGCCACCCCGGCCGCCGCGCCGTCGTCGGGCGGGTCCCACGCGGCGCCCGCCCCCGGCGGAGCCGAGGCGCCGGCCCGGCCCGCCCCGGAGGCGGACCCCGCGCCCACCGGCCTGGACCGCTCCTACGGCGTGACCCTGCCCCCGGAGGAGGTCGCCAAGCTCATCGAGGCGCGCGGCGGCCACCCGCCCCGGCCCCAGGACGAGCCGCGCGGCTGAGCCCCGTCACAGGGACCAGGACTCGAGTCGCCGGAGCATGTCGCGCTTCTTGCTCGCATGACCGTGCATCCGGCCCAGGATGTCGCCGAGGACGGTGACGGCGCGGTCGATGTACGGGCCCTTGTTCAGCATCGCGGCCTCGGCCCGCTGCGCCATCGCGGCGTCCGTGATCTCCGCCCGTGAGGGCAGGCCGGTCTTGGCGAGGGACTCGAGGACCTGGGTGGCCCAGATCGCGGGCACGTGCGCGGCCTCGCACAGCCACAGGATCTCCTCCTGCAGCTCGGCCATCCGTGCGAAGCCGGCCTCCACCGCCAGGTCGCCACGGGCGATCATCACCCCGACGTCCCGCCAGCGCATCGCCTCGAGCAGCATCCTCGGCAGCTGCCGGAAGGCCTCCACCGTCTCGATCTTCAGCGTGATGTCCACGTCCGGCGCGTCCTCGGCCTCGAGCGCGTCGATCAGCTGGGCCACGTCCTCGGCCGAGCGGACGAAGGACATGTTCACCATGTCCGCGTGGCGGGCCGCGAACGGGATGTGGGCGAGGTCCTCGTCCGTGAGGGCCGGGATGTCCAGGTGCGTGTCCGGGAAGTTCACGCCCTTCTCCGCCTTGAGCTTCGCTCCGCGCGGACCGGCCTGGGTCACCTCGAGGGTGATCTCGTCGTCGGACACCGCCGTGATCCGCGCGCCGATCCGTCCGTCGTCGAGGGAGACCCGGTCGCCGACCTCCGCGTCGGCGAACGCCTGCGCCAGGGTGAGGCCGATCCGGTAGGGCGGTGCGTCGACCGCGGGGACCGGCTCGAGCGAGCGGGTCAGCACGATCTGCTCGCCCTCGTGCACGCGCATGGACTGCTCGAGCGGGGGCAGCGGCCCGACCTCGAGCGGCCCGTGCGGCGTCGTCAGTGCCGTGCCCGTCGCCCAGTAGACCGTCTTGTCCGCCCGCACGAGCACGCCCTCGCCGTCCACCCGCTCGACCTCCAGCCTGCGGTGTGCACCCCGCGCGTCGGTCAGCTCGATCTCGTCGCCGCGCTGCAGGGCCGCCAGGGTCTTCCCCTCCGGGGCCGCCAGCGGCACGACGACGGCGCCGTCCGGCCCGTCCGCCGCGGCCACGGCGTCGTGGGGCCCGGCGGTGAGCCACACACGGGAGGGCTCGGTGACGGTCCCGGATTGGTCCCGGGCGGGCTTCACCTTCACGACGCGCGGGCCCGGCTCGATGGGGCCCGTGCGCACCTTCGGCCCGGCCAGGTCCATCGCGACCAGGGGCGCGGGCCGGCCCGCACCGGCACACCGACGGACCGCCGCGATCATGGCGGCCCACGCCTGCTCGTCGTCGTGGGCGCAGTTCACGCGCGCCAGGTCCATGCCGGCCTCGGCGATCCGGGCCACGAGCTCCGGGTCCGTGGCGGCCTCGGAGGGCATCGTCACCATGATGCGCGCGTCCCGGTCGCCGCGGGCCGGACCGAGCAGGCTCGCCGCGTTGCGGGCGAGGATGGCGCGGCCCTCGGCGGAGGTCAGGGCGTCGTCCTCGGGCGCGGGGGCGGGGTCGCCGTCGAGCGCGCGGGCGGCGGCCAGCACCGCGTCCACGTGCCCCAGCACGCCGGCCTCCATGCGGCCCAGAGAGGACAGGCCGGCGTCGCTCAGCGCCTCCTGCAGGGGCCGCAGATCGGTGCCGCGCAGGGCGACGTAGTGCACGAGGTTCCGGGCCGAGGCCCGGTGGCGGTCTCGGACGCGGGAGATGAGGTCGGCGTGCTCCGCCTCGGCGGAGAGGAGGCGGTCGCGGAGGGCGGTGAGCTCGGTGGTCAGGTCGATACCCATGGTCCGAACCCTAGGAGCGCCCTCCGCGCCGGATCACGCCTGGAGCCGCGCCATCCAGGCCTCGATCTCGTCCGGGGTGCGGGGGAGGGCCGCGGAGAGGTTCTCGGCCCCGTCCTCGGTCACGAGGATGTCGTCCTCGAGGCGCACGCCGATGCCGCGGTACTCCTCCGGCACGGCCAGGTCCTCCTCCTTGAAGTACAGACCCGGCTCGATGGTGAAGACCATGCCCGGCTCGAGCACGCCGTCCAGGTAGAGCTCGCGCTTGGCCTGCGCGCAGTCGTGCACGTCGAGGCCGAGGTGGTGCGAGGTGCCGTGGGGCATCCAGCGCCGGTGGTGCTGGCCCTCGTCCGAGAGCGCGACCTCGGCCGAGACCGGCAGCAGGCCCCAGCCGTCGAGGCGGTCGACGAGCACCCGCATGGCCTCGGCGTGGAGCTCGCGGAACCGGATGCCGGGGCGCACGATCGCGAAGGCGGCGTCCGCGGCGTCGAGGACCGCCTGGTAGATGCGACGCTGCACGTCCGTGAACGTGCCGGACACGGGCAGGGTGCGGGTGATGTCCGCGGTGTAGAGGGAGTCGTCCTCGACGCCGGCGTCGAGCAGGAGCAGCTCACCCGGGCGCACGGCGCCCGTGTTGCGGATCCAGTGCAGGATCGTGGCGTTGTTGCCGGAGGCCGCGATGGTGTCGTAGCCCAGGTCGTTGCCCTCGAGGCGGGCGCGGGCGAAGAAGGCGCCCTCGACCACGCGCTCGCCGCGGTCGTGGCCCACGGCGCGCGGCAGGGCCCGCACGACGTCCTCGAAGCCCGCGATCGTGGCGGCCACCGAGGCGCGCATCCGCTCGACCTCCCACGCGTCCTTGACCAGGCGCAGCTCGGAGAGGAACTCGGCGGTCTGGGCGTCGGCCTCGGCCGCGGCGGCCAGGTCCACGCCGGCCTCGGTCCGGACGGCGGCCAGCAGGGCGTCCACGTCCTGGTCGGTCTCGGCCAGCAGCCGGACCGTGGTGCCGTCGGCGGCCACGTTCTTGGTGACGGCGGACTCGAGCTCCTCGAGCCCCGCCGTGCGCAGGCCGGTGCGGGCGGCCAGGCCGGCCAGGGTCGGACGGGGGCCGATCCAGAACTCACCCGAGCGCGAGTCCGCGTAGAACTGCTCGGTGTCTCGGCCGGCCAGGGGACGGAAGTACAGGGTGGCGGTGTGGTCCGTGCCGTCGTCGCCGGCGCCCGGGTCCGTGGGCTCGAGCACGAGCACGGCGTCCGGCTCGTGGTCCACGCCGAGGCCCGTCAGGTGGGCGAACGCGGAGTGCGCGCGGAAGCGGTAGTCGGTGTCGTTCGAACGGACCTTGAGGCGGCCGGCCGGCACCACGATCCGCTCGCCCGGGAAGCGCGCGGAGACGGCGGCCCGCCGCCGGGCGGCGTACGGGGCCGAGGCGTCGGGGTCGGGCAGGGCCTGCGACGACGGCGCCCAGTCGGAGGCCATGAAGTCGCGGAAGGCGTTCGAGGCGGGGCGCTGCGAGCGGTTGTCGACGCGCTCGGCCAGCGGCTGGGGGTTCACCGCGCCGGTGCCGTCGGACTCGGTCGAGTGCGTGTGCAGGTCGTAGCGGGCCTGGTCGGGGGTGGTCTGGGCGGGGTGCTGTGCGGCATCGGTCATGCCCTCCATCATGGCACCGGTGGGCGCGGGCAGGTCGGGGCCGCCGCGCGCGGGTCTCGGTACCATGGCCGCCATGGCCCGCTACGACCTGCACACGCACTCGACCGAGTCCGACGGCACCGAGCCGCCGGCCGACGTGGTGCGTGCGGCGGCGCGGGCCGGGCTGGACGGCCTCGCGCTCACCGACCACGACACGACCGCCGGCTGGGCCGAGGCCGCCCAGGCCGCGCGGGAGGCCGGACTGACGCTCGTGCCCGGCATGGAGATGTCCTGCACCTCCGCCGACGGCGTGAGCGTGCACGTGCTCAGCTACCTGCACGACCCCGAGGACCCCGCCCTGCTGCGGGAGGTCGGCCTGGCCCGCGACGCGCGGCTGATCCGGGCGCAGGAGATGGTGCGGCGCCTGGGCGCGGACTTCCCGATCACGTGGGAGCTGGTCCAGGAGCACGCGGCGGAGAACGCGACGATCGGCCGGCCCCACCTGGCCGACGCCCTCGTGACGATCGGAGCCGTCCCGGACCGCTCCGCGGCGTTCACGGAGATCCTCGCCGGCCGGTCCAAGTACTACGTGCCGCACTTCGCCCCGGACCCGGCCGAGGCGGTCGCGCTCATCCGGGCCGCCGGCGGGGTGCCGGTGTTCGCGCATCCCCGGGCGCGCATGCGCGGCCGCGTGGTGGGCGACGAGGTGTTCGAGCAGATGGCCGAGGCCGGACTGGCGGGGGTCGAGGTCGAGCACCGGGACAATCCGGCGGAGGAGCGCACCTGGCTGCGCGCGTTCGCGGACCGGCACGGGCTGTTCGTCACCGGCTCGTCCGACTACCACGGCACCGGCAAGCCCAATCCGATCGGCGAGCACACCACGGGCGCGGAGGTGCTCGCCGAGATCGAGCGGCAGGGCACCGGCACGGCGATCATCCGCGGCTGAGCCCGGACGGCCCGGGCGACGGCGGAGGATCCGTTGCGCGAATGACCCTTCCGGCCGCCGTGCAGGCGGTCAGAAGGGTCATTCGCGCAGAAGACTCCCGGGGCCCGGGAGGGACGGTCAGCCGTCCACGACCTCGCCGTTGCGGCGGCGCGTGCGGGTGCGGCCGCCCCGGCGACGACGGGCCTCGGCCCGGGCCTCGGCGCGCTCGGCCCGGCGGGCCTCGGTGAGCTCGACGCCGGCCACCGGCGCCGGCGTGCGGGCCGCGGGGGCCTCGGAGCGCGAGGCGGTGCGCTCGCGGCCCTCGCCGCGACCACGGCCCCGGCCCTCGGCGCGCTGCTCGGCGGGTGCCTCACCACGGCCCCGGCCCGAGCGCTCGGAGCGCTCGCCGCGGCCCCCGCCGCGCGCCGCGTCACGGCCCTCGCCGGAGCGGCCGCCCTGGCCCCGGCCGCCGCGCTCGCCGTCGCGAGACCGGCCGCCCTCACGGCCGCCCCGGCCCCGGCCGCCGTCACGGCCGCCGCGCTCGCCGTCGCGGGACCGGCCGCCCGCGCGACCCCGTCCGCGACCGCCGTCGCGCTGCTTCGCCTCGGGGCCGCCGAGGTCCTCGAGCACCTCGCCCTCGAGGCCCTCGAGCACGCGCTTGGCCTGGGGCAGGCGGCCCTTCGTGCCCTTCGGGATGCCGAGGTCGGAGAACAGGTGCGGGGAGGAGGAGTAGGTCTCCACCGGCTCGGGCTGGCCGAGGCCGAGCGCCTTGTCGATCAGGGACCAGCGCGGCATGTCCTCCCAGTCCACGAGGGTCACCGCCACGCCCTTGTTGCCGGCGCGGCCCGTGCGGCCCACACGGTGCACGTAGGTCTTCTCGTCCTCCGGCGCCTGGAAGTTGAACACGTGGGTGACGTCGTCGACGTCGATGCCGCGCGCCGCGACGTCGGTGGCCACGAGGATGTCCACCTTGCCGTTGCGGAACGCGCGCAGCGCCTGCTCGCGGGCGCCTTGGCCGAGGTCGCCGTGCAGCGCGCCGGCCGCGAAGCCGCGCGCCGTCAGCTCGTCCGCCACGCGGGCGGCCGTGCGCTTGGTGCGCGTGAAGATGATGGTCCGGCCGCGGCCCTCGGCCTGCAGGGCGCGGGCCACGAGCTCGTCCTTGTCCATGTGGTGGGCGCGGTAGACGAGCTGACGGATGTCCTTCTTCGTCAGGCCCTCGTCCTCCGGGTCCGCCGCGCGGATGTGGGTGGGCTGCGTCATGTAGCGGCGCGCCATCGCGACCACGGGACCCGGCATGGTGGCCGAGAACAGCATGGTCTGGCGCACGGCCGGGACGGCGGCGAGCAGGGTCTCGACGTCGGGGAGGAAGCCGAGGTCCAGCATCTCGTCGGCCTCGTCCAGCACCACGGTGTTCACGAGGTCCAGGCGCAGGTGGCGCTGGCGCATCAGGTCGATGAGGCGGCCGGGGGTGCCGACGACGATCTCGACGCCGCGCTGCAGCTCCTCGATCTGCGGCTCGTAGGCGCGGCCGCCGTAGATGGTGGCGATGCGCAGGGGGCGCCGGGCCGCGGCGGCCGTGAGGTCGCCGGCCACCTGGACGGCGAGCTCGCGCGTCGGGGCGACGATCAGGGCCTGCGGGGCGCCCGCGGTGCCCTTGGCCTCGAGGGCGTCCCAACCGGGCTCACCCGGGCCGATGGCGCGCTGCAGCGCGGGGATGCCGAAGCCGAGGGTCTTGCCGGTTCCGGTCTTGGCCTGGCCGATGATGTCGTGGCCGCCGAGGGCGACCGGCAGGGTCATGGCCTGGATGGGGAAGGGGTGGACGATGCCCTTGGCCTCCAGGGCCTCGACGATCTTGGGGTGCACCCCGAAGTCGGCGAAGGTCTGCTCGGGGGCCACGGGCGCGGCGTCCTCGGTGACGATGTCCTCCGCGATCTCCGCGACCGTCGGGTCGACGTCGGCGGGGGCGGGGGTGTGCTCGGAGTTCTGGGTCATGGCGACTCGCGTTCCTGGTCGGGCGTCGTCACGGCGGGCGGAAGGCCCGGCTCCGCCGTGCGCGCGGTTCAAGCGGAAGCCGATCGCGAGGCAAGCACGCGGAGCGGCCGACGGGCGGCGCCCCGTGGAACCGGGCCGGGCGCGCCGTGCGAGGCGGGCCGTGCCGGATCCGGCAGGTCATGGTGCCGTCCCGGGCGTCAGGGGCGCGGGCGGCGGGTCAGGGTGATCAGAGAGCGACCGGTCATCCTGGGTCAGCGTGAGCTGTGCGGCCAGTCTACCCCCGCGGCCGTGATCGCACCCGAGGCGCGGTCCACGCCCTCGATCCGCACGCGCACCCGGGTGCCCGCCGGGACGCTGCCCGGCACCCGCAGGCTCACAGCCGGGTCGAGCAGCCACACCTCCGTGCCGTCCTTCGCCTCGCGCACCGCGATCCCCTCGAGCTTCGCGCCGACGCGGGACTCGAGCGCCGCCGCCTCCACGAGGTCCGCCGCCGTCCGGCTCGCGGCCGAGGCCCGGCGCGACGAGTCCGCCATGAGGGCGGGCAGCTCGGGCAGGGCGCTGCGGACCCACGCGGGGGCGGGGACGCCGGTGACGTGGGCGTGGCACAGCGCCAGGACGAAGCGGTCCACGAGCCGGCGCAGGGGAGCGGTGGCGTGGGCGTAGGGGGCGGCGAGCGCGGCCTGGGCCGGTTCGGCCGGCGGCGTGCGCAGGGCCGGGTCCTCGGCCTGCGCGTCGAAGGCCGTGTACCCGGCGCCGCGGAACAGCCCGGTCGCCGCATGCAGCACCGCCAGGTGCCGCGCGTCGGCCGGGTCGAGGGAACGCAGGTAGGCGCCGTAGTCCTGGCCCTCGTCCCACGGGACGCCCAGGGCGCGCGTGCGCTCTCGGAAGGCGGCGACGGCGTCGGCGTCCGGCGCCGGCATCGTGCGCAGGATCCCGACCCCGGCGGCCAGCATCAGCTCGGCCGCGGCCATGCCGGTCAGCAGGGAGAGCTGGGCGTTGTGCTCCTCCGCCGGCAGCGGCGCCCGGTGCACGAGCTCGTGCGCCCCGTCCTCGGTGACACGGACCTCCTGGTCCGGCAGGTTCAGGGAGGCGCCGCCGCGGGCGGCCTCCTGCGCGGCCCGCCGTCGGCCCACCTCCGGCAGCAGCGTCAGCGAGTCGCGCACCTCGGCCGGCCACCCCTCGGCGGCGGCCCGGTCCGCGTCGGTGACCCCGGGACGCGGCGTCGTCGGCGCCTGCGCCCCCTCCCGCGCGTCGAGGAAGGCCTGCACCTGCCCGTACGTCAGCTGCGCCCGGGAGCGGATGCGGGCGCGTTCGAGGCCGGTCTCGACGACGGCGCCCGCGGCGTCCAGCAGGAACGTCCAGACGAACGCCGGGCGCTCGCGGTCGGGGAGCAGGGAGGCGGCGTCCTCGCTCAGCACCTCCGGGTGCAGGGGGACCCGGCCGTCGGGCAGGTAGACGGTCTGGCCGCGACGGCGGGCCTCGGCGTCCACGGCGCCGCCCGGGGCCACGAAGGCGGGCACGTCCGCGATCGCGTAGCGGACGAGGATGCCGTCGTCGTCGGCGGGGGTCAGGAGCAGGGCCTGGTCCAGGTCCGTGGAGCCGGCGGGGTCCACGGTGACGAACGGCAGGGCCGTGCGGTCCGCGTGGTCCGGGCTCCCGGTCAGGCCCGCGTGCACGTCACGCGCGGCCGCCTCCGCCTCGGCCAGGACGGGGGCGGGGAAGGCCGGCGGCAGCTCGAGCTCCGTCCGCAGGGCGGCGAGGCGATCGAGCAGGGCCGGGTCGGCGGGGCCGCGGAGGCCGAGGGCGTGAGGGGTCATGGCGGTGCTCCTGGGCAGGGGGCCGAGACGACGCACGCCCCGGCGGATCACCGGGGCGTGCGGGCGGGTCAGGAGGCGGCGAACCCGAGCGGGCCCGCCTTCTTCGCGCCGATCTCCACGAAGCCGATGCGGTCGCCGGGGACGACCACCTGGCGGCCCTTGGCGTCCGCCAGGACCAGCGGGGTGCCGTCGGCGACGGCGGCGTCCACGAGGGAGCGGACCTCGTCCGCCGACTGCTCGCTGTCGATGACGACCTCGCGGCCGACGTGCTGCACACCGATGCGGATCTCCATGGGGAACCTCTTCTCTTCGTCGCGTCCTGTGCGGTCCGCCGTCAGCCTACGGGACCGCTCGGCGGGGTGGACGGGCGCCCACGAGGTTCACCCGCGGGCGAAACGGGCCGGACGGCCGGGTCAGCGCGGCGCGTCGTCCGCGGAGGGCAGCGAGGCGAGGCCGCGCCAGACGAGCGCGTCCACCGTGCGGGCCATCTCGGCCGCGGCGGGGCGGGCGTCGGCGTCGAGCCGGTCCGCCCAGTGGCGGGCGGCGCCCAGGAGATAGCCGACGAGTCCGCGGGAGAGCACCTCGGCCTCGGCCTCGGCCACGGTGGTGTCCGCGCGGATGGTGCGCGCGACCTCGGAGGAGAGCAGCCGATGGACGGCCTCGCTGCGCGTGCGCACCTCCGGGTCCCCGTCGATGCCGGAGTCGAAGATCAGGCGGTGGGTCCGCTCGGGGGAGGCCATGTACTCGAACACGGCGGCGACGGTGGCCCGCACCCGTTCGCGGTTGTCCCGGCGGGTGTCCATCGCCGCCTCGAGGAGCGCGCGCAGGCTCGCGACCTCGGAGTCCAGCAGCTCGAGGAAGAGCTCGTGCTTGCTGGGGAAGTGCTGGTAGAGGACCGGCTTGGAGACCTCGGCCCGCTCGGCGATCTGCTCCATGGAGGCCCCCGCGTACCGCTCCGCGGCGAAGACCGCGCGGGCGCAGTCCAACAGCTGGCGGCGACGCTCGTGCCGGGGCAGACGACGGCCTCGCCCGGGCTCGTCGGGCGCGGTGGCGGCGGGGTGGGCGGTCACGGAGTCCTCCTGGCGCGGGGCCGGCTCACGCGATGCGCGCGGCGCCGCCCTCGTCCTCGTGCGCGGGGCAGGCCGCCTCGACCGCGCCCACGGCGGGGGCGGGGCGGCCGGGGGCCTCGATCCCGAAGACCGCCTCGAGGGCGTCCTCATAGCGGTCGAGCCGGCCCTCGGCGGCGAGTCGCTTGGCGCGCACGCTGGGTTCGTGCAGGAGCTGGTTCACCATGCGGCGCAGGGCGAACTCCACCTCCTCGGCGGCCGCCGTGCAGCCGTGGCGGGCACGCACGCGCTCGAGCTCCCGGTCGAGCACGCCGAGGGTGTGGCGGCGCAGGGCCTTGATCGCCGCGTCGGCACTGCGGCCGCGCTGCGCGGCGCGGTACTCCTTGACGGCGTCGTCCACGAGCGCGCGGGCCTCGGCGACGGCGACCTGGGCCTGCTCGGGGGCGGCCAGCCGCACCGACTCGAGGGTGATGAGGTCGACGTCCGGCAGGTCCGCGACGGCGGGGTCGAAGTCGCGCGAGAGGGCCAGGTCGACCACTGTGAGCGGGCGCCGTCCGCCCTCGCGCAGCTCCTGCAGGCGCTCGGGGCTGATCTGGCGCTCGCCACCGGAGGAGCCGATGATCACGTCCGCCTCGGCGACGGCACCGGCCACGGCCTCGCCGCCGAGCGCGAGGGCCCAGCCGCCGCGGTCCGCGACGAACTGCTCCGCGCGGCCTGAGGCCGAGTGCACGCCGACGGTGGTCGCACCCCGGTCCGCCAGCTGCGCCAGCGTGGTGCCGGCGTAGGCGCCCGTGCCGATCAGCAGGATGGTGGCCCCGGCCCAGAAGTCGCGCTGGGCCGCGGCGTCGGTGAGACCGCGCAGCTCCTCCGCGAGGTCCAGGGCGACGGAGACGACCGAGCGGCCGGCCGCGCCGAGCGCCGTGCGGGAGCCGACGTCCTTGGCCGTGCGCGTGGCGGACTCGAAGAGGCGGACGAGCGGGCCCGAGGCGGTGCCGGCCTCCTGGGCCGCCGTCAGGGCGCGTCGGACCTGACCGGCGATCTCGCGCTCGCCCACCACGGCGGAGTCCAGTCCGGCGCCGACCTCGAAGAGGTGACGGGCCGTGGCGTCGGCGTCGAGCGTGCGGAACGCGGTGTGCACGTCCTCGTCCGGCAGGAAGGTGGAGGCGGCGACGGCGGACAGCAGCCCCGCGCGGGCGGCCTCGACGCCGGCCCCGTCGGCCTCGGCGTAGATCTCCACGCGGTTGCACGTGGCCAGCACGACGGCGCCCGCCGCACCGCTGCCGGGCAGGGCGGGCCCGACCCCGGTCGCGCCGGCGCTGAGGCGGGCGACCGTGTCCAGGTCCAGGTCATGGTGGGAGGCGACGAGAGAGAAGACAGTCACAGCGGGCCAAGTCTAGCCCCGACGGCCCCGCCCGTCCGGGAAGGCGGACCTGACCCGGGCGCCGTCGACGACTGTGACGGCGCTCACGGAGGACGCGGATGTGCCACCGCGACGCAACCGGTGGGACACTGGGGGCATGTCCGCCCTGTCCCAGACCCCCGAGACCCCCGCGGCCGTCCCGGCACTGCCCGCCGAGCACCCGCTGCGCACCGAGGATCCGTCACGCTCGACCGCGGCCAGCCCGCTCCTTCGCGCGTTGCGCGGCCAGCGCCCCGACCGCCACCCCGTGTGGTTCATGCGGCAGGCCGGCCGTTCGCTGCCCGAGTACCGCCGGGTGCGCGAGGGGATCGGGATGCTCGACTCCTGCCTCATGCCGGACCTGGTCCGGGAGATCACGATGCAGCCGGTGCGCCGCCACGACGTCGACGCGGCGATCTTCTTCTCGGACATCGTGGTCCCCCTGCGCCTGGCGGGCGTGGACGTGGAGATCCAGCCCGGCGTGGGCCCCGTGCTCGGCCGGGCCGTCCGCACCGCCGACGACGTCGCCGCGCTGCCCGTCCTCGAGGACGCCGCCCTGGACGTCATCCGCGAGGCCGTCGCGGCCACCGTCGCCGAGCTGGGCCCGCGCCCCCTGATCGGCTTCGCCGGCGCCCCCTTCACGCTGGCGGCGTACATGGTGGAGGGCCGTCCCTCCCGCGACCACTTCGGCCCGCGACGCATGATGCACGCCGACCCCGAGACCTGGGCCGCCCTGGCCGGCTGGGCCGCCACCGTGTCCGGCCAGTTCCTGCGCGCCCAGCTCGAGTCCGGCGCCTCCGCCGCGCAGCTGTTCGACTCGTGGGCCGGTTCGCTCTCGGCGGACGACTACCTCGAGCACGTGCAGCCGCACTCGACGGCGGCCCTCGCCCATGTCGCCGACCTCGCCGGTCCCGGCGTCCCCGACGGCGCCCCGCTCCTGCACTTCGGCACGGGCACCGGAGAGTTCCTGCATCACATGCGTGACGCGGGCGCGACCGCCGTCGGCGTGGACCACCGCCTCACGCTCGCCGAGGCGCACCGCCGGCTCAGCGCGAACCCCGGCCCCGACGGACGCGGCGCCGTGCCCCTGCAGGGCAACATCGACCCGGCCCTGCTCGCCGCCCCGTGGGAGGTCCTCGAGGCCCACGTGCGCGACGTCGTCGCCTCCGGCGCCGTCGCGCCCGGCCACGTCGTCAACCTCGCCCACGGCGTGCCGCCGGAGACGGACGCGGCCGTGCTGACCCGCGTGGTCGAGCTGATCCACTCCCTGCCCGTGCCGGAGCGGGAGGGCCAGGACCCGGCACCGGGGGTCGAGACCGCCGAGCGGGAGGAGCGCGCATGAGCGGCACGGCGCTCGTGGTCGGCGGCGGCATCGCCGGCCTCGTCGCGGCCCACCGACTGTCCACGGCGGGCTGGGACGTGACCCTCGCCGAGGCCACCTCCGTGCTCGGGGGCGCGGTCTCCCCGCGCTTCCTCGACGTCCCCTCGCACGGCGAGACCGGGGCCCCCGAGACCCAGACCCTCGAACTCGACGGCGGCGCCGAGTCGTTCGCCGTCCGCGGCGCCGCCGTGCGCGCGCTCGTGGAGGAGCTCGGGCTGGGCGAGAAGATCGTCGCGCCCGAGCCCCTCGGCTCGTGGCTGCACGGTCCCGCCGGCCCCGTGCGCGCCCCGCGTCTCGGCATCGTCGGCATCCCCGGCGACCTCGACGCCGAGGACCTCGCCGCCGCCCTCACGCCGGCCGGCCTGGAGCGCGCCCGGCAGGACGCCGAGGTCCCCATGGATCGCTGGGCCGCCGCGCTCGCGGCCGGCGAGCCGGTGACCGTCGCGCAGGTCGTGGCCGACCGCCTCGGCGACGAGGTGCTCGAACGCCTCGTGGCCCCCGTCGTGGCCGGAGTCCACTCGGCCGACCCCGCGGTCGTCGAGCTGGCGCGCGTGGCCCCCGGCCTGCTCGCCGCCGCCGTGGAGCACGGCGGGCTGGCCGCGGGCGTCGCCGCGCTGCGGTCCACCGGGACCCCCGGCTCGCTCGTGGCCGGGCTGGACGGCGGCATGGTCCGCCTCACCGGCCGGCTCGTCGAGGCGCTGCGCGAGGACGGGGCCACCGTCCTGCGCGGCGTCCGAGTGGCCGCCCTGTCCCGCGTGCCCGCCACCGGCGGCTGGTGGGCCCAGATCTCGGACCGGGACGACGAGGTCGTCCGCGGGCTCGACGTGGACCGCGTCGTGCTGGCCGTGGACGGCGTCACCGCCTGGGACCTGCTGGCCCCGCTCTCGGCCGACGCGCTGGACCCCGACGCCGGCCCCGCCCTCGGCGAGGGGATCGCGCTGGCCACGCTCGTCGTCGAGGGCGCGGGCCTGGACGACGCGCCACGCGGCACCGGAGTGCTGGTCGGCGCCGGGACGGACGTGGCCGCCAAGGCCCTGACCCACGCCACCGCCAAGTGGGCGTGGCTGCGCGAGGTCGTCGCGCGGCCGCAGGAGGACGGCGTCGCCCGCCACCCCCACCGCCACGTGCTGCGCCTGTCCTACGGCCGCCAGGGCGGCGGGCCCGAGGCCCTGGGCCACCGCAGCGCGGACGAGGAGCTGCTCGCGCAGGCGCTCGTGGACACGGCGACTCTCACCGGGGTGTCGCTGGCGGAGGAGGACGTCGTCGCCCGCACCGTCACCCGCTGGCGCCGCTCCATCCCGCCGCAGGCCGGCCCCGACCGCGCGAAGGTGGACACGCTGATCGACTGGGCGCGGGACGTGCCCGGCCTCGACCTCGTGGGCAGCTGGGTGCACGGCACCGGGCTGGCCGCCGTCGTCGCCGGCGTGGACCGCACCCTCGGCGCCGACGCACCGCCCGCCGGCTGACCTCGCCCCCGACCACCCCTGACGCAATCGCATCTCAAGGAAGAGGACCATGACCAAGGACAGCACCACCACCCCTGCCGAGGCCGGCAAGGACTGGTTCACCACCTACACCGTGTTCGCCCGCCCGCAGGGCGAGCCCGGCTGGCTGGGACTGGAGGGCCGCGACGCGAAGCGGGCCGCGAAGGAGTTCGACGAGGCCGTCGCCCGGGTGGCCCAGACCGGCGTGACCGTGCGCGGCGTGTACGACGTCTCGGGCATGCGCGAGGCCGGCGACGTCATGGTGTGGATGTACGGCCAGGTGCCCGAGGACCTGCAGGCCGGCATCCGCGAGCTGCGCCGCACCCGTCTGCTCGAGGGCACCACGATGGTGCTCTCGGCCATGGGCGCCGATCGCATGGCCGAGTTCAACAAGGACCACGTCCCCGCCTTCGCCATGGGCCGCAAGGCCCTGAAGTGGCTGTGCTTCTACCCGTTCGTGCGCTCGTACGACTGGTACCTGCTGGACCCGAAGGAGCGGGCCCGCATGCTCCGCGAGCACGGCCAGCTCGGCCAGGACTTCCCGCAGGTGTGGGCGAACACCACGAGCGCGTTCGGCCTGAACGACTGGGAGTGGCTGCTGGGCCTCGAGGCGGACGAGCTGACGGACCTGGTGGACATGATGCGCCACCTGCGCAACAACG
Source organism: Micrococcus sp. KRD128 (assembly GCF_017168395.1). Classification (NCBI taxonomy): domain Bacteria; kingdom Bacillati; phylum Actinomycetota; class Actinomycetes; order Micrococcales; family Micrococcaceae; genus Micrococcus; species Micrococcus sp. KRD128. The sequence goes on along the minus strand of NZ_JABFAX010000019.1, from coordinate 53,128 downwards.
AGACCCGCCTGCACGTGCGCAGCGAGGTGCCGTTCTACACCGGACGCCGTCTGGAGACCGCCGAGATCGCGGAGGTGCTGGCCTGATGACCGCCGCCCCCGAGCCCCGCGCCGACGCACCCGTCCACACGGGCCCGGACGCCGGCGTCGCCCCGGCCCTCCGGACGCCCGAGAAGGCCGCCGCCGGCGTCGACTACGACGCGTGCGGCGTGATGGCCCCCAAGGATTACGACGCCCTGCTGCTCGCCTCCTTCGGCGGGCCCGAGGGCCAGGACGACGTGATCCCGTTCCTGCGCAACGTCACGCGCGGGCGCGGCATCCCGGACGAGCGCCTCGAGGAGGTCGCCACCCACTACCGCGCCAACGGCGGAGTCAGCCCCATCAACGCGCAGAACCGCGCGCTGAAGGCGGCCATCGAGACCGAGCTGGCCGCCCGCGGTCTGGACCTGCCCGTGTACTGGGGCAACCGCAACTGGGAGCCCTACTTCCCGGACACCCTCGAGCGGATGCACGCCGACGGGCACCGCCGCATCCTGACGGTCACCACCTCCGCGTACTCCTGCTACTCCTCGTGCCGCCAGTACCGGGAGGACATGGGCATGGCGATGGAGCAGACTGGCCTGACCGGGAAGGTGGACCTGGACAAGACGCGCCAGTACTTCAACCATCCCGGCTTCATCGAGCCGTTCCGGGACGGCCTGCGCGCGGACCTGGCCTCGTTGCGCGCGGAGCTGGGGGACGACGCGCGGATCCACGTGCTCTTCGCGACCCACTCGATCCCCACCTCCGACGCCGCCGCCGCCGGCCCGCGCGGCCTCGCCGCAGACCTGCGCGCGCAGGCGGGGGCGGAGCCGGGCGACGAGGGTGCGGACGTGTACTCGGCGCAGCACCTCGACGTGGCCCGCGAGATCCTCGCCGGCGTGCCCGAGGCCGCGGACGTGCCGTGGTCGCTCGTGTACCAGTCGCGCTCCGGCCCGCCCTCGGTGCCGTGGCTCGAGCCGGACATCAACGACGCGATGGAGCACCTCGCGGGCGAGGGTGCCGAGACGGACGCGCAGGGTCGTGCCGTGGCTGGCTTCGTCGTCGTGCCGCTGGGCTTCGTCTCGGACCACATGGAGGTGGTCTGGGACCTCGACACCGAGGCCAAGGAGACCGCCGAGGGGCTGGGTGTGGGGTTCCGTCGCAGCCCCACCCCGGGCACCGACCCGCGGTTCGTGGCCGGGCTCGTGGACATCGTCGAGGAGCGGCTGGGCCGGCGCGAGGGCCGCGCCGCGGCCGGCTGCTTCCCGGCCTGGTACGACGTGTGCCGGCCGGACTGCTGCGCCAAGGTGATGCGGGACGGCTCGACGCGGCCGACGACGTCCGCGGTCGACGCCGCCGTGCGCGGGCTGGCCGAGCACGAGGCGGGCGCCGCGGCCCCCGCCGAGGAGGCCTGAGACCGTGACCCCCCTGCGCATCGGCACCCGGGGCTCCGCCCTGGCGACCACGCAGACCACCCACGTGGCCGAGGCGCTCACGGAGCGCTCCGGCCTGGCCCACGAGCTGGTGGTGATCCGCACCGAGGGCGACGTCACCACCGGCTCTCTGGCCTCGCTGGGCGGCACCGGCGTGTTCGCCTCGGCGCTGCGGGCCGCCGTGCTCGACGGCGTCGTGGACGCGGCCGTGCACTCGCTCAAGGACCTGCCGGCCGCCCAGCCGGAGACCCTCGAGATCGCCGCGGTGCCGGCCCGGGCCGACCTGCGGGACGCCCTGTGCGCCCGCGACGGCCTCACCCTGGCGACCCTGCCCGAGGGCGCCCGGGTGGGCACGGGCTCGCCGCGCCGCGTGGCCCAGCTCAAGGCGCTGCGCCCGGATCTGGAGCTCGTGGACATCCGCGGCAACGTGCAGACCCGCCTGGCCCGGGTGCCCGGGCTGGAGCAGCACGACGACCACGCCCCGGCCGCCGCGGGCTCGCCCCGCGGTGACCTCGACGCCGTGATCCTGGCCTGCGCCGGGCTCGACCGGCTCGGCCTGGACCACGTGATCACCGAGCGGATCGACCCGGAGGTCATGGTGCCCGCCCCCGGGCAGGGCGCCCTGGCCGTGGAGATCCGGGCCGAGGACGAGTCCTTCCTCGGCCGGGCGCTCCTGGACCCCCAGGCGCCGGTCGGGAGGCTGCACGCCGCCCTCGAGCTGGTCGACGATCGGGACACCCACGTGGCGGTCACCGCCGAGCGGGCCCTGCTGCGTCGCCTCGAGGCTGGCTGCGCCGCGCCGATCGGGGCCGTGGCCCGCGTGAGCGACGGCGAGGCCGGCGCGCCGCGCATCGAGATGACCGCGATGGTGGCCGCCCTCGACGGCTCGCGCGTGCTGCGCCGGACCTCGTCCGTGCAGCTCGACCCGGTGCCGGCCGACGCGGCCGGTGACCCGGCGGCCGCCGACGAGTGGCTCGAGGACACCTTGTTCGTGGCCGCGGAGGCACTCGGCGTGCACGTGGCCGAGCAGTTCGTGGCCGAGGGCGCCGACCTGCTGCCCGGCACGGTGCGCGGGGTGGACCGGGGCGACGGCGCCCCGCGGCCCGACGACCCGGCCTGAGATGCGCATCCTGCTCACCCGCCAGCCGGCCCAGGCCGGCGACCTGGAGGCCGGTCTCGCCGGCGCCGAGGTGGCGGGGCGGCGGCTGCGGGTCGGCTTCCTGCCCCTGACCGACTTCGCGCTGCCCGACGACGACGGCCCCCTGCGCGCGCTGCTCGCGGACTGGGCGGGGGCCGACGGTGATGCGGTCGGGCCGGTGCGCTCGGACGGGCCCCGCTGGCTCGTGCTGACGAGCCCCAACACCGTGCGCGCGCTCAGGGCCGTCGGCTGGGACGGCCATGTCCCGCCGGGCGCGCGGATCGCGGCCACCGGACCGGGAACGGCACGGGTGCTGACCGAGGCGGGCTGCGACGCGGCGCCGTGGCTGCCGCCGGAGGACCGCTCCGCCGAGGGCCTGATCGCCGGACTCGCCACCCTGCACCCCCGCGGCGCCCGCGCGTGGCTGCCCCAGTCCGACCGGGCCCGGCCCCGCCTCGCCGACGGCCTGCGCGCGGCGGGCTGGGACGTGCAGACCGGGCTCGCCTACCGGACGGTGCCGTATCCGGCGCAGGCCGGCAGGCGGCTGCTCGACGGGACGGCGGACGAGGGCCGGGGGGACGTCGTGACGCCCGCGCGGCTGGCCGCGGTCGCGGCGGGGACCGCCGTGGTGCTCACCAGCTCCTCCGCGGCGGAGGAGTTCGTGGCCGCGGGTCTGACGCCGTTGGCGGGGGAGCGGGTGCGGCTCGTGGCGATCGGCGCGCCGACCCGTGACACGTGCACGCGGCGGGGTCTGCCCCTGCTCGGGACGGCCCCCACGCCGGACGCGGACGGAGTGCTGGCCGTGCTGCGCGCTGCGGCCTGAGCCGCCCGGCCGCACTCAAGGCTCAGTCGGGGCGGCCGCCGTCCGGGTCGGTCGCGTCGTCCTCCGTCGGCGCCGGGCCGGCGTCGTGCTTCTCGTCCTGCGGCACGCCGGTGGCGGCGGCCATGATGTCCACCCGCGGGCCGCGCAGGATGGCGACCGAGACGTTGGTGAAGCCCGTGTTGGCGAGCAGCTCCGAGGCCTCCTCGTCCGTCAGGTCGTACGCGTGCGCGAGCATGCGCACGTTCTCCGTGTAGAAGGCGTGCAGGCGGTCGACGCCGCGCAGGAAGCCCAGAGTGTTCCCCATGGCGGGGAGCCTACCGGGCGGGCGTGGTGGACGGGTGGCCGGCGGGTGAACGGCCGGTGGACCGGCTCGCCGCCCGCGGGGGACGACCGGCCGTGCCGCTCAGCCTTCCGCGCGGCGGCTGCGGCGGCGGACCAGCGAGACCTCCATGGTCCGGCCCTCGGTGCGCGTGCGCAGGTACGGCTGGTCCTCCACGAGGGTGGAGAGCTTGGAGTGCCCGAAGTCGCGCGGGTCGAAGTCCACGTGGGTGCGGCTCAGGTGCTGGCCGATCAGGGACAGCGTGGCCCAGCCGTCGTCGGTGCTCGTGGCGTTGACGGCCTTGGTGAGCGCGGCCTGCAGGTCGATGCGCGGGGCGGCGTCGGCCTCGTCGTGCTCGGGCTCGGCCTCGTCGTGCTCGGCTTCGACCGGCACCTCGGGCGGGGTCGGGTCCTCGGTGACGTCCGACGACGTCGCACGGCGGCCCCGACGGCCGGCTCCGGACTTCGCCTGCGGACCCTTCCCGTCCTTGCCTGCGGCGGCGTCCCCGGTGGGCGCCTCGTCCCTGGCAGGCGCCTCCTCGGCGGCGGGGGCCTCGGCGTCCGCGTCCGTGGCCTCGGGGGTGTCGGTGGCGTCGGTGGTCTTGGGCCCGCGACCGCGGCCTCGACCGCCGCGGCGGGACCCCGAGCGGCCGGAGCCCTCGGACGCCTTGGCGTTCTCCTCCTTGGCGGGGGCGTCCTCGCCGGTCTCGTCCTCGTCGACGTCCTGGTCCGTGGCGGTGCCGAGCAGCTCGAGGTAGATGAACTGGTCCACGGCGTTGCGCAGCGAGGCGGGGGTCTTGCGGGCGCCCAGGCCGATCACCCGCTTGCCGCCCTCGCGCAGGCGGGTGGCCAGGCGCGTGAAGTCGGAGTCGGAGGAGACGAGGGCGAACGCGTCCACGTTGCCCATCCAGAGCAGGTCCATCGCGTCGATGATGAGCGCGGAGTCCGAGGAGTTCTTGCCCACGGTGTAGGCGAACTGCTGGACCGGCTGGATCGCGTGGTGGTTCAGCGCCTTCTTCCAGCCGTTCAGGTTGGTCGTGGTCCAGTCGCCGTACGCGCGCTTGATCGTGGGGGTGCCGTAGGTGGCGAGCTCCTCGAGGATCAGGGGGGCGAAGGCCCTCCGACGAGGGCGGGTGTCAGGCGGAGGCGCTGGTGACGGGGTCCGCGACGCGGACCAGGCGCTTGTTCACGAACTCGTCCACGCCGTAGGGGCCCAGCTCGCGGCCGAAGCCCGAGCGGCCGACACCGCCGAAGGGCAGCCCGGCCTGGGTGGTGCCGTGCTCGTTCACGAAGGCCATGCCCACGTCGAGGCGGCGGGCCGTGGCCTCGGCGAGCTCAAGGTCGTCGGACCACACCGAGCCGCTGAGGCCGAAGTCGGACTCGTTGGCCAGGGCGACGGCCTCGTCGACGTCCGCGGCCCGGTGCACGACGGCGACCGGGCCGAAGAGCTCCTCGGACCAGGCGCGCATCTCGCGGGTCACCCCGGTGAGCACGGTCGGCTCCATGAAGGCGCCGGCGCCGGCACGGGCGTGACCGCCGGTGCGCACCTGCGCCCCGTGGGAGACGGCGTCGTCCACCAGCTCCATCAGGTCCTCCCGAGCGGAGGTGCTGGACATGGGGCCGACCTGGGTGCCCTCCTCGCGGGGGTCGCCGACGGTCGCGTCCTTGAACGCGGCGGTGAGCTTCTCCACGAACTCGTCGTAGTGCTCGTCGAGGACGATCATCCGCTTGGGCGAGTTGCAGGCCTGCCCGGCGTTGCTCAGCCGCGCCTTTGCCGCCGTCGCGGCCACGGCGTCGAGGTCGCCGCCGAGGACGATGAACGGATCGGAGCCGCCCAGCTCCAGCACGGCCTTCTTCAGGTGCTGACCGGCCGCGGCGGCCACGGAGGCGCCCGCGCCCTCGCTGCCGGTGAGGGAGACGCCCTGGACCCGCGGGTCGGCGATGATGCCGTCGATCCGGTCCGAGCCCACGAGCAGCGTCTGGTAGACGCCCTCCGGGAGGCCGGCCTCGGTGAGCAGCTCCTCGAGCCGCAGGGCGGAGGCCGCGCAGATGGAGGCGGGCTTGAGCAGCAGGGTGTTGCCCAGCAGCAGGTTGGGGGCGATGAACCGGGCCAGCTGGTAGTAGGGGTAGTTCCACGGCATCACGCCGAGGAGGACGCCGAGCGGCTCCTTCTCCACGCGCGTCGAGTTGGCGCCGTGGGCGGGGAGGGCGTCGTCCGCCAGCAGCTGCTGGGCGTTGTCCGCGTAGTAGCGGAAGATCTGGGAGCACAGCTGCGCCTCCCCGACGCCCTGGGCGAGCGGCTTGCCCATCTCCTCGGCGGCGATGTCGGCGAGCTCGTCGGCGTGCTGCGCGAGCAGGTCCGCCGTGCGCCGCAGGACCTCGGCGCGCCGGACGGGGTCGGTGCTCCGCCAGGTGGTGAAGGCGTCCTGGGCGGCGGCGAGGGCGTCCTCCACCTGCTCCTCGCTCATCGCGTCCCAGGTGCGGACGATCTCTCCGGTGGTGGGATCTTCGGTGCGGAAACCGGCCATGGGTGGTTCTCCTTCGATACTGGGTGGCCCGGCCCCGGTCGGGGCCGGGGTGGGGGGTCAGTCGTCGACGACCTGCACGTCCACGCGGATGTTGCCGCGCGTGGCGTTGGAGTAGGGGCAGACCCGGTGAGCCGCGTCGGCGAGCTGCTGGGCCTCGTCATGGGGCAGGTCGGGGATCACGACCTCGAGCACGACGGCCAGGCCGAAGCCCTCGCCGGCCCTGCCGATGGCGACGCGTGCGCCCACGGAGGAGTCGCCGAGCTTCTTCTTGGCCTGACGGGCCACGTTCTGCAGCGCGGAGTGGAAGCACGCGGCGTAGCCGGCCGCGAACAGCTGCTCGGGGTTCGCGCCGTCGCCGCTGCCGCCCATCTCCGCGGGGACCGCGAGGTCCAGTGCGATGCGGCCGTCCGCGGTCTGGACGTGGCCGTCGCGGCCGGCGCCGGTGGCGACGGCCTCGGCGGTGTAGAGGGGGCCGATCTCGATCATGCGGTGCCTTCCTTGCCGGTGACGGGTCCGGGTGGCGGGCCCGAGGCGCGGGTGGCGCGTCTCCGCGCTCACGAGCGAGCGTAGTCCGCGGTCAGGTTGTGCGCAACCGAATTGCCGCGGGGAGTCGGACGGCCGTGCCCCGATCCCCCCGCCGCCCCGCGCCGACCGGCGCGTCCCGCCGCACCGCGCCTAGACTCGAGGCCATGTCCTTCCCCCATCAGCGTCCCCGTCGGCTCCGCCAGTCCGCCGCCCTGCGCCGGCTGGTCGCCGAGACCCGCATCCACCCGAACCAGCTGATCCTGCCGGCCTTCATCAAGGAGGGCGCCGCCGAGCCCGTGCCGATCGCCTCGATGCCGGGCGTCGTGCAGCACACCACGGACTCGCTCAAGGCCGCCGCGGCCGAGGCCGCCGAGCTGGGTCTAGGCGGCATCATGCTGTTCGGCGTGCCGGCCACGCGCGACGCCGTCGGCAGCGCCGCCCTGGACCCGGACGGCGTCCTGAACCGGGCCATCCGGGACGTGAAGGCGGAGGTGGGGGACGGGCTCGTCGTGATGTCCGACCTGTGCCTGGACGAGTTCACCGACCACGGCCACTGCGGCGTGCTCACCGCCGAGGGCGCCGTGGACAACGACGCGACGCTGGAGATCTACGCCCGGATGGGCGTCGCGCAGGCCGAGGCCGGTGCGGACGTGCTCGGCCCCTCCGGGATGATGGACGGCCAGGTCCGCGTGATCCGGGAGGCCCTCGAGGGCGCCGGCCACCACGAGACCGCGATCCTCGCCTACGCCGCGAAGTACTCCTCGGCGTTCTACGGGCCGTTCCGCGACGCCGTCGACTCCCAGCTCACGGGCGACCGCAAGACCTACCAGATGGACGCCGCCAACCGGAGCGAGGCCCTGCGCGAGGTCGCCCTCGACCTCGAGGAGGGCGCGGACATGGTGATGGTCAAGCCCGCGATGAGCTACCTGGACATCGTGCGCGACGTGGCGGACATGGCGGACGTGCCCGTCTCCGCGTACCAGATCTCGGGGGAGTACGCGATGATCGAGGCCGCCGCCGCGCACGGCTGGATCGACCGCCGGGCCTCGATCGTCGAGTCCGTGCTCTCCATCCGGCGCGCCGGCGCCGACTCCGTGCTCACCTACTGGGCGGCCGAGCTCGGCCGCTGGATGAAGGAGGGGTCCCTGTGACCGCGTCCCACCCGACCACCAACGCCGCCGCCTTCGCCGCGGCCCAGGCCGTCATCCCCGGCGGCGTCGACTCGCCCGTGCGCGCCTTCGGCTCGGTGGGCGGCACGCCCCGGTTCATGGCCGGCGCACGCGGCCCGTACCTGACCGACGTCGAGGGCAACGAGTACGTGGACCTCGTCTGCTCGTGGGGCCCCATGCTGCTGGGCCACCAGCACCCCGAGGTCGTCGAGGCCGTCCACGCCGCCGTGGACCGCGGCCTCGGCTTCGGCACCTCCACGCTGGAGGAGACCGCGCTGGCCGAGCTGATCGCCTCCAAGGTCCCGGTCGAGCGCGTGCGCTTCGTGTCCACCGGCACCGAGGCCACCATGACGGCCCTGCGCCTGGCCCGCGGCGTGACCGGCCGCAACCTGATCGTGAAGTTCGCCGGCTGCTACCACGGCCACTCGGACGGCCTGCTGGCCGCGGCCGGCTCGGGCGTGGCGACCGCCGCCCTGCCCGGCTCCGCGGGCGTCACCGAGGCCGCCGCCTCCGAGACCCTCGTGGTGGACTACAACGACCGCGCCGCCGTCGAGGCCGTGTTCGCCGAGCACGGCGAGCGCATCGCCGCGCTCATCACGGAGGCCGTGCCCTGCAACATGGGCGTCGTGGAGCCCGCCGAGGGCTTCAACGCGTTCCTGCGCGAGATCACCCGCCGCCACGGCGCGCTGCTGATCTGGGACGAGGTGCTCACCGGCTTCCGCGCCACCGCCACGGGCGGCTGGGGCCTGTCCGGACAGTCCGAGGGCTGGACCCCGGACATCTGGTGCTTCGGCAAGGTGATCGGCGGCGGCATGCCCGCGGCCGCCCTGGGCGGCTCCGCCGAGATCATGGACCACCTGGCCCCGCTCGGTCCGGTGTACCAGGCCGGCACCCTCTCCGGGAATCCGGTGGCCATGGCCGCCGGCCACGCCACGCTCTCCCGCGCCGACGATGCCGTCTACGCCGCCGTGACGCGCGCCTCGGACGCCGTGCGCGAGGGCCTCGTGGCCGCCCTGGACGCCGAGGGCGTGGACCACTCGATCCAGCGGGCCGGCACCCTGTTCTCCCTGGCGTTCGGCACCTCCGACACCGGCGTGCGGGACTACCGGGACGCCCAGGGCCAGGAGGTCTTCCGCTACGCCCCGTTCTTCCAGTCGATGCTGGCCTCCGGCGTGTACCTGCCGCCGTCCGTGTTCGAGGCCTGGTTCGTCTCCGCCGCCCACGACGACGCGGCGGTCACCCGGGTGCTCGACGCGCTGCCGGCCGCGGCGAAGGCGGCCGCGGCGGCGACGCCCCAGGGCTGAGACCCGGGTGCGGGCCGGGGCCGGGCGCTCAGCGCTCGGCCTCGACCGGCCAGTGGCGCGAGACGGTGGCCTGCGGGTCCTTGCGCCGCAGGTACTGCTCGAAGCTCTCCGCCTGCTCGGCCTTCCAGCGGACCTGCCGCTCGTGCAGGTCCGCCGGCGCCATGCGCAGCTGCTCGTACTGGGCGGCCAGGGCGTCGGCCACCTGGACGGCGGCGAGGGCGTCCGCCGCGGAGGTGTGCGCGTTCTCCAGGGTCACCCCGTAGTGCTCGGACACCGCGGAGAGCGTGCGCTTGCCCTTGCGGAACCGGTCCACCTGCTTGTCCAGCACGAACGGGTCGATCACGGGGCGGGCCTCGAGCGGCGTCAGCCCGTGGCGGCGCGCCTCCCGGTCCATCACCGTGAAGTCGTACACGCCGTTGAACGCCACCACGGGGATGCCCGCGGCGAACAGGTCCCGCAGGGTCTCGGTGATCTCCGCGACGCCCTGCGCGGCGGGCATGCCCTCCGCCTGCGCCCGCTCCGTGGTGACGCCGTGGACCTCGGCCGCCTCGGCGGGGATGGGCACGCCCGGGTCCACGAGCCACTCGGCCGACGACGCGGCGCGGCCGTGCTCGTCCACCATCACCAGGGTGGCGGTCACGATCAGCGCGGTGCGCGGATCACGTCCGGTGGTCTCGAGGTCGAAGCCGGCGCGGATGCTCTCATGCCAAGTCACGCGCCTCACGCTACCCGGAGCGGCGGACACGACAGGATGGGGTCGTGACCGATCACCCTGTGCTCCCCGCCGCTCGCCACCGCGACGACGGACCGCTCACCCTCGGCGAGGGGCTCGAGGCGCTCGCCCGTCTGGTCCCGCCCGGACGCGCCGTCAGCTACGGGGGGCTGGCCGGCCTGCTGGGGGTCGGCGGTCCGCGGCAGGCCGGCCGGGCGATGGCCGAGTCGAGCCCCGGCACGCCGTGGTGGCGCGTGGTCCGGGCCGACGGCTCGCTGCCCCTGGAGCTGGCCGCGCGGGCCGCCGTCGAGCACGAGCGGGAGGCCACGCCCCGCACCCCGGCCGGGCGCGTGGACCTGCACCGGGCCCGCTGGGAGCCCGACGACGGCGCCGCGCGGGCGATCCGTGCGATCGCCGACCGTATCGTGTCCGGGCCCGGTGCGAGGATGAGGCCATGACCAGGGAACACGGGGTGGACCCCGTCGACGACGACGCGGCGGCGCCGGAACGGGCCGCCCGGCTGGTGCGCACGGCCGCCGCACCCGAGGACCGGATCACGCTGACGGACGAGCAGGAGGCGATCGCCTCGCTCGCCCCCGGGCACGGCGCCGTGCTCGTGCTGGGCGCCCCCGGCACGGGGCGCACCACCGTGGCGATCGAGTACGCGGCCCGCCGGATCGAGGCGGGGCTGGACCCCGAGTCCCTCCTGCTGCTGGCCCCGAGCCGGGACGCGGCGGCGCGGCTGCGCGACGCCCTGACCCGCCGGCTCGCCGCCGCCGGTCGGGGCACCCGCGCCGTCACCCCCGTGCGGACCTGGTCCTCCTACGCGTTCGACCTGCTGCGCCGCGCCCGCGTCACGGGACCGCTGAGGCATCTGGAGGTCGCCCCCCGGCTGCTCACCGGCGCCGAGCAGGACACGGTCATCGCCGAGCTGCTCGAGGGCTACGCCGCCGGCCTCGCCGCCGCGCCGGACTGGCCGGCCGACGTCGCCCCCGCCGTGGAGGCGAGGGGGTTCCGCCGTGAGGTCCGCGAGCTCGTGGACCGCATGAGCGAGCTCGGCCTCGAGCCGGGCAGCCTGCAGGAGCTCGGCACCGCCCACGGGCGCCCCGAGTGGGAGGCCGCGGCCGTGCTGCTGCAGGACTACCGGGACCGGATCGACCTGGGCATGGCCGAGGCGTTCGACGCCGCCGGGCTGCTGTCCGCCGCCGTCCGCGTGCTCACCGAGCGGCATCCGGAGGACCCGGAGCGCGACGCCGCGGCGCAGGCGTTCGTGGCGGAGGAGCGGGACCGCCTGGCCGTGCTCGTGGTCGAGGACCTCCACGAGGCCACCCCCGCCGTGCACGACCTGCTCAGCGTGCTCGGCCGCGGGCGGGACGTGCTGCTCACCGCGTCGCCGGACACCACCGTGGAGGGCTTCCGCGGCGCCCGGCCCGACCTCCTCGCCCGGTACCCCGGGGTCCTCGACCCCGATCCCGTGCCGGGGGCCGCCCCGCCCGCGTCCCCGGACGGACGCGTCCGGGTGCTGACGCGCGGGCACCGCATGCGCGCCGAGGTCCAGGACGCCTACCTGCGCGTGGCCCGCCGGGTCCGCCAGCGCACCGCCGGCGTCGAACGGACCCGCACCGAGACCGTCCCGGCGGACGGCGACGGCGCCGTCCGGGCGCACGTCGTGCCCACCCGCGCCCACGAGGACCAGCTCGTCCTCGAACGGGTGCTGCGGGTCCACCACGAGGACGGGGTGCCCCTGGACCGGATCCTCGTGGTCGCCCGCTCGGGCTCCCGTGTGGCCGCGCTCGCCCGTCACCTGGAGGCCGAGGGCGTCCCCGTGCTGCGGGACGCCGCCGGGCTCGTGCTGAAGGAGGAGCCCGCCGTCGCGCCCCTGCTCACCCTGCTGGACGCGGCGGGGGCGCTCGCGGAGGATCCGGAGGCCCGGGTCGAGGACGTGCTCGATCCGGACGAGGTCGTGGGACTGCTCACCGGCCGGTACGGGATGGCCAGCGCGCTGCACGTGCGGCGGCTGCGCCAGGACCTGCTGGCCGCCGAGCGGGGCCGGGGCGGCCGGCGCACCTCGGACGCGCTGCTCGCCGCGGCCCTCCTGGACCCGAGCCTGGCCGGCCCCGAGCACGAGCGGCACCGCGCCCTGCGCCGCGTCCACTGGATGCTCCGGGACGGCCTGGAGGCCGCCCGCGCCCCCTCGGCCTCGCCCGAGACCGTGCTGTGGGCGCTGTGGTCCGCCTCCGGTCGGGCCGAGCGGTGGCGTTCGCTCGCGCTGCGGCCCGCCGAGCACGCGAACGACCGCCGCGAGTCCCGCCGTGCGGACGCGGACCTCGACGCCGTCGTCGCCCTGTTCAAGGTGGCCGAGCGCTTCGTGGACCAGTTCCCGGGCGCGTCGCCCGAGTCGTTCGCCGTCTACATGGAGTCCCAGGACCTGCCCGTGGACACCCTGGCCCGCCGGGCCGAGTCCGGTGACGCCGTGCACGTGCGCACCCCCGCCGCGGCGGCCGGCCAGGAGTGGGACACGGTGATCGTCGTGGGCCTGCAGGAGGGCGTGTGGCCGAACACCCGGCTGCGCGGCCAGCTGCTCGGCGCCACCGACCTCGTGGACCTCGTGACGCTGCCCGCGGACGCCCCGTGGCCCACGGACCACCGCACCCGGCTGCGCGAGGTCCGCCAGGACGAGCTGCGCATGCTCGCGGCCGCCGTCTCCCGGGCACGGCGTCAGGTGGTCGCCACGGCCGTGCGCGCGCCGGATGAGGGCCCCTCCGACTTCCTCGACCTGGTGGACCCGCCCGAACGGCTGCCCGCCGAGGCGCGCGACGCCGCCGGCGTCCGAAGGCTCACCGCCGTCCCCGACCCGATCACGGCGCCCGCGCTCGTCGGCCGACTGCGCCGCGTCCTGGAGGCCGGGGACGAGGCAGACACGGACGACGGGGTGACACCCCGGGGCGCGGCGGCCGCCGGCCTGGCGGTCCTCGCCGAGGACGGCGTGACCGTCGCGGACCCCCGACGCTGGTGGGGCCTGCTGCCGCTGTCCACCGAGGCCGCGCTCGTCGACCCGGAGCACGAGGTCGTCGCGCTCTCGCCCTCCCGCGTGGAGACGGCCCTGCGCAATCCGCTGGACTGGGTGCTGTACCACGTCGGCGCGAACGCGGGCGGGACCCTCGCCCAGTCCGTGGGCACGCTCGTGCACTCGGTGGCCGAACACCATCCCGAGGGCGTGCCCGAGGACGTGCGTGCCGAACTGGAACGCCGCCTGCCCGAACTCGGCCTGCCGGAGGGCTGGATCACGGAGATCGAGCACGACCGGGCCCGCGGCCTGGTGGACGCCTACATCGGCTACTGGAGCATCGCCCGGGCGGCCGGGCGTCGGCCCGTGGCTCAGGAGGTGCGGCTCCTCGCGGACCTGACCTGGGGCGGGACCACCGTCCGGATCACCGGCGTCGTGGACCGGCTCGAGGCGGACGCGCAGGGCCGACCCTTCATCGCCGACCTCAAGACCGGCCGCAGCGCGCCCACCGGTGCGGAGATGGCGCGCCAGCCACAGCTGGCCGCCTATCAGGTGGCCGTCCGCGCCGGCGGTCTGGAGCAGGTCCGGGACGACCCCGCCACGGACCCCGCCCTGCGCGCCGCGCTCGCCGGCCTGGAACGGCCCGCGACGCCGGCCGGCGCGGCCCTCGTCCAGCTCGGCGCGGGCACCCTGAAGACCAAGGTGCAGGACCAGCCGGCCCTCGAGGACGGGGACACCTGGGCGCTCGAGCAGGTGTTCACGGCGGCCCGTCGCACCACGGGGCCGCGCTTCCTCGCCCTCCACGAGGCCGGCGCCCGTCGGTGCGCGCTGCCCTCCGTCTGTCCGCTCTGCTCCGAAGGAAGGCAGGTCACCGAATGGCCCCGCTGACCGGCGATCCCGCCGCCCCGACCGATCGTCCGCGCGTCGAGGACGCGGTCCACTCCCCGGAGGACATCGCGGCGCGGCTGCGGCTGCCCCCGCCCACGCAGGAGCAGGCCGAGGTGGTCACCGCCCCGCTCACTCCGCGCCTGGTGCTGGCCGGCGCCGGCTCCGGCAAGACCGCCACCATGGCCGACCGCGTGGTCTGGCTCGTGGCCAACGGTCTCGTGCGCCCGGACGAGGTCCTCGGCGTCACGTTCACCCGGAAGGCGGCCGGTGAGCTCGCCGAGCGGATCAACGGGCGCGTGGACGCCCTGCTGCGCTCCGGCCTCGAGATCCCCGGCTTCGACGGGGAGCCCGAGGACCTGGGCCGCGCCTCGGTGTCCACGTACCACTCCTACGCGGGCGCGCTCGTGCGGGACCACGGCCTGCGGATCGGCGTGGAACCGGAGGCGCGGCTGCTGGGGGACGCGGACGCCCACCGGCTCATGGGCGCCGTCGTGCGTTCGCATCCGGTGGTCGCGGACGCCCTCGGCGTGGCCCCGTCCCGGCTCATCACGCAGGCGCTACGGCTGGCCGGGGACATGGCCGAGCACCTGGTGACCGCGGACGAGGTGCGCGGGTTCCTCGCCCGGCTGGCCGAGCAGGGGAGCGCCCTGCCGCTGCCCCCGCGCGCCAAGACCCCCTCGAAGGAGATCCAGGAGTTCCTGACCGGCCTGGCGGACCGCGCCCTCATGGCGGACCTCGTGGCCCGCTACGACGAGGTCAAGCGCGAGCAGGACGTCATGGACTTCGGCGACCTGCTGCGCCACGCGGCGCGCATCGCCGTCGAGGTGCCGGCGGCCGGCGAGCAGGAGCGCGCACGGTTCCCCGTGGTGCTGCTGGACGAGTTCCAGGACACCTCCCACGCCCAGATGCGGATCTTCGCCGGGCTGTTCGGCCCGCGCGGCCCCGAGGACGACGCGCCCGGGCTGGGGCACTGCGTCACCGCGGTGGGCGACCCCCACCAGTCGATCTACGGCTTCCGCGGCGCCTCCGCCGGACAGCTCTTCGCCTTCCCGCACGCCTTCCCCCGGCTGGAGACCGGCCCCGGCGGCGCCCCGCGGCGCGTGAACGCGGACGTCTCGCACCTGACGATCGCGTGGCGCAACGAGGAGTCGATCCTGGCGGTCGCCAACGCCGTCGCCGCACCGCTGAACGCCCACGCCGCCGCGACGGGCGGCGCGCCGGTGGAGGTGCGCACCCTGCGGCCCCGGCCGGGCGCGGGGGAGGGCGTCGTCCGGGTGGACCGGTTCGTCACCGCGGAGGAGGAGGCCGCCGACGTCGTCGCCCGCCTCGGTGCCCTCACCGGGGCCGGGCCCGGGGGGACCACCCCGAGCCGCGCCGTCCTGTGCCGCACCCGCGCCCAGTTCGGCCCCGTGCTGGACGCGCTCGACGCCGCCGGCCTGCCCTACGAGGTGCTCGGGCTCTCCGGGCTGCTGGCGCTGCCGGAGGTCGCTGAGGTGCTCGCCGTCCTCCACGTGCTGGCCGACCCCACGCGCAGCGACCAGCTCGTCCGCCTGCTCACCGGCCCGCGCTGGCGCATCGGCGTGGCCGACCTCGAGGTGCTCCAGGAGCGCGCCCGGTTCGTCTCGCGGCTGCGGGCCCGGCGGGCCGCCGGTGGGCGGGAGGACCCCGCCGGGGCCACCCCGGACGCGGCCCCGGACCGGGACGTGAGCCCCGAGGAGGACGCCGACGCCGCCGCCCTGCTGGAGGCCCTCGACTCCCTGCCCGGGGAGGGGACGGACTGGGTCGGCTCCCGCGGCCGCGGCTTCTCACCCGAGGGCCTGGCCCGGCTGAGGGCCGTCAACGCCGAGCTGCGCCGGCTCTCCACGCGCACCGGGGAGGACCCGGCCGACCTCATCGCGGAGGTGATCCGTGAGACGGGGCTGGACGTCGAGGTGGCCCTGCGGCCCGGCGTCTCCGCGGCCGCGGCCCGGCGGCATCTGAACGCGTTCCAGGACGCGGCCCGCGACTTCGGCGCCGGCACCACGGCGACGGACCTGACGGCGTTCCTGGCCTGGACGGAGTCCGTCCTCGAGCATGAGGACGGCCTCGGCGTCGAGAACGCCGAACCCACCCCCGGCCTGGTCCAGGTGCTCACCGCGCACGCCTCGAAGGGGCTCGAGTGGGACGTCGTCGCGGTCCCCGGCCTGCAGGAGGGCACGTTCCCGTCCACGCGGGCGGACCGCTGGACCAGCCCCCGGGCCGGCGCGCTGCCGTGGCCCCTGCGCGGGGACCGCGCGTCGCTGCCGCAGTGGGACGGCTCGTGGGCCCAGGACCAGCGGGACTGGGTCCAGTCGGCCGGCACCAAGTATAGCTCCAAGGCGGCCCAGGAGGGCAACCCGGACCCCTATGCCGTGGCCGTGACCGCCCACGCCGAGCGCGAGGAGCGGCG
Organism: Micrococcus sp. KRD128; assembly: GCF_017168395.1. NCBI lineage: Bacteria > Bacillati > Actinomycetota > Actinomycetes > Micrococcales > Micrococcaceae > Micrococcus > Micrococcus sp. KRD128. Next base: position 36,835 of record NZ_JABFAX010000019.1, on the reverse strand, counting down.
CCTGGCCTACGTCGCGTACACGCGCGCGCGATCCGCCCTGTGGCTGAGCACCTCCCTGTTCAAGGGCGTCAACAAGGAGCCCCTGCCGGCCTCGGCCTTCCTCGAGGAGGTGGCCGGCCTGGCGGGGGAGGTGCCCGGCGTCGCGCTCGGCCCCGCCCCGGCCGAGGACGACCTGCCCGAGGCCAACCCCGCAGCAGGCCGGACGCTGGTCGCCCGCTGGCCCTTCGACCCCCTCGACGGTCCGGAGGCCTTCGTCGCCGACCCGGAGGACCCCGAGGACGAGGAACGCTGGCAGCCGCTGCCGCGCCGCTCCCGGGCCCGCCGGCACGGGGTGGAGGCGGCCGCCGCGGCCGTGCACGCCGCGGACCCGGCGGCGCTCGGGGACGACCCGGAGCTGGCCCGCCAGGTGGACTGGGTGCTGCTGCGCCGTCGGGACGTCGCCGGGACGGGCGGGGAGACCGCCCTGCCCGAGCACGTCTCCGTGTCCCTCTACGGCGAGCTCGCCGCCGACCCGCAGGCCGTGGCCGAGCAGCTGCGCCGGCCCCTGCCCCGGCCGCCCGCGCACGCGGCGCGGCGCGGCACGGCGTTCCACGCGTGGCTCGAGGAGCGCTTCGGGGCCACCGGCATGCTGGACATCGACTCGGCCGAGGACGCCGCGGACCTGTGGGTCGACGAGGCCCTCGACCTCGGCCCCATGCAGGAGTGGTTCCGCTCCTCGCGCTGGGCGGAGCGCACCCCGGCCTTCGTCGAGGCCCCGGTCGAGACGACGGTCGGCGGGATCACGCTGCGCGGCCGGGTCGACGCGATCTACCGCTCCGGCGGCGACCCCCGCCTGCCCTTCGACCCCGGGGCCGACTGGGAGCTCGTCGACTGGAAGACCGGCGCCGTGCCGCGGGGCCGCGACCTCGAGCTCAAGTCGCTGCAGCTGGCCGTCTACCGGCTCGCCTGGTCACGGCTGCACGGGATCCCGCTGGAACGGATCGGGGCCAGCTTCGTCTACGTGGCCCACGGGCAGGAGCGCTCCTTCCCGGACCTGCCGGGGGAGGAGGAGCTCGAGCGTCACATCACGGACGCCCTGGCCCGTCGTTGATCGGCCGCACCACCTCGACGGCGGGCACCGGCCCCGTCTCCGGGTCCGCGGTTCTCGCGGCCGCGGCCTCACGGGCGTCCTCCGCCGCATCCCGGGCGTCCTCCGCCGCATCCCGGGCGTCCTCGGCGGCGTCGGCGGCCGCGTCGGCCTCCGACTGGCGCGCGGCCGCCTCCTGCGCGGCGCGCACGTCGCTCGCGAGTTCGGCCAGCATGGCCTCCGCCTCGGCGACCATGGCCCCGTCGTGCCGGTCCAGGCCCCGCGTGAGCCACTGGGCGAGGGCGAACTCGGCGAGCAGCGCCGCACGGCGCATCAGGTGCGCGTCGCCGTCGTCGGCGGCCCCCGCGTCGGCCCGCCGGGCCGCGTAGGCGTCGAGGACGCGGTCGGCCAGGTCCGGGTCCGTGGCGGCGGCCAGCCAGGCGACGTCGTCGGCCGGGTCGCCCACGTGCAGGTCCGTCCAGCCCGTCACGCCCACCACGCGGCCGCGCTCGAGGAGCAGGTTGTCCTCGTGCAGGTCACCGTGCACCGGCACCGGGGTGAACTGCCACAGGGCCTCCTCCTCCATGGCCTCCTCCCAGCGGCGCAGCAGCAGGGGCGGCACGCGGCCGGAGGTGGCCGCCTGGTCGAGGGCGTGGAGGTGACGCTGCCGGATCTGCTCCGCCGTGTAGGAGGGCAGGTCCGCGTGGTCCACGACGTCCGAGGGCAGCGTGTGGATCGCGGCCAGCACGCGGCCCACGTCCTGCACCGCGGGCTCGCCGAGCCGGGCCAGCCCGTCCAGGGTGACGGGACGCCCGGGCATGTCCTGGTAGACGAAGGTGCGCAGCCCCTCGAGCCGCACCGCGCCCGCCACGGAGGGCGTGCGGAACGGCAGGCCGGCGCGCACCGCCGGGGTCAGGCCCGCCAGCACCTGCAGCTCCGTCTCCAGACGGATGCCCGCCTCCGGGGTGCGGGGCGAGCGGACACGCCACCGCTGGCCCTCACCGTCCACGACGACGGCGGTCGAGAAGTCCGCGGGGTCGTCCGGGCTCGCCTCCACGGAGACGGGGGCGAGGCCGGGGACGGCCGCGGCGGCCAGGGCTGCGAGACGAAGGGGCTGACGATCCACCCCTCCAGCCTAGGCGCGGAACGCCCGCCCCCGTCGCCGGGCGCACCGGAGACGGGTCGCTAGCCTGGACGCATGGCTTCCTGCCCCCCGTCGTCGTCCGACCCCACCGCCGCACCACCCCTGGCCCTGCCGCTGGCCCGCGAGGAGCTGGACCGCGGTGCCGTGGCCCGCCTCGACCCGGGCCACCTGGCGGCCGTCTGGGCGCGCGAGGGGACGGAGGTCCTGTGGCTGCAGGGCGGCCGCGCGCCGGTCGCGGACGGCCGGCTCGTCTTCACCGCGCCCTCCGGCCCCGTGCCGGCCGAGGCCGCGTATCTGGGCCGCGGCACCGCGGCGGACCGGGGCCCGCACGGGCGGGAGCGCGAGGTGGTCTCCGTCGCCGTCGAGCCGCCGGCGGCCCTGCCCGAGGACGCGGCCACCGCGCTCGCGGACGCCGTGTGGGTCGGCCTCCGCGACGCGGCCGCCGCCCTCAGCGACGCGGACACCGGGCTGTTCGTGGCCGCCGTCGCGAACGCCAACTGGCACGCCACCCACCGCTTCTGCGCGTTCTGCGGCGGCGTCACGGACGTCGAGGCGGCCGGCTGGGTGCGTCGTTGCCGCGACTGCTCCCGGGATCAGTTCCCGCGCACGGACCCGGCGGTGATCGTGGCCGTCATCGACCCGGCCGGGCGGATCCTGCTGGGCCGCAACGCGGCGTGGCCCGAGGGGCTGTACTCCTGCCTGGCCGGGTTCGTGGAGCCGGGGGAGTCCCTGGAGCACGCGGTGGTCCGGGAGATCGCGGAGGAGTCCGGGATCACGGTGACGCAGCCGCGCTACCGCGGCTCCCAGCCGTGGCCGTTCCCGCGCTCGCTCATGCTCGGGTTCACCGCCCTGGCCCCGGCCGGCGCCGAGCCGGTTCCGGACGGCGAGGAGATCCTCTCCGTGCGCTGGTTCGAGCGGGAGGAGCTCGCGCATCTGGCCCGCGAGGGCGACGTCACCCTGCCCGGGGCCGTGTCCATCGCGCGGGCGCTCATCGAGGATTGGTACGGTGGGACGCTGCCCGATGCGCAGACCCTGATCACCTAAGGAGGACTCGTCCCGCATGAGCACTCCCGACGAGATCCTCCGCGGCCTCGACCCGGAGCAGCGCCGGGCCGCCACGGCCCTGCACGGGCCTGTCTGCATCCTGGCCGGCGCCGGCACCGGCAAGACCCGCGCCATCACGCACCGCATCGCCTACGGCGTCGCCTCCGGCGTCTTCGACCCGCACCGCACCCTCGCCCTGACCTTCACGGCGCGCGCCGCCGCGGAGATGCGCACCCGCCTGCGCGACCTCGGCGTGGCCGGCGTCCAGGCCCGCACCTTCCACTCCGCTGCCCTGCGCCAGCTGCAGTACTTCTGGCCCCAGGCCGTGGGCGGCCCCATGCCCTCGCTGATCGAGAACAAGGTGCGCCTGCTCACCGAGGTCGCCCAGCGCATGCGGATGACCGTGGACCGGGCCGGACTGCGCGACCTCGCCGGCGAGATCGAGTGGGCCAAGGTCTCCCTGCACGCCCCCGAGGGCTACGCGGAGGCCGCCAAGGAGCGGGAGATGCCCGCCGGCTGGACCGCCACCACCGTCGCCCGTCTCTACACGGGCTACGAGGAGGCCAAGACGGCCCGGAACATGATCGACTTCGAGGACGTGCTGCTGATCCTCGTGGGGATCCTGTCCACCGAGCCGCAGATCGCGGCCACGATCCGGGACCAGTACCGGGTGTTCGTGGTGGACGAGTACCAGGACGTCTCGCCGCTGCAGCACCGCCTGCTCGACCTCTGGCTCGGCGACCGCGGCGACCTGTGCGTCGTCGGCGACGCCTCCCAGACGATCTACTCGTTCACGGGCGCGACCTCCCGCTTCCTCACCGACTTCCGTGAGCGGTACCCCGCGGCCACGGTGGTCCGGCTCGTGCGCGACTACCGGTCCAGCCCGCAGATCGTGGAGGCGGCCAACCGCCTGCTGGCGGACCGCACCAAGGCGGGGGAGCGGGACCGCACGATGCCGCGCTGGCCCGACCCCCTCGAGCTCGTCTCCCAGCGGCCGGCCGGCCCCGACCTCGTGTTCGCGGAGTGCACCGACGACGAGGCCGAGGCCGGCTGGGTCGCCGACCGGATCGCGGCGCTGATCGACGATGGCGTGCCTGCCTCCGAGATCGCCGTCCTGTTCCGCACCAACGGCCAGTCCCAGGCCTTCGAGACGGCGCTGTCCTCAGCGGGCATCGGCTACCAGCTGCGCGGCGGCGAGCGGTTCTTCTCCCGGCGCGAGGTGCGCGACGGCATCCTGCAGCTGCGGGCCGCCGCCCGCGCGGCCCAGGACCTGACGGGCGACGACGTCACGGACCGGGTGCGGGACGTGCTCTCCTCGCTCGGCTACTCCGCCGAACCGCCTTCGGCCTCCGGCGCGGCCCGTGAACGGTGGGAGTCCCTGCACGCCCTCGTCAACCTCGCCGGCCAGCTCGCCACGACGCGCGGGGCCGAGTTCACGCTGACCGAGCTCGTGGCCGAGCTCGACGAGCGGGCTCAGCACCAGCACGCGCCGACGGTGCAGGGCATCACCCTGGCCTCGCTGCACTCCGCCAAGGGCCTCGAGTGGGACGCGGTGTTCCTCGTGGGCCTGTCCGAGGGGCTCATGCCGATCTCCTTCGCGGAGACCCAGGCCGAGGTGGACGAGGAACGGCGCCTGCTCTACGTGGGGATCACGCGTGCCCGCCAGCACCTGTCGCTGACGTGGACGCTCTCGCGGGGCACGGGCGGGCGCTCCACCCGGCGGCCCTCCCGGTTCCTGTGGGCCATCGACCCGACCCTCGGCGGCACCCGCGAACACGCCCCGGCCCGCGGATCCGCGGCCGGCCCGACGGCGCCGCGGCGTCGGGGTGCGAAGGTCGCCGTGTGCCGCACGTGCGGCAAGCCCCTCGAGACGGGAGCCGAGCGCAAGGTCGGCAGCTGCCTGGACTGCCCCGCCACCTACGACGAGGCCGTGCTCGAGGAGCTGCGCGACTGGCGCACCCGCACGGCCGCCGAGATGCGGATGCCCGCGTTCGTGGTGTTCACGGACGCCACCCTCGTGGCCATCGCCGAGGCCATGCCGAGGACCCCGGCAGAGCTCCTGAAGGTGCCCGGCCTCGGCAAGACCAAGCTGGAGAAGCACGGACCGGAGCTGCTCGAGCTGCTGCACGGCACCCCGACGGCCTGAGCCGCGGGCCCGCACCCCGTTCCGCCGGCGGCGCCGCCCCCGTCAGAACGCCCAGCCGAGCGCATCCGGGTCGCAGGCGCAGCCGGGCCGGGGGCGGACCTTCACCCGGCGCGTGCGTCCCGTCACCCGATCGGCCCGCAGCACGCCGGGGGCCGGTCCGGTCCGCAGCGCGTCCACGGTCAGCACGGCGGCCCGCAGCGCCGCGAGCCCGTCCACCTGTCCCCGGTGCGCCGACGGGCCGGGCGCCGTCGGGACACCGGGGACGCCCGCCGGGTCCGCGGGCCATCGGCACAGCGGGCACCCGCGCACCCCGGGGGCGCACCACGGTCCGACCGTGACCGCTCTCGGCCCCACCGTGACCGGCAGCAGCGGGTGGTCGGCGGCCAGGGCCTGCGCGGCCAGGTCCGCGTCGAGCACGGACCCCACCGCCACCGTCGCCTGCCCCACGAGCACCGGCACCGGGCCGTGGTGCGCGAAGACGCGCAGCCCGGGGGCCACATCGCCCAGCCGGCGCTCGAGCGCACCCGCCCGGGGCCGACCGAGGTCCCCGGGCAGCAGGCCGGTCCCCAGGTCCGCGGCGTCGACGGGCCGCGGATCCCACAGGGCCAGGCGCAGCGCCCCGGCCCCCGCCAGCGCGTGGGCGATCGCCGCGCCCACCGCGTCGAGGCCCGCCACATGGACGTCCGTCGGCGGGGCCCACGCCCCCGGCTCCAGCGCTGACGCGGCGGCATCATGAGGGACGGTGGTGACGGTCTCGGCGACGGTGCGCACGGCTCTCCTCTCGGCTCGGTGCCTCCCACCCTGCCAGGGCACTCCCGGACCGCGCCGGATTGTCCACAGCCTGCGGCCCATGCCGGACAATGGCCGGATGCGCCCTGTCCCGCCCCCCCCGGCCGCCCTCCGCGTGCCGTCCCGGCCGCCCACCGCGGTCCCGCCCGCGAGAGCATCGATCTGGACTGGGAGGGCACGCCCGTGCGGCTCGTGCGCTCCACGGCCCGCACCCGCACCGTCTCGGCGGCGTGGCGCGACGGCCGCCTGCAGGTCAACGTCCCGGCCCGGCTCTCGGCTGCGCAGGAGCGCGAGTGGATCGGCCGGATGGTCGCGAAGGTGGGCGCACGCGGCGGGACGGGGCAGCCCGCGGCCGACCTGGACGGCCGCCCCGCCGACGCTCGCTCCGACGACGCGCTCCTGGCCTGGGCGGGACGGCTCTCGGCGGCGCACCTGGGTGGGCGGGCCCGTCCGGTCTCGGTCACGTGGTCGGCCCGGCAGCGCCGCCGCTGGGGCTCGTGCACGCCGGCCCGCGGCACCATCCGGCTCTCGACGCAGCTGCGCGGCATGCCGGACTGGGTGGTGGCGGCGGTGCTCGTCCACGAGCTGGCCCATCTGCTGGAGTCCGGACACGGCCCGGCCTTCCGACGCCTCGTGGACCGGTACCCGCGCTACGCCGAGGCGATGGCCTTCCTCGAGGGGGTCACCTTCGCCGAGGGCCGCGGTCGCACGGCGCCGGACCGGTGGGCGGAGGACGAGGACGCGGGCTGACACGACGGCGGGCGGCCCGCACCCGAGGTGCCGGACCGCCCGCCGCCGTCGTGCCGGGAGGGGCTCAGCCCTCGCGCGGCGCGTCGCCGAAGCCGCCCTCGAGGAGCTTGCGCAGCTCGTCGTCGAGGGACTCGGCGCTGGCGTCCGCGGCGGAGCGGCGCCCGGCGTACCCGGCGGGGTCCTCGAGGTCCTCCGCCGTGGGCTGACGCTCGGGATGGCGCCAGATCTCCTCGCGGTACTCCGTGCCGTGCTCGGCCGTGACGTGCTCCCAGAACGCGGCGGCCTCGCGCAGGCGGCGCGGGCGCAGCTCGAGGCCCACGAGGGCGGCGAAGGCCTGTTCGGCCGGGCCACCCGAGGCGCGGCGGCGGTTCATGGTCTCGCGCAGGGCGGCCGCCGACTCGAGGGGGCGCGCGGCCTCGGCGACCACCACGTCCACCCAGCCCTCCACGAGGGCGACGAGCAGCTCCAGCTGGTCCAGCGCGGCCTGCTGGGTGGCGTCCGGGGCGGCGATGAAGGACGCCCCGTCGAACACGGCCTGCAGGGAGCCGGGGTCCATCGGGTCCACCGACTGCGCGGCCCGCTCGATGCCCTCGGTGTCCAGGCGGATGCCCGCGGCGTACTGCTCGACGGCGGCGTACAGGTCCCGCTCGAGCCACGGCGAGTGCAGGAACAGGCGCATGCGTGCGGCCTCGCGCAGGGCCAGGTAGATGCGGATCTGGTCGTCCGGCACCGAGAGCCCGTCGCCGAACTCCTCGATGTTCACGGGGACGAGGGCGAGACGGTGGCCGGCGACGGGCAGGCCGATGTCCGTGCCCGAGAGCACCTCCTTGCCCAGGGCGCCCACGGCGCCGCCGAGCTGCAGGCCGAACATCGTGCCGCCCATGTTCTTCAGCATGGGCTGCAGCCCGCCGAGCAGGGAGGCGTCCATGCCCTCGGGGAGCTGGCCCGGCAGCTGCTGCTCGATGGCCGCGGACATCGCGCGGGACATCGAGACGGCCACGGGCTCGGTGAGCCGGCGCCACTGGTCCATGGTCGCCTCGACCCACTCGGCACGGGACCAGGCCACGCCGACGCTGCCGACGGGCTCGGTCTGCGTGACGCCGTCGAGCCACAGCTCGGCCAGCCGCAGCGCCTCGTCCACCTCGCGTCGCGCGAACGAGCCGACGGCCGGGTCCTCGCCGGCCACGGCCTGGCGGGCGGCCTGCTTCGCCAGAGCCCAGTTCACGGGGCCGTCCGAGCCGGAGCCGGAGCTCATCATCGCCTGGAACTGGGCCATGGCCTGCTGCATCATGGCCGGATTCAGCTGGGACGGGTCGAAGGGCACCCCGCCGGGGCCGCCCAGGCCCTCCATGGCGCGTCGGACTTCGTCCGGGTCGGGGCCCTGGCCGCCGAAGAGCTGCCGCAGCATCTCCTCCAGGGGGTCGCGGCCGTCGTCGGATCCGGGCGTGCGCGCGTCGTTGCTCATGTCTCCAGCGTATCCGCGTCGGCGCGGCGCGCCCGCCCTCCCGACGTCGCGGCGGCGCGGTTCGCCCATGGCGCACGGCGTCGCGCGGGGCAGGCGGGGGTCGCGGCCCCGCGTAGACTGGTGTGACCGTCGCCGCGCGGCCCGTGCCCGGCGGCGAGGACGGCCCGATCAGGACCCCCAGGAAAGACGGTGTCGCGTGCGCGCAGTGCCCTCGAGGACCACCCGCGCCGCCCGCGTGCCCTTCTCCGGATGGCTCGCCCTGGGCAGCGCCGGGCTGGCACTGCTGGCCCCCACCCCCTACATCCTCGAGGGCCCCGGCCCCGCCGTGGACCTGCTGGGCGAACGCGAGGGTCGACCGGTGCTGCGCGTCGAGGGCGGCGAGGCGGACCCGGGTGAGGGGACCCTGGCCATGACCACCGTGATGGTCGGGGGCCCGCCCATCGGCACCACCTCCCTGCTCGATCTCGGCCGCGGCCTGACGGACCCCGCCGTGGACGTGGTCCCGCGCGAGCTGATGTACCCCACCGGCGTCACCTCCGACGAGGTCGGCGAGGCCAATTCGGCGGCCATGTCGGACTCCCAGCAGACCGCGACCGCCGCGGCCCTGCACGAGCTCGGCCGGGAGGTGCCCCAGCGGCTCGTCGTGCAGCAGCTCGTGTCCGGCGGGCCCGCCGAGGGTGTCCTGCGGGCCGGGGACGAGGTGATCGCCGCCGAGGGACGGCCCGTGGCCGACCTGGAGGCCGTGCGCGCCGCCGTCGGGGCCGCGGGGCCCGACCCGGTCACGCTGACGGTCCGCCGCGACGGCGTGGAGCAGGACCTCGAGGTGCCGGTGGCGGCCGCCCCCGAGGGCGCGCCCCAGCCGTGGCAGATGGGGGCCCTGATCGAGACCGCCTACGACGTCCCGGTGGACGTCGAGCTGACCGTGCCGGACATCGGCGGGCCCTCGGCGGGTCTGATGTTCGCGCTCACCGTGATCGAGCGGCTGACCCCGGGCGCGATGACGGGGGGCGCCCCGATCGCGGGAACGGGCACGATCTCGGGGGACGGCGTCGTGGGTCCCATCGGCGGGATCCCGCAGAAGGTGCGCGGCGCCGCCGAGGCGGGGGCCACGACGTTCCTCGCCCCCACGGCGAACTGCGAGGAGCTGGCCGGCCGTGTGCCCGAGGGTCTGACGGTGTACCCCGTGGACACGCTGGGCCAGGCCCGCGACATCGTCGAGGCGGTGGCCCGGGGGGAGAGCCCGGCCGCCGCCCGGACGTGCGGCTGAGCCGACGCACACCAGGACCACCAGACCACCAGACCGGACGACATGTCCGGGGCGCAGCGCCCCGGACCGGAGCAAAGCCCCGCGGACGCGGGAGGGAAGAGGACAGAGCAGTGAGCTTCGGACAGGGAGGCGGCGGACCGTTCGGCGGCCCGCCCCGTGACGGCGGCGGGACCGCCGGGGGCCAGTCCGGCCCGTTCGGGGCGTTCGGCCCCTTCGGCGGCGCCCCGCGCGGCCCGGGCGACGACGGCGACCGCGGTCCTGGTGGCCCGTTCGGCGGGGGCGGGTCCTCCGCCGCGCGCGGCAGGGGCCGGCCGGGCCGGCCGAGCGCGCTCGTGCTGACCATCATCGCGGTGGCCGTGCTCGTGGGGCTGTTCGTGGTGTTCACGAACGTCTACACGGACGTGCTGTGGTTCTCGCAGCTGGGCTTCACCGAGGTCTTCTGGACCGAGGTCGTCGCCAAGGCCGCGCTGTTCCTGATCGCCGGGCTCGGGATGGCCCTCGCCGTGTGGCTGGCGATCCGCACGGCCTGGCGCCACCGCCCCGCGGACGCGTCCGCGGCCGCGCGGGACTCGCTCAGCCAGGCCCAGCGCCAGCTGGAGCCCATCCGGCGCCTGGTGTTCCTGGGTGTCCCGCTCGTGCTCGGCGTGTTCGCCGGCTCCACCGCGATGAACGGCTGGAACACGGTCCTGCTGTTCCTGAACCAGGTGCCCTACGGCCAGGCGGACCCGGAGTTCGGCCTGGACCTCATGTTCTTCATGGCCACCCTGCCGTTCCTGACGCTCGTGGTCGGGTACCTGATCTCGGTGGTCCTGGTCTCCGGCATCACCGGTCTTCTGGTGCACTACCTGTACGGCGCGGTGCGCGTGGAGGAGGGCGGCGGTGTGCGGATCACCCCGGCGGCGCGCGCCCACATCGGCATCACCCTGGCCGTGTTCCTGCTGCTGCAGGGCGTCAACTTCTGGCTCAACCGCTACCGCACCACGCAGTCGCAGACCGGCAACTGGGCCGGCGCGCTCTACACGGACGTGAACGCGGTCATCCCGACGTCGGCGATCCTGGCGGTCACGGCCGTGATCGTGGCCGGCCTGTTCGTGTGGACGGTGGTCTCGGGCCGGTGGCGGTTGTCGCTGATCGGCACCGCGGTCCTGGTCATCACGGCGCTCGTGGTGGGCACGGCGTACCCCTTCATCGTGCAGGAGTACCAGGTGAAGCCGTCCGAGCGCACGCTCGAGTCCGAGTACATCGAGCGGAACATCGCCATGACGCGCGAGGCGTACGGCCTGGACGACGTCGAGGTGACGAACTACGAGGGGGCCACGGACACCGAGGCCGGGGCCCTGGCGGGCGAGGAGGCCAACACGGCCAACGTCCGTCTCATGGACCCGAACCTGATCTCCCAGACCTTCGGGCAGCTCCAGCAGTTCCGTCCGTACTACTCGTTCCCCACCACGCTGCACGTGGACCGCTACGAGGTGGACGGCCAGACGCGGGACACCATCCTGGCGGCCCGTGACGTCAACGTGGACGACTCGCAGTCGTGGGTGAACCGCCACACCATCTACACGCACGGCTACGGCATGGTCGTGGCCGACGCCTCCGAGGTCGCGGCCGGCGGCCGGCCCCAGTGGCTGCTCTCCGAGATCCCGACGCGCGGGCCGCTGGCCTCCGACCAGGACTACGAGCCGCGCATCTACTTCGGGCACAACTCGCCCTCGTACTCGGTGGTGGGTGCGCCCGAGGGCGCGCCGGCCGTCGAACGCGACCGGCCGCAGACGGCCGACTCCCAGGAGGACACGGCGTACACCTTCTCCGGCGACGGCGGCCCCTCGGTGGGCAACCTGTTCAACCGGCTCGCATACGCGGTGAAGTTCGGCTCGCCCGAGCTGGTGCTGTCCTCGGACGTGAACGAGGCCTCGCAGATCCTCTACGACCGCGACCCGGCCGAGCGCGTCCGCAAGGTCGCGCCCTACCTGACGGTGGACACCGCCCCCTACCCGGCGATCGTCGATGGCCGCGTGCAGTGGATCGTGGACGCCTACACGACCTCGGACCAGTTCCCGTACTCCACCGCCCAGCAGCTGGGCGAGGTCACGGTGGACTCCCTGAGCCAGGGCCAGAACCCGGCGATGCAGGGCCGGGTGAACTACATCCGCAACTCGGTGAAGGCGACGGTGGACGCGTACGACGGCTCGGTGTCCCTCTACGCGTGGGACGACCAGGATCCGCTGCTGCGGGTCTGGCAGAACGTGTACCCGTCCTCGCTGCGCCCGTACTCGGAGATGAGCGCCGGACTCATGGACCACGTCCGCTACCCGGAGGACATGTTCAAGGTCCAGCGCGAGCTGCTCGGCCGCTACCACGTGACCGATGCGGACGACTTCTACGAGAACAACGACGCGTGGTCCGTGCCCTCGGACCCCACGCGCGAGGAGGACGTCAAGCAGCCGCCGTACTACATGACGCTGCAGATGCCCGGCCAGGACGAGCCGGCGTTCTCCCTCACCAGCAGCTACATCCCGCAGATCACGGACGGTGCCCAGCAGCGCAACGTGCTCTACGGCTTCCTCTCCGCCACCGGCGACGCCGGCTCGGGGGAGGACGGCGTGAAGGCCGAGGGCTACGGGAAGCTCCGACTGCTCGAGCTGCCGCGGTCCACCACGGTGCCCGGCCCTGGCCAGGCGCAGGCGAACTTCGACTCGAACGCGGACGTCTCGCGGGAGCTGAACCTGCTGCGCCAGGGCGCGTCCGAGGTGCTCAACGGCAACATGATCACCCTGCCGGTGGCCGGCGGCATCCTCTACGTCCAGCCGGTGTACGTCCGCTCCTCGGGCGGCACCACCTACCCGACGCTGCGCAAGGTGCTCGTCTCGTTCGGCGACAAGGTCGGCTTCGCGGACACCCTCCAGGAGGCCCTGGACCAGGTGTTCGACGGCGACTCGGGCGCGGTCACCCCGGAGGAGAACCAGGCGGAGGCGCCCGCACCGGGCGAGGAGCCGTCGGCTCCGGGCACGGTCGAGGAGGAGCTCTCGGCGGCCCTCGAGGAGGCGCAGGACGCCCTGACCCAGGGCCAGGAGCGTCTGGCCGAGGGCGACTGGGCCGGCTACGGCGAGCAGCAGAAGCGTCTCAACGAGGCCCTGAAGCGTGCCACCGCCGCCGACGACGCCCTGGGCGGCGACGCGCCCGCCCAGGACCAGGCCCCGGCCGAGGCGAGCCCCGCGCCGTCGTCGAGCCCCAGCCCGACGCCGAGCGGCTGAGCCGGCGCCGGCGGGCCGGGCCCGCCGGACCGTCGACGGCGGCCCCGGCCACGCACCGCGCGTGGTCGGGGCCGCTGTCGTCTCGGGGCAGGTGGCCGCCGCATGGCCGCCGGATGGCGGGGTGCTGACGCCGATTTGAACTCGACGGAACAGGTGTGTATAGTTCTAGAAGTCGCCGCGGGGTGGAGCAGTTCGGTAGCTCGCCGGGCTCATAACCCGGAGGTCGCAGGTTCAAATCCTGCCCCCGCAACGAGAAGGAGAAGGCCCCCAGCATCTGCTGGGGGCCTTCTCGCATGTCCGGGACCGGTCGCCCCGGCCCGCCGGCACGGTGCCGGCGGGCGAGCCGACCGCCCTCGGGCGATCAACGCGGGGGAGCGGGAGTGTCAGCGGCTCGAGGCCCGGACCGCCTGCTGGGCCGGCGTGCGGCGGCCCGGATCGGTGCGGCGCAGCCAGACGGCAGCGATGATCGCGATGATCGCGATGGCGCCCCAGATGCCGACCACGGCCCAGGACAGGCCCGCGATGAGCAGCAGCGGCACGAAGGACACGGCCGCGATCTCCACGGGCACCACCGGGATGTAGGCCACGCCGAACTGCTCCATGGTCCCGGACTTCAGCTTCGGGTCCACGATGCGCAGCATGGCCACGCCTGTGGCGACGGCGCCGGTGGCCCAGCCCCACGTGAACAGCTGCTTCTCGAACCACGCGTCGGTCATGACACGCGGCGCCACGACGATCCCCAGGAACAGGGCCAGCGCGAGGCCGATCACGAACAGGAGCAGCAGCGGCTGCCAGTAGTCCACGACCACGGTCGGGGCGATCGCGGCGATGCCACAGACGATGAGGATGTCCGTGGCGGTGCCGGACACCGAGTTCAGCGAGCCCGGGTCGAGGAACTTCGCCGTCTTCGTGGCCTGGAACAGGACGCGGGCGATCAGGCCGAGGAGGAACGCGATCGCGAACGCGGGGATGATCAGCTGGGGACCGTCCTCACCCACGACGCTCGGCCACACGGCCGTGATCCAGGAGACCACGCCGTGCGCGGCCGCCGCGATCATCGCGACCACGCCGACCTGGAAGGCCAGCGACTCCACCGAGGCCGCCGAGAAGGTGTGCCGGCCGATGACCGGGCGTTCCTCCACCTGGTTCAGCACCCCGGTGCGCAGCTCCTCCGGGATGGAGGTCAGGCCCGCGAACTCCCGCGCGTGGCCGCGCTGCGCGCCGATCTTGGCCTGGATGATGCCACCCACCACGCCGACGATCATGCCGACGGTGGCCGAGGTGTAGGCCAGCGAGGTGACGGTCGCATCGCCGTTGGCCGCGTACGCCTGGCCCACGGCGGCCGCGGAGCCGAAGCCTCCCGCCCAGCCGGCGAACAGCAGGGCGGCGAACGAGTCGGGCGCGTCGAACAGCGGCTGCAGGAGGACCAGCGTGACGAGGGCGCCGATGGCCACCTGGGAGGAGTAGATCAGCACGCCGTAGGACGCGAACGCGCCTACGGGGCGGCCGATCTTGCGGACGTCGAAGTCGTCGGTGAGCGCGATGCACACGAACACGATGACGATCAGGATCGAGCCGTATGTGCCCAGCTGGGAGCTGAACGGCAGCCAGCCCAGGCCGTTCGGGCCGAGGGCCAGGCCCAGGATGCCGGCGATGACGGAGGCCGGGATCATCAGGGTCTGGAGGGGCGTGATGACGGCACGGGCCAGCGTGCCCACGGCCAGGAGCGCGCCGATGAGGCCGGCGTCGACCAGCACGGACCAGGCCGTGAACTGCTCTTGCATGGGGTTCTTCCTCTGTGCGGGGACGGGGGAGCCCCACGGAGCGTGCCGAGGGACCCCGGGACAGTACCAAAGGAGTGCGGGGGCCGGGGCGCGTCCGGGAGGGGCACCGGCCGGGGCGCACGAGGACGGCCCGCCGCGCCGGCGTGGGCCGGGCGACGGGCCGTGGGGCGGGGCGGGGTCAGCCGCGCGCGGTGCCGGTCTCCTCGGCGGTCCCCTCGGCGGCGTAGTCGAGGGTCAGGGTCTCGTCGGCGTCGACGTCGCCCGAGGTGAGGGCGGCCTGGCCGGCGCCGCCGGCCTTGAGGGCGGCGAGGCGGGCCTCCACCTCGGTCTTCTCGCCGAGATCCTCGAGGGACTCGAACTGGGCGTCGAGGGAGGAGGCGGCGATCTCCTGCTGGCCGCGCACGCGGGCCTCCTCGCGACGGACCTTCTCTTCGAAGCGGGAGACCTCGGAGGTCGGGTCCAGCAGGTCGATCGACTTCACGGCGTCGGCCACCGCGGACTGGGCGTGGGCGGACTTGGCGCGGGCGGTCAGCTCGTCGCGCTTGGCGACCAGCTGCTGACGCTTGACCTTCATCTGGTCCAGACCGGTCTTCAGGCGCTCCACGATCTCGCGCTGCGAGGCGATGGTCGGCTCCGCGGACTTCGCCTGGCGCTCGAAGTCCATCTGGCGCTCGATGGCCACCTTGGCGAGGTTGTCGAACTTGTCCGCCGAGGCGGTGTCGCCCTTGGTGCGGAAGTCGTCGGCCTTCTGGGAGGCGGCCAGCGCCTTCTGGCCCCAGCTGCGGGACGCGTCCTGGTCCTCGCGGTAGTCGTCCTCGATCATTCGCAGGTTGCCGATCGTCTGGGCGACGGCGGCCTCGGCCTCCGCGATGTTGTTCGTGTAGTCGCGGACCATCTGGTCCAGCATCTTCTGGGGGTCCTCGGCCTTGTCCAGCATCGCGTTGATGTTGGCCTTCGCCAGCGTGCTGATGCGGCCGAAGATGGACTGCTTGACCATGGTGTCTGCCTTTCGTCGGTCTTTCACGTCAGCGCAGACCGTCGGCCTGCGTCCACCCCGTCCCGCGCGTGCGGGCCGGGCCGGCGCCCGGGGCGCCGGAGTTCATGGGGGGGGGAGGCGGCGGTCAGAAGCCGCCGCCGGAGATGTCGCCGAACCCGCCGAAGTCGCCGCCGCCGAGGCCGCCGCCGTCGAACCCGCCGAAGCCACCGCCGCCCCAGCTGCCGCTGTTCAGGATCGAGTTCATCAGGATGCCGCCGAGCAGTGCGCCGCCGAGGCCGCCGCCGAAGCTGCCGCCCACTCCGGCGCGCGGGCGTGCACCGTACATGCCGCCCACCATGCCGGGGCCGTAGCCGAAGCCCTCGACGTCCGCGCGGGCCAGCTCGCTCGCGCGCTCGGCCAGCTGGGAGGCGCGCTGCGCCTGCTGGAGGGCGGCCACGGGGTCGGTGCGGCCGAGGCTGATCGCCGAACGCAGCGTGTGGTCGGCCTCCGCGAGCCGGGTCCGGGCCTCCGAGCCCACCGCACCGCGCCGGGCGCCGATGAAGTCGGCCGTGCCGTCGATCTGCGCCTGGGCCTGGGCGATCGTGGAGGTGAGCACCTGGGAGGCCTGGCGGGCCTGCTCCCGAGCGTCGCGGACGCCGGCCAGCGGGGTGTTGAGCTGGCGGTGCGCGGCCTCGAGCTGGTGCAGCAGCTCCAGGGGGTCCGGGCGGCCGGCCGCGAGGGCTCGGCGCACCGCGTTCACGGCGTTCTTCATCCCCGCCACCGGGCCGGCCAGCTCGGGGTTCGACCCGTTGGCCACGAGCGCCTCGGCCTCGGCGACGTCCTGCTCGGACTGGGCGAGGCCCGTCTGCAGGTTGCCCAGCATGGCCCGCAGGGACCCCTCGGCCTTGCCCACCGCCTCCGTGAGCGTGTCCACCTGGCTGAGCGCCTCCTCGGCGGCACGCACGCCCAGCGCCGCCGTGGAGCGGTCCTGGGCGTCCCACGCGCTCCGCGCCTTCGCGACGGCGGTCTCCACGAACTCGAGCCGCTCCCGGGCCTGCGTCGCGTTGTCCGCGACCTCGGCGAGGGCGGACTCCGCGTACTGGCCGTGCAGCGCGGTGATCGCCGACTCGGAGTCCTGCACCCGGGACCGGGCCTCGGGCAGGCGGGCTTCGAGACGCTCGAGGGCCTCGGGCACCTGGTTCTCGAGGTCGCGCAGGGAGTCGAACTCCTTCTTGTGCGCCGCCAGGGACGCACCCACGGCCTCGCTGCGCTGGATGATCTCCTTGAGCCAGGCGCGCTGCTCGGCCTCGGTGTCCGGGATCTCGTCGTCGAGCTGGTGCTGGAGCTGGAACGAGGCCCGCATGTGCTCCTTGGCCTGGTCGATGTCCTGGCGGAACGTCGCCACGGACTTCTCCCCGTAGGACGCCTCGGCGAAGCCCAGCTCCTGTTCCGAGGAGCGGATGGCGTCGTCCGCGGCCACGAGCTTCGAGCCGGCCTGGGTGCGCAGCTGCTCCACGCTGAGCTCGTCGAGGGGGTCGCGGCGGGCCTCCTCGGTGCGGCCCCGTTCGACGGCGCCACCCTGCGTGCGCCTCCGGCTGCGGGCCACGAGCACGCCGCCGCCCACGGCCGCGGCCACCGCACCTGCGCCGAGGACCGCCGTCAGGGCCCCACCGCCGTCGGAGGCGCCCTGGGCCGTGCTCCCGCCGCCCGTGGTGCCGGCCGGCAGGGCGCCGGCCGGATCGTACTCGGCCCCGCTGGCCCCCGTGCCGTCGAGCGTGCCGTCGGCGGCGTCGTCGAGCCCCTGCACCGCGGCGGTGCCCGCCGCGAGCCATTCCGCCGAGCCGGGGTCCGTGCCGATCTTGGACAGCTCCGGGCCCACGTAGGTGCGCGTCACCTGGTCCTGCAGGTCCGCGTCCCCGCCGCTGTCCAGCCCATAGGCGCGGTCCTCGACCGCGATCGCCAGGACCGAGTCGTTCGTCCCGAGCCCGCGCTGGCGCGCCACGTCCTGGGCCAGCGTCTGGGCGTCCGTGCTGAACTCATCCACGTAGACGACGTACAGCCCCTGCCCGGTGTCCCGGCGCAGGTCCTGGATCTCCTGGGTCAGCCGCTGCTCATCGGAGGTCGAGAGCACCCCGGCCTCGTCCACCACGTACACGCCCGGCGGCACCGTCACGGCGTGCGAGGCGGGTGCCGCCACCAGGAGGCCCAGGCCTCCCAGACCCGCGGCGGTCACGGCGCGCGCCAGACGGCCGACATCGGCGGGGCGGGTGGGCACGGTCATGCGGGGTCTCCTTCGACGGCGGAGGCGAGCCGCCGCACCGGGCGGACCCGCCGGATCCTGGGGTTGAGTGTAGGGCGGCGTGGGAATCGGGCACCAGGGATCCGGCGCGGCCGGGACCGTGGGAGGAGCGGACGTTCGGCCTCTAGGCGGCGTTCAGTCATGCACGCTAGCGTGGACGTGCCCCGGGGCGCGCGTCCGCAAGACGACGGGCGTCTGTGTCGACCGCCCGGGGCCCGACCCGAAGCGAGGACCCCGTGGACCAGACC
>NZ_JABFAX010000019.1:0-18503 GCF_017168395.1 Micrococcus sp. KRD128 | reverse complement strand
GGAGTCGGGCACGCGCCCAGCCTAGTGGGGCGCCGCCGGGCGGGGGCGTGCCTCAGTGGAGCCGGTCGACCAGCGCGCCGAGCGCGCGCCGGTCCACGAGGTCCGGGTCCGTGCCGGTGCCCAGGAAGAGCGCGATCTCGCGCGCGAACGCGATCCCGGGTGCGGGCGGGGCGGTGAGCAGGTCGGCCTGCGCCTCCGGCGCGTCGGCGCCGCGCGTGTGGCGGATCACGGGTGCGTGCCGCGCGTCGCGGTCCGTCATCACGTGCACGAAGCCGCCGACGGTGACCTGGGGCAGGGCCTGCTGCCACGCCATCATCGCGGGGCCGAGCAGCGGCGGGGCCACGGGGCGGCCCCGGGAGCGCAGGTCCGCCCCGTCCCAGGTGTAGGTCCCCTCCGGGACCATGACGGAGCCGATCAGCGCCAGGCGGTGGCCGCACAGCACCGCGTGGTCCACGTCGAGGTGCCGTCCCCAGCGCCCGCCCAGCCGCAGTCCCGTCAGGACCCGGGCGGCCGGGAGCGCGTCCGCCACGTGGCGCAGCAGCACGTCGAGGGTGCGGGCCTGCCGCAGCACCCGGTGCTCGTCCGGCAGGATCCCGCGCGGTCGCGGCGCCCCGTGGACGCGTTGGCTCGATCGCGGCAGGTCCAGCACGGTCGGGTCCGCCTCCGCCTCGCCGGGCGGGGGTTCGTAGCGCACGGGGCGGTCGGCACGTCCGCCGGGTCCGGGCCGTCCCGACGATCGCGCCCGCGCTGACCCGCCCGGCGCGCGGGGGCCGCGGGCCCCGACGTCCGGGCCGGGCAGCGAGAGGTCGTACCGGCGCCGGGCCTCGGCGTCGCCGAGCAGCTCCCACGCCCGCGTCACGGCCCGGAAGGCGGCGGGGTCGCCACCGACGTCGGGGTGGGCGGCCCGGGCCGCGCGGCGGTAGGCCCGCCGGACCTCCTCGGCGGTCGCGTCGCGGGGCACGCCGAGGACCTCGTAGGCGGTGCGGTGCTCCTCGGCCGCGCTCACGGCGTGGGGTCCGGGCCGGGGGAGGCATGCCGCTCGTGGTGCAGGCGCAGGAACAGCATGCCGTCGTCGTGGAGCACCTGGACCAGCTGCAGCCGGGCGGGGAGGCCGGGGCCGTCCTCACCGGTCAGGACGCGGCTGGCGGCGGGTCCGGCCAGCAGCGGCGCCACGGTGAGGTGCACCTCGTCCACGAGGCCGGCCGCTGCGAGGCTGCCGAACAGGCGCGGTCCGCCCTCGCAGTGGACGACGCGGGCGCCGCGCGCGTGCAGGGTCGCCACCATGGTCTCGGAGTCCACGTGCTCCTGGCCGACCGCCAGCACGTCCGCGCGCGCGGCCAGCGCCGTCGCCCGCTCCGGCTCGGCCGCGAGGGCGGCCCGGGACGTGAGGATCCAGGGGCGCACCGGGGCGGCCGTGAAGAACGCGGACTCCGGGTCCAGGTCCAGGCTGCCGCTGACCACGGCCACGGGCGGGTCCGCGGGCCCGCCGGCCTGCGCGCGTCGACGCCGGTCCTCCTCGGACAGCAGCGCTCCCTCGTAGCCCTCGGCCCGGATGGTCCCGGCCCCCACGAGCACGACGTCGGCGTCGTGCCGGGACAGCGAGAGCAGCCGCTGGTCCGCGGGGGAGCCGAGCCCGCCGGCACGGCCGTCCAGGGTGGCCGCGCCGTCGGCGGAGGCGATGAACACGACGCGGACCCAGGCTCCGGGGCCGGTGTCCTCGGCCGTCGGGGCCGCGAGGGCGGCGCGGAGGGCGTCGTCGTCCAGGCCGGGGCCGGTCTCGGTCAGCCGTCTCATGCCCGCACCCCGTGGCGGGCGCGGTGTTCGGTCAGGGTGCTGCGATCCGGCGGCGGGTTCTCCTGACCCATGTTGTGGACCAGGCGCGCCGGCTGACGCCACCCGAACACGCACTCGAGCATGCGGGCCGCCGAGACGGAGGCGTCGGCGTCGTGCATACGCAGGATCCGGGCGCCGCCGTACACGCAGGCCGCGGCCGCGGCCAGCGAGCCGGGCAGGCGCTCGTGCCGGTGCCGGTCCAGGCTCTCGCCGATGAAGTCCTTGTTCGAGACCGCCGCCAGCACGGGCAGCCCCAGGGCGGCGATCTCGTCCAGCCGCCGCGTGATCTCGAGGGTGTGCCGGGTGTTCTTGTTCAGATCGTGGCCGGGGTCCACGATGATCCTGTCCTCCGGGACGCCGAGCGCCACGGCCCGGTCGACGGTGCGCCGCAGGTGGTCACGGACCTCCGTGACGACGTCGCCGTAGGTCGGCCGGGGGACCACGGCCCGGGGTCCGCGCACGTGGGCGAGGGAGTGGGTGACCACGAGGTGCGCGCCCGCGGCGGCCACCACCCGGCCCAGGTCCGCGTGGAACAGTCCCGTGGTGTCGTTGACGACGTCCGCCCCCGCGGCCAGGGCCGCCTCGGCCACGGCCGGCTGGAACGTGTCCGCCGAGAGGATCAACCGGCGCGACGCCTCGGAGGACCCGGCTCCGTCCCCACTCCGCAGGGCCGCGATCAGGGGGACCACCCGCGCCGCCTCCTCGGCCGGGTCGAGCTCCGCCCCGGGCGCGAACGGCACGCCGCCGACGTCGACCCACTCGGCTCCGGCGTCCGCCGCGGCGTGGGCCTGGGCGAGGGCGTCCTCCAGGACGGCGCCGGTGCCGTCGTCGTAGAAGGAGTCCGGGGTGCGGTTGACCACGGCCATCGTGACGATCCGGCGGCGGAAGTCGATCTCGTGGTGGGCGAACCGGTGCACCGGGTGGACGAGGGGGACGGAGGGGGTCGGCACCCGGCCATTCAACCACCGGCACCGCACGGTGACAGTGCGCCCCGGGAGGACTATGTTTTCCTCCCGTGGCTTCCACCTCGTCGCCGCGGGTCGGCCCGCGCCGGCCCCGCATCCGTCCGACCCAGCTCGTGGTCGGGTCCTTCCTCGTCGTCATCGTGACGGGCACCGGCGCACTGCTGCTGCCCGCCTCGTATCAGGGCCGCGCGCC
Organism: Micrococcus sp. KRD128; assembly: GCF_017168395.1. Lineage (NCBI taxonomy): Bacteria > Bacillati > Actinomycetota > Actinomycetes > Micrococcales > Micrococcaceae > Micrococcus > Micrococcus sp. KRD128. The sequence goes on along the minus strand of NZ_JABFAX010000019.1, from coordinate 15,512 downwards.
CACCCCGCTGGAGGCCGCGTTCACGGCGACCAGCGCCACCACGGTGACGGGCCTCGGCGTCGTGGACACCCAGACGTTCTGGACACCCCTGGGCCAGGTCGTGATCCTCGCGCTCATCAAGCTCGGGGGCCTGGGCGTCATGACGTTCACGTCGCTGCTGGGGCTGGTGATCCTCCGGCGGCTCGGCCTCACCCAGCGCCTCGACGCCGCGGCCTCCACCCGGGCCGAGGGGATCGGGGACGTGCCGCGGGTGTTGCGGACCCTGATCCTGTACTCCACGGCCGTCGAGGCCTCGGTGGCGCTGCTGCTGAGCCTGCGCTTCTGGCTGGGCGTGGGGATGTCCCCGGGCCAGGCGCTGTGGCAGGGGGTCTTCCACGCGGTCTCCGCGTTCAACAACGCCGGGTTCGCGCTGTTCAGCGACAACCTCATGGGCTTCGTCTCGGACCCGTTCATCTGCCTGCCGATCGCGGCGGCGATCATCTTGGGCGGCCTGGGCCTGCCGGTCGTGCTGACCCTGCGGCGAGACCTGCGCCGACCCGAGCGGTGGAACCTCACGGTCCGGCTCGTGCTCGCGGGCACCGCGGTGCTGCTGGTGGGCGGCACGCTCCTGTACCTCGTCCTCGAGTGGTCCAACCCGCGGACCCTGGGCGGTCTGGACCCGGCCTCGCGCGTGCTCGCGGCGTTCTTCCAGTCCGTCACGACCCGCACCGCCGGCTTCAACACCCTGGACTACGGGCAGATGCGTCCCGTGACGCTCTTCGGCACCGACGTGCTCATGTTCATCGGCGGCGGCCCCGCCGGCACCGCCTCGGGCGTGAAGATCACGACGGCCAGCGTCCTGCTGTTCATCGTGCTCGCGGAGATCCGGGGGGAGGGCGCCGTCCATGCGTTCGGCCGCCGGCTCTCCCGGACCACGCACCGCGAGGCGATCACCGTGATCATGCTCTCCGCGACCGCGACCGCCGTCGCCACGATGGCGATCATGGGCCTGTCCTCGTTCACGACCGACCAGATCCTGTTCGAGTGCGTGTCCGCGTTCGGCACGGTGGGGCTGTCCACCGGCATCACCGCCCAGCTGCCGCCGGCCGCGCAGGGCATCCTGATGCTCCTCATGTTCATCGGCCGCATCGGCCCCGCCACCGTCGCCGGCAGCCTGGCCCTGACCGACCGCACCCGCCACTTCGAGTACCCGAAGGAGAGGCCCCTCATTGGCTGATCTCACCCGTTCCCTGTTCGCCCCCCGCCGGGGCGACCGCCCCACCGTGGCCGTCCTCGGGCTCGGCCGGTTCGGCTCCGGGGTCGCCCTCGAGCTCATGGAGTCCGACTGCCACGTGCTGGGGGTCGACGCCGATCCCGGGGCCGTCCAGGCGCTCAACGGCCGGCTGACCCACGTCGTCCGCGCGGACAGCACGGACGAGGAGGCGATGCGCCAGCTCTCGGTCCACGAGATGGACCACGTCGTCGTCGCCATCGGCGGCGACCTCGCCGACTCGATCCTCACCGCCTCCCTGATGCGGCGGTTCGGGACGCACCAGCTCTGGGCCAAGGCCAACGACGACCGCCACGGCGAGATCCTGCGTCAGCTCGGCGTGGAGCACGTGGTCCACCCGGAGCGGGACATGGGCCGCCGCGTGGCGCACCTGGTCAGCACGTCCTTCCAGGACTTCGTCGAGGTCGAGCCGGGCCTGGCCATGGTCCGGGCCACGCCGCCGTCGCGCCTGCTGGGCAGGGACCTGCGAGCCACCGGGCTCGCGGGGGAGCGGGGCATGCGCGTGGTCGCCGTCCGCAGCCGCGGCACGTGGCTCTACCCGCCGAGTCACTACGTCCTCGAGCCCGAGGACACGATCCTCCTGGTCGGCCCGACCCGCGACGTCGAGCGGTTCCTCGCCCGGGACTGAGCCGGGGCACATCCGGCGCGGCTCCTAGACTGGCAGCGTGACCACCCCGGACCGCGTGCACCTGGACCACGCCGCCACCACGACGGTGCGCCCCACCGCGCTCGCGGCCCTGGCCGAGGCGGCCGCGCTGCCGGGCAACCCGGCCTCCCTCCACGCCTCGGGCCGCCGGGCCAAGCTGTGCCTCGAGGAGGCGCGGGAGCGCATCGCCGCGGCGCTCGGGGCGCACCCCACCGAGGTGATCCTCACGTCCGGGGGCACCGAGGCGGACAACCTCGCCGTCCAGGGGCTGTACCGGGCCCGCCGCGCGGCCGCGCCGGAGCGCACCCGGATCGTGCTGACCGGCATCGAGCACCACGCGGTCCTCGACGTGGTGGACTGGCTCGCCGCGCACGAGGGCGCCGAGCCGGTGCTCGTCCCGGTCGACGACGACGGGCGGGTCGACCTCGCCGCATGGGGGGCCGCGCTGGCGACCGCGCCCGAGCGGACCGCCCTGGCCACGCTGATGTGGGCCAACAACGAGATCGGCACGGTCCAGCCCGTGGCCGAGGCCGCCCGGCTCGCGGCCGACCACGGGGTCCCGATGCACACCGACGCCGTCCAGGCCCTCGGGGCGGTTCCCGTGGACTTCGCCGCGTCCGGGGCCGCGACCCTGGCCGTCTCGGGGCACAAGGTCGGCGCCCCCGTGGGTGTCGGCGCCCTGCTCGTACGCCGGGACGTCACGCTGGAGGCCGTGGTGCACGGCGGCGGCCAGGAACGCCGCCTGCGCTCGGGCACGGTCTCGGTGGCCCTGGCCGCCGCGCTCGCGGCCGCCGTGGCGGAGGCCGTCGCGGAGCAGCCCGCCGAGGCCGCCCGCCTGGGCGGGCTGCGGGACGAGGTGATCGCCGCCGTCGACGCCCTGGACGGGGTGCGCCTGACCGGGCCGCGGGACCTCGACCCGGCGACGGGGCAGCCGCTGCCGCCGGGGACGCGCCGACTGCCCGGCAACGTCCACATCACCGTGCCGGGCCGGACGGCGGACGCGCTGCTGTTCTCCTTCGACATGGCCGGGCTGGACACCTCGTCCGGGTCGGCGTGCACCGCCGGGGTGGCCGAGCCGTCGCACGTGGTCGCGGCCCTGCCGGGGCGGACGGAGGCCGACGCGCGGGCCACCCAGCGGTTCACCCTCGGCCGGACGACGACGCAGGCCGAGGCGGCTGCGCTCATCGACGCGCTGCGGACGCTGCTGGGGCCGGGCGTCTAGACTGGACCGCCCGTCCGTCGTCGAGAGAGGAGTCCGCCCGTGAAGGTCCTGGCCGCCATGTCCGGGGGAGTCGACTCCGCCGTCGCCGCGGCGCGTGCCGTGGACGCCGGGCACGACGTCGTCGGCGTCCACCTGGCCCTGTCCCGCATGCCCGGCACCCTGCGCACCGGCTCACGCGGCTGCTGCACCATCGAGGACGCCTCGGACGCGTGGCGCGCGTGTGAGCGGCTCGGCATCCCCTTCTACACGTGGGACTTCTCCGAGCGGTTCGCGGAGGACGTCGTGGACGACTTCGTGGCCGAGTACGAGGCCGGCCGCACGCCCAACCCGTGCATGCGCTGCAACGAGCGCATCAAGTTCGCGGCGCTGCTCGAGCGCGCCCTCGAGCTGGGCTTCGACGCCGTCTGCACCGGCCACTACGCCGCCGTGCGGCCCGGTTCGGACGGCTCGCTGGAGCTGCACCGCGCCGCGGACGACGCGAAGGACCAGTCCTACGTGCTCGGCGTGCTGACCGCGGATCAGCTCGCCCACTGCCTCTTCCCGCTCGCGGACACGCCGTCCAAGGAGCTCGTGCGCGCCGAGGCGGCCGAGCGCGGCCTGTCCGTGGCGGCGAAGCCGGACTCCCACGACATCTGCTTCATCCCCGACGGCGACACCCGCGGCTGGCTGGCCGAGCGCATCGACCTGGCCCCCGGCCCCATCGTGGACGCGGAGGGACAGGAGCTCGGCACCCACGCGGGCGCCCAGGCGTTCACGGTCGGCCAGCGCAAGGGCCTGGCCATCGGCCGTCCCGCGCCCGACGGCAAGCCCCGGTTCGTGCTCGAGGTGCGGCCGAAGGAGAACACCGTGGTCGTCGGCGGGCGTGAGCTGCTCGACGTCGACCGCATCACCGGCATCCGTCCGTCGTGGGCCGGCGCCCCGGTGCCCGAAGCCCGCACGGGTGCCTGGTTCGACTGTGCGCTGCAGTTCCGGGCCCACGGCGAGATCGTCGAGGCCCGCGCCCGCCAGCGCGCGGACGCGGCGGGGCATCCGGGGTGGGAGATCGAGCCGGTGCGCCCCCTGCGCGGCGTGGCTCCCGGTCAGACGGCCGTCCTGTACCGGGGCACCCGCGTGCTCGGCCAGGCCACCATCGACACCGCCCGCAATGCCCGGCTGTCCGCCCCCGCGGATGCGTAGGCTTCGGCCATGAGCCCGGACTACGACCCCCACGCCAGCTCGCTGCCCGGCACCGCGGACCCGGCGGTCCTCGACGAGCTCTTCGCGATCCGCGGCAGCATCGACAACATCGACGCCTCGCTCGTCTACCTGCTGGCCGAGCGGTTCAAGTTCACGCAGCGGGTCGGTGCGCTGAAGGCCCGGCACGACCTGCCGCCCTCGGACCCCGGGCGTGAGGCCGCCCAGATCGCGCGGCTGCACCGGCTCGCGCTCGAGGCCGACCTCGAGCCCGCGTTCGCCGAGAAGTTCCTGAACTTCATCATCGCCGAGGTCATCCGCCACCACCGCGCGCTGGCGGCCGAGGGTCGGCCGGACGCCGAGGCGGAGCCGGGGGCGCGCTCCGGGGACGCGGATGACTGAGACCGCCCACGACGACGGCGCCACCGGCCCCGTCGCCCTCGGCGGCACGCCGTGGCGCGGCACCGACGTCGCCGAGGCGCAGCGCGTCACGCTCGGCGAGCTCGGCGCGGACCACTGGCCGGTGCTCCCCGAGCTGCCCGATCGCGGACCCGGCGCCGACGCCACCGGCCGCTCGGCCGCCCTTCTGCAGGAGCTGGCCGTCGACCTGCAGCCGCACGGCTGGCGGGTCAGCCCGCCCGGGGCCGCCGGCTCCGGCCGTGACCGACGCCGCGCCGTCTCCCTCTGGCGCGAGGACGCACACCGCTGGGCGGACACCGCGGGGGCCGAGGGCGCCGTCGTCGAACGTCTGGCCGTGCGGGTGCGCGGCCCGCTCAGCCTGCTCGCCGGCCTCTGGCTGCCCGGGGGAGAGCGCGTCCTCGGCGACCACGGCGCCCGCCGCGACGTCGCCGAGTCCTATCTCGAGGGACTGCAGGACGCCCTGCCCCGCCTCCGAAGGGCCACCGGGGCGGCCCGCCTCGGTGTCGTCGTCGACGAGCCGTGGGCGGCGGCCGTCCTCGCCGGGACCCTGCCCACCGCGAGCGGGTACCGCACCGTCCGGTCGCTGCCGCGCGAGGAGACCCGCGGGCTGTGGCGCGCCGCCCTCGACGGGCTCACCGCCCTGCCCGACGTCGCCCGGGTGTGGCTCGCGCCGGGCCGCCGCGCCGCCTCCCCGGGGGCCGAGCTGCCCGGACCCGCCGCGCTGGCGGCGTTGACGGGCGAGTCCCTGCCCAGGCCCGACGCAGCTGCGGACGCGCCCGCCCCGGCCCCGGTCTCGCTCGTGGTGGGCGTGGGCCCCCTCGACGACGGCGCGGACGGTTCGCCCGGCACCCGCGAGGCGTGGGAGGCGGCGGCCGGCTGGGCCGACGTCGGGCGCGGGCTGACCCTGGCCCCCGCACCGGGCGTGCGCCCGGTCGACGTCGTCCGCACGTGGGACCGGCTGGGGGTGGACCCCGGACGGGTGGGCGACGTCGGCCTCACGGCGGCGGGGTCGCACGACCCCGCCGTGCTCCGCACTCTGCGGCGGGACGCGGAGGAGCTGGCCGCACGGCTTGCCGAGCTGCGCAGCTGAGCCGGCGCCCCGACGGACCGGGGCGACCTCCGGCGTCGTCCGCCGTGGACGGGCCCGCCCGGCGGGTATCATCGGGCTGATCCTGAAAATTTCCTGTGCCCGGGGCCGGTCCCGCTCGCGGCGCCGGGGGGAGCGCTGACGAGGAGGTCAGGATGGGCAAGGCCAAGATCCTGGTGGTGGACGACGACGAGGCGCTGGCCGAGATGATCGGCATCGTCCTGCGCAATGACGGCTTCGAGCCGGCGTTCGCCGCGGACGGCACCTCCGCACTGCCCGCGTTCCACCGCGAGCGCCCCGATCTCGTGCTGCTGGACCTCATGCTCCCCGGCATCGAGGTCTGCAGGCTCATCCGATCCGAGTCGGACGTGCCGATCGTGATGCTCACGGCCAAGTCGGACACGGCGGACGTGGTGCGCGGCCTCGAGTCGGGTGCCGACGACTACGTGCCCAAGCCGTTCAAGCCGGCCGAGCTCGTGGCCCGCGTCCGGGCCCGCCTGCGTGAGGGGGAGGCCAAGCCGGCGGAGGTCCTGCACATCGGGGACCTCGAGATCGACGTGGCGGGCCACCAGGTCACCCGCGGCGGGGTCGGCATCGCCCTCACCCCGCTGGAGTTCGACCTCCTCGTGGCCCTCGCCCGGCGGCCGCGCCACGTCTTCACCCGCGAGATGCTGCTGGAGGAGGTCTGGGGCTACCGGCACCAGGCCGACACCCGGCTCGTGAACGTCCACGTCCAGCGCCTGCGCTCCAAGGTCGAGCCGGATCCCGAGAACCCGTGCGTCGTGCTGACCGTCCGCGGCGTCGGGTACAAGGCCGGCCAGGGCTGAGGGCATGACCGTGTCCGGCCCGGGTGTGAGCGCGGCCCCGGCGGCCGAGGCCGGCGCCGAGCCGGTCGAGCCCGCCGCCGGCCGCGCACGGTCGTGGGTCCCCGGCCCCGCGTGGCGTGCGCTGCGCAGCCGGTGGCGCCGGTCACTGCGGCTGCGCACGGCGGTGCTCGCGGCCCTGCTCTCGATCCTCGCGGGCCTCGTGGTCGCCGCGTTCCTGACGCAGCAGATCACCCAGGCCCTCTTCGAGGCCCGCTACGAGCAGGTCCAGGCCGAGGCCCGCCGTGGCCTGAGCCAGGTGCGCGAGACGTTCGCGCAGACCACCGCCACGGACGCGCAGAGCACGGACGTGCTGGTGACCCAGACCCTGCGTGCCCTCGAGGGGGACTCGGGCACCACGATCCGCCGCCGCTACCACCTCGCCCCGCTGCCGGACTCCGAGTCCGCGTACGTGGGGACGATCTCCTCCGCCGGGCTCGATCCCGCGGTGATCCCCCAGGAGCTGCAGGACGCGGTCGCCTCCGGGCCGGGCGTGTACGACGCGAGCGTGGCGCTGCCGTACCCCGGCGGCGGCACCCGGCCCGGCCTCGTGTTCGGCGCCCAGGTGGTGCTGCCCCCGGGTGCCACCTACGGGCTCTACCTCGTCTACGACCTCGCCGACGTCCAGAGCTCGCTCGACTCGGTGCTCGGTGTGCTGCTGGTGTTCGGCGTCGGCTTCCTGGTGATCAACGTGCTGGTCTCGTGGTGGGTCTCGCGGCGGGTGACCCGGCCCGTGCAGCAGGCGGCCCGGGCGGCCGAGTCCCTCTCGAGCGGCAACCTGGCCGTGCGGATGCCGGTCGACGGTGAGGACGAGATGGCCCGCCTGGGCACGTCCTTCAACCGGATGGCGGACAGCATCCAGGACCAGATCAGCCAGCTCGCCCAGCTGTCCCAGATGCAGCAGCGGTTCGTCTCGGACGTCTCCCATGAGCTGCGCACGCCGCTGACGACCGTGCGGATGGCGGCCGACGTGCTGTACGGCTCGCGCGAGGACTTCGACCCGGTCAATCGGCGCTCGACCGAGCTGCTCTACCACCAGGTGGATCGCTTCCAGGCCATGCTCGCGGACCTGCTGGAGATCACCCGGTTCGACGCCGGCGCCGCCACCCCGGCCCTCGAGGCCACGGACATGCTCGAGCTGGCCCGCGACGTCGTGCTCACCTCTCAGCCGTTGGCCGATCAGATCGGCGTGCCCGTGTACGTGGTGCCCATGGACCGGGACCGCGCCGACGGCCACGTCGCCTGGGTCGACCCGCGGCGCATCGAACGGATCCTGCGCAACCTGGTGAACAACGCGATCGAGCACGCCGAGGGCCGGCCGGTGGACGTGCTCGTGGCGGCCGACGAGGAGGCCGTCACGTTCGCCGTCGTGGACCACGGCATCGGCATGAGCCCCGAGCAGGTGCAGCGCGTGTTCGATCGGTTCTGGCGTGCCGACCCCGCACGCAAGCGCACCACCGGCGGGTCCGGACTGGGTCTGGCGATCGCCACCGAGGACACCCGGCTGCACGGCGGCCGGCTCGAGGCGTGGGGCGAGCTGGGGGAGGGGTCCACCTTCATGGTGACCCTGCCCCGGGCGCCGCGCCCGGCCGCGCAGGGCGCGGAGGCCCCCGAACCGATCGGCCGCTCCGTGCTGCCCATTCCGCCCCGCTACAGCACGGCGGACCGCCGGTACGCCGATGACCTGTCCCGGCCCGTCCCGCAGGAGGCGGACGCCGACGCCGCCGGCGCGATCACGGACGTCGCCGCGGCGGCCGCGGCCGCCCCGCCGTCCGCGCGCCAGGCCGAGCAGGCCCTGACCGCGCCGACCCGGCCGGTGCGCGTGGTCCCTCCCGCCGACGGGTCGGCTGCCGGGGACCGGACCGGCGATAACGGGGCAGAGGAGGCCCGATGACCACCGTGGATCCGCAGCCGCCCCGCCCGCCGCGGGTCGCCGTCGTCGGCGTGATCGTCGCCCTGGTGCTCGCCCTCAGCGGCTGCACCCAGATCCCCCAGAGCTCCGAGGTGCGCAGCGCCGACCCGGTCGACGGGGCCACCGCGGCCGCCGACGCGCCGCAGTTCCATCCGCCGGGACCGGCCGAGTCGGACACAGCGGAGGAGGCCATCCGGGGCTTCCTGCTCGCGGGCACGAGCCCGCAGGACGACTACGCGGTGGCGCGCGAGTTCCTCGACGGGCCAGCGGCCACCCAGTGGACGCCCGGACAGCGCACTCTCGTGTACTCGGCGGAGCCGCGCATCACCCGGGGCGACGGCGCCGGGCACTACCAGATCCAGGTCGAGGTCGACTCGGAGATCGACGAGTACGGCCTGCGGACCATCGCGCCGCCGGGGACCACGCGGGCTTGGGCGGTCACGGTGCAGGAACGGCCGCAGGGCATGCGGATCACGTCCACGGAGAACGGCACGCTGCTCTCCCAGGCGCAGTTCGGACAGCTGTTCGCCCCGCACGAGCTCGCCTTCTACGACACCGCGAAGCGCTACGTCGTGCCGGACGTGCGGTGGTTCGTCAATCGGGGCACCACCGTGACCGCGGTGACGCGAGCGCTGCTGCGCGGGCCGGCACCGTATCTGGCCGGGGCGGTGGACACGGCCTTCCCGCTGCGCACCGGCACCGACCTGGCCGCGCCCACGGTGCCCGTCGACGACGACGGGGTGGCCCACGTCGACCTCACCCAGGCGGCTGCCGAGGGGGCCGACGCCGACCGGCGGCACCGCATGCGGGAGCAGCTGGAGCTGACCCTGACGGGCCTCCAGTCGGTCAAGGAGGTCGAGGTGACCGTCGCCGGCGCCCAGCTGTCCACGTCGGGAGACGACGGCCCCGCCCCGGTCCAGACCGACGCCGCCGTCGGCTCGGTCCAGGTGGGCATCGACACGGCGACGGGCGGACTCGTCTACGTGCAGGGGACCAGCGTCACGCCGGTGGGCGGCGCCCCGGACGTCACCGCGCTCGATCCGGTCCGCCCGACGATGTCCGGCGACCGCAGCCGCTTCGCGTTCGTCACCCGTGACCGGACGGCGGTCCACGTCGCCGGCACGGACGGCTCCCTGCGGGAGGTGCTGCGCGGCACCGGGCTCACCGTCCCGTCGCTGGACCTCCTGGGCTGGGTGTGGGCGGCCGACCGGGGGACGACCTCGCGGATCCGCGCCGTCTCGGCCCAGCCCGGCGGGCAGGAGCGCATCGTGACGGCCACGTGGCTGCGGCCCGGCGAGCGGATCGTCGACCTGCGGTTGTCCCGGAGCGGGGCCCGGGCCGCGATGCTCGTCGACGACGGCCAGCGGACCACTCTGCGCGTGTCCGGCGTCGTGCGCGGTTCGGACGGGGTGCCGAACGCCCTGACCGAGCCGATCCTGCTGCCCTCCTCCGGGCCGGAGGACTCGGTGGAGTGGGCCGGCGACACGAACCTGCTCGTCTCGGCGTACGCCGAGAAGCCGGAGGAGCGCGTGGTGCCGCGGATCGTCTCGATCGACGGCACCGTCCGGGAGCTCAACCCGCTGGGCGGTCTGCGGGGGATCTCCGCCGGCGACGACGGCGCCTATTACGCGGAGACGGAGGAGTTCGTGTTCCTGCTGGTGGGCTCCTCGTGGCGGGCGCAGGAGCTCGACCGCGGGGTGCGCGACCTCTCGTTCCCGGACTGAGCCGGGCCCGCGCCGGGCGCCCGTCGTCCATTCCTGCACAGCCGCCCCGTCCCGCACAGCGGCCCGCCCCGGCGCCCGGACGGCGGTGGCGTGCGGTGGACTCATCGCATGCCTTCCCCGCCGTCCTCCCCGTCCCCGGCGTCGGCGTTCGGCGCCCTCGGTCGGGCCCTGGCCGACCTGGTCCTGCCCGCCGAGTGCGCGGTGTGCGCGGCGCCGGGCCACCGGCTCTGCCCGGCCTGCGCGGAGGGACTGACCGCCGCCCTGTCCCTGCCCTTCCGGGCGGAGCAGGACGCCCCGGCCCTGCCCTTGGGCCCCGGCGGCGCTCCCCTGCCGGTGATGGCGGCCGGTCGCTACGCAGAACCGCTGGCGGCCGCCGTGCTCGCGTTCAAGGACCATCACGCGCTGCACCTGCGCGGCGTGCTGGGCGAGGCCCTCTGCCGGACCGTCGCCGCGGCGCGCCTCGAGCCGGACCTGCCCGGGGCACCGCACGCCCTGCTCGTCCCGGTCCCGGGCGGCGCGGTCGGATTCCGACGGCGCGGCTACGACCCGCTCGTCGAGCTCACCCGGGCGCTGCCGGCGCCGTGGCTGGTCTCCGACGCCGTCCGCGCTCGGCTGCTGCCCCGCGCGAGCACGCTCCGGGGTGGCGGCCCGTCCCATGCGGGCGCCGGGGCGGGCCAGCGCCGCCGGCGGGCCCGGGACTGGCGCGTCGTCGCCGGACGGCTGCCGGCCCGCGCGCCCGTCCTGCTCGTGGACGACGTCCTCACCACCGGCGCCACCCTCGCCGCGCTCGCGGAGGCGGTGCGCCGCGCCGGCGGGCACCCTGTCGGGGCCGTCGTGCTCGCGGCCGTGGCCCCGCCGCGGGATCCCGCCGAGCCTGGCCCCCGGCCAGGCCCCCGGGTAGGGTGAACGGCACGGAATCGCCCCTACGGTTCCCGTCCTGCCGACGGCTGGAAGGAGGTCGCCCCCTCGGACCCGCCGCCGCCCTGCGGACGCGACACCGAGGCGCACCTCCCCTCCCGAGGCCGGACCCGTGAGAGTCGGACCAGGAGGACGCCATGACCATGGATGTCAGCTACATCGCCCGCAACCTCAGGCTCCCGGAGAGCTTCCGCGACCACGTCGTCGAGCGCACCGAGCGCCTCCAGCCGCTCGCCGAGGGCGCCGACACGCTCGAGGTCCGCGTGACGAAGGCCTCCCACCACAAGCACTCGGACGAGACGGTCCGCGTGGAATTGACGGTCCGCGGCCCGCGGGACGTCGTGCGGGCTGAGGCCGACGCGGACGACAAGCTGGCAGCCTTCGACCAGGCCGCCACCCGACTGACCGAGCGCCTGCGGCGCATGCGCGACCGCCGCAAGGACCGCCGCCACGGCAAGCTCGGCGCCTCCCGCGGTGCGGGCGAGGTCGGATTCGTGCCGCCGCTGCCGCCGTCGGGTGCCGCGCTGGCCGCGGAGGAGGCCGCCGAGCAGGACGCCCCCGAGGTGGGCACCCCGGTGCGCATCCGCCAGAAGGCGTTCCCCGCGACCCCCATGAGCGTGGACGAGGCCGTGGACGCGATGGAGTTGGTGGGTCATGACTTCTTCCTCTTCCAGAACGCCGAGACCGGCGTGCCCTCCGTGGTCTACCGTCGTCGGGGCTGGAGCTACGGCGTGATCCGCCTGGACGAGTCCCTCCCGCAGGATCACGTCTCCGCCTCCGAGGGGGAGCGGGCCTACCAGGCGCGGGAGGACTGACCGCCCCGCCGACGTCGACCACGACCTGCTGACGCCGCGGCGCCCTTCCCCTCCGGGACGGGCGCCGCGGCCCGTCCGGGCTCGGCCCGTACACTGTCCCGGAGACCGCGCCACGGCCGAGCGCGAGGGGCATCCCGTCCCGCCCCGGCCACACCGCAAGGGAGCAGAGAACCAGTGCCTTCGATCATCGACCGCGTCCTGAAGATCTCGGACAACCGCGTCCTCAAGCGTATGCAGGCCACGGTGGACGCCGTGAACCTCCTCGAGGACGACTTCCGGGCGCTCAGCGATGCGGAGCTGCGTGCCGAGACGGACACGCTCCGGGCCCGGCATGCGGACGGCGAGTCGTTGGACCTGCTCCTGCCGGAGGCGTTCGCCGCGGTCCGGGAGGCCGCGGGACGCACGCTCGGCCAGCGGCACTACGACGTCCAGCTGCTCGGCGGCATCGCGCTGCACCAGGGCAACATCGCGGAGATGAAGACCGGCGAGGGCAAGACCCTCGTGGCCACCGCTCCGGCCTACCTCAACGCGCTGTCCGGCAGGGGCGTGCACGTGGTGACGGTCAACGACTTCCTCGCCTCCTACCAGGCCGACCTCATGGGCCGCGTGTTCCGCTTCCTCGGCATGCAGACGGGCGTCATCGTGGCGGGCCAGACCCCGGCCGTACGGCGCGAGCAGTACGCCGCGGACATCACCTACGGCACGAACAACGAGTTCGGCTTCGACTTCCTCCGGGACAACATGGCCTGGTCCCTCGACGAGCTCGTGCAGCGTGAACACCACTACGCGATCGTCGACGAGGTGGACTCGATCCTCATCGACGAGGCCCGCACCCCGCTGATCATCTCCGGCCCCGCCCAGGGCGAGGCCAACCGGTGGTACGGCGAGTTCGCCCGGCTGGTGCGCCGACTCGAGGCGGACACGGACTACGAGGTGGACCACAAGAAGCGCACCGTCGGCATCCTCGGTCCCGGCATCGAGAAGGTCGAGGACCACCTCGGCATCACGAACCTGTACGAGACGCAGAACACCACGCTCATCCAGTTCCTGAACAACGCGGTCAAGGCCAAGGAGCTGTTCAAGCGGGACAAGGACTACGTGGTCCTCGACGGCGAGGTGCAGATCGTCGACGAGCACACGGGCCGCGTGCTCAAGGGACGCCGCTACAACGAGGGGCTCCACCAGGCCATCGAGGCCAAGGAGGGCGTCGAGGTCAAGCCCGAGAACCAGACGCTGGCCACGGTGACCCTGCAGAACTACTTCCGCGGCTACGAGAAGCTCGCCGGCATGACGGGCACCGCCGAGACGGAGGCCGCCGAGTTCACGTCCACCTACGGCCTCGGCGTCGTCGTGATCCCGCCGAACCGGGAGCGGCAGCGCGTGGACCGCAACGACGTGGTGTACAAGAACGAGAAGGTCAAGTTCGACGCCGTCGTCGACGACATCGCCGAGCGGCACGCGAAGGGCCAGCCGGTCCTGGTGGGCACCACCTCGGTGGAGAAGTCCGAGTACCTCTCCACGCTGCTGGCCAAGCGCGGCGTCCGCCATGAGGTCCTGAACGCGAAGAACCACGCGCGCGAGGCCGCCATCGTGGCGCAGGCCGGCCGCCCGGGCGCCGTCACCGTGGCCACCAACATGGCCGGCCGCGGCACCGACATCATGCTCGGCGGCAACGCCGAGTTCACGGCGGTGGCCCGCATGCAGGAGCTGGGCCTCGACGCCGCCGAGGACCCGGAGGCGTACGAGGCCCGCTGGCCCGAGGTGCTGGCGCAGGCCGAGGCCGCCGTGGAGGACGCGCACCGCGCGGTCATCGAGGCCGGCGGCCTGTACGTGGTGGGCACCGAGCGCCACGACTCGCGCCGTATCGACAACCAGCTGCGCGGTCGTTCCGGCCGTCAGGGCGACCCGGGCGAGTCCCGGTTCTACCTCTCCCTCACGGACGAGCTCATGCGCAACTTCAACCCGGGTGTGGCCCAGCGGATCATGAACAGCCCGTCGATCCCGGACGACATGGCGCTCGAGTTCGGCTTCGTCTCGAAGGCGATCCAGAACGCGCAGGCGCAGGTCGAGGGGCGCAACGCCGAGCAGCGCAAGAACGTGCTCAAGTACGACGACGTGATGAACCGCCAGCGCGAGGCCATCTACACGGACCGCCGTTCGATCCTCGAGGGGGAGGACCTGCAGGACCGGGTGCGCCGCTTCGTGGAGGACGCCGTCGGGAACATCGTGGACGCGGCCACCGAGGAGGGCCAGGCCACCGACTGGGACCTCGACCAGCTGTGGCGGGACCTGGCAGAGCTCTACCCCGTGGGCATCTCGCAAGAGGACGTCCTCGACGAGGTCGGCGGCCGGGGCCGGCTCAAGGCCGAGGTCCTCAAGCGCGAACTCGTTTCCGATGCGCTCCTGGCGTACGAGGACCGGGAGGCGCAGGTGGGATCTGAGGCGCTGCGGGAGGCGGAGCGTCGCGTGGTGCTCGCCACCATCGGGCGCCGCTGGCAGGAGCATCTCTACGAGATGGACTACCTCAAGGAGGGCATCGGGCTGCGCGCGATGGCCCAGCGCGAGCCCCTCGTGGAGTACCAGCGCGAGGGCTACACGATGTTCCAGAACATGCTCGCCGCCATCCGCGAGGACGCCGTGCGCACGCTGTTCCAGGCGCAGATCAGTGCGGCCCCCGCGCCGACGTCGCTGCCCGGCGTCCAGGACGCCCGCGCCGTGACGATGGCCCCGCAGATCTCGGTGGAGGGCATCGACGCCCCGCAGCGCCCGGCGCAGCTGCGTTTCACCGGTCCGTCCGAGGACGGGCAGAGTGCGGTCACCCGCAGTGGCACGGACTCCGGCGCCACGGTCGCGGCGGGCACGAACCGCCGCTCCCGCCGTCAGGCGGAGCGCCGCGGCCGCCGCGGCTGACCGGCATCCCGCGACGACGCAGGACGAGGGCCCGCAGACCTCCTGGTCTCCGGGCCCTCGATCGTCAGTCCGACGGGACGATCCGGCTCAGCCGATCTCGACCGACGTCACCTTCCACCGGCTGAGCCGCCGCTCGAGTCGGAGTGCGAAGGCCCGGGCCCGGCCCTCCCACAGCACCGTCGCACTGGCCTCCACCCGGCCGGGTGCGACCTCGCACACGCGGGCGCCCACCGGGCGGGGTGCGGACGCGGACGCCCGGGGCGGGACGGCCGCGGCGGGTCGTCGACCGGGCCCGGTCGGCGCGACGGCGCCCAGCAGCTCCATGCGACGGGTCAACTTGTCCAGGACCTCGGGCGAGAGCCAGGCGGAGAGGTCCCGCAGGGCACGGCGGCCCGTCTCGACCTCGACGCAGGCGACGGCGATCACGGCGGCGAGCGGAGCCTCGGGACCGACGACGACGAGGTCGGCCCCCAGCTCGCGCGCGAGCTCCACGACGGCGGCCGGGTCGGTGGCCTCGACGGCGTGGAGGGTGGCCAGGTCGGCCATGCCGGC
>NZ_JABFAX010000018.1:8764-41270 GCF_017168395.1 Micrococcus sp. KRD128 | reverse complement strand
CGGCATGAATCCGCGGATTCTGTGTTCTTCACCCCGCCTCCCGGTCACCCGGTCGGCGTCTTGAGCACGAGATGGAACTCTACACACGAACCCCACCGAACACAAAATCAGGGGTGACACCCGGCGTCCCGGCACGAAGCAGGGCCCCGTTCTCCGCAGGATTCTGCGGGGAACGGGGCCCTGTGCTCCTCCCGTGGGCGGTTGCTTCGCCGTCGCCGCCCGTCGTGTCCTCGGTCACTTTTCGCGACTCACGGTGGACACCGGTGGTCTGCAGCTGCGGTCAGCCCTCCCCCAGGTCCGCGCCCGCCATGTTCTTCTTGCCCCGGCGCACCAGCAGGTGTCGGCCGGCGAAGGCGTCGTCTCGGGTGAACACCTGGTCGGCATCCGTCACCCGGACGTTGTTCACCGAGGCGCCACCGTCGCGCACCGTCCGACGCGCCTCGGAGCGCGAGGCCACCAGCCCGGTCGAGACCAGCAGCTCGACCGCGGTCACGGTGCCCGGCTCCCCCTCCCACTGGGTCCGGTCGGCCTGCGGCAGCTCGGCCAGCACGGCGGTCAGCGTGTCCGGGTCCACCGTGGTGAGGTCGCCCCCTCCGAACACCGCCTGGGAGGCCTCGATGACCTTCGTCGTCGTCTCCTCGCCATGGGCCAGCGCCGTGACCTCCCACGCCAAGCGCTTCTGGGCCTCTCGGCGGAACGGCTCGTCGGCCACCTTCTGCGCGTACTCCTCGATCTCCGCGCGGGTCAGGAACGTGAAGACCTTGAGCCGGTCCACGACGTCGGCGTCCGCCGTGTTGAGCCAGAACTGGTAGAAGGCGTACGGGGAGCACATCTCCGCGTCGAGCCAGACGGCGTTGCCCTCGGACTTGCCGAACTTGGTGCCGTCCGCGTTCGTGATCAGCGGCGTGCCCAGCGCATGGGCGTGGGTCCCCTCCACCTTGCGGATCAGCTCGGTGCCGGCGGTGAGGTTGCCCCACTGGTCGGAGCCGCCGGTCTGGAGGGTCACGCCGTGCCGGCGGTGCAGCTCGAGGAAGTCGTTGCCCTGCAGCACCTGGTAGGAGAACTCCGTGTAGGAGATGCCCTCATCAGAGTTCAGGCGCTTGGCCACGATCTCCTTCTTCACCATCGTGCCGACGCGGAAGTTCTTGCCGACGTCCCGCAGGAAGTCCAGCGCGCTCATGCCCGCGGTCCAGTCCAGGTTGTTGACCATGGTCGCCGCGTTCTCCCCCTCGAAGGAGAGGTACGGCTCGATCTGCGCGCGCAGCGACTCCACCCACGCCGCCACGGTCTCCTGCGAGTTCAGGACGCGCTCCGAGGTCTGCCGCGGGTCGCCGATGAGGCCGGTGGCGCCGCCCACGAGGGCGTACGGGCGGTGGCCGGCGAGCTGCAGGCGGCGCAGGGTGAGCAGCTGGACCAGGTGTCCCAGGTGGAGGGACGGAGCGGTCGGGTCGAAGCCGCAGTAATACGAGACGGGCTCCCCGGCCAGCGCCTGCTCCAGCGCGGCCTCGTCCGTCGAGACGTGCACGAGCCCGCGCCAGCGCAGCTCCTGCCAGACGTTCTCGAAGCTCGGGTCGTTCGCCTGTGCGCGCAGTCGGGCCGCGCGCTCCTCGTTCTGGGGTGCCATGGCCCCCAGCCTAGCGACGCGCCCGCGCGCCTCCGCGACGCCGCGCACGTGCGACGTCGCCTGAGGGGCTCACTCCGGGACGTCCGCCAGCCCGGCCGGCAGCGCGGCCGCGTCCGTCCCGGCGACGACGGACAGCGACTGAGTGGCGCGGGTCATCGCCACGTACAGATCGCCCACCACGCCGCGCGCGTCGTCCACGATCCGCTCGGGCGAGACGAGGACGACGGTGTCGAACTCCAGTCCCTTGGTCTCCCACGGGGTGGCGACGACGATCGCGACGCCGGGCAGCGGCGCGGTGTCCACGGCCGCCTCCCCCCACCGCTCGCGGAGGGCCGTGAGCAGCTCCCCCGTCTGCCCGGCGGGGGCGATCACGGCGGTCAGGGCCTCGGGCACGCGGTTCCGCTCGACCTCGACCGCCTCGAGGGCCAGGGCTGCGACGTCGCCGCCCGGCTCCGTCACCAGGCGCGGGCGGTGATCGCCCTCACGCACGGCGCGCGGATGGGAGACCTCGAGCCCGGCCGCCCGCGCGACCTGCGCGGCCCAGCGCATCACGCGTGCCGGCGAACGGTAGTTCACGGTCAGCTCTTCCAGGCGCCAGCGGTCCCCGAACTCCGGGGCGAGGACGGACGCCCACGAGCCGGCCGCGTCGCGACGGGAGGACTGCGCGATGTCGCCCACGATGGTGAACGACTTCATCGGGCAGCGGCGCGCCAGCAGGCGCCACTGCATCGGAGAGAGCTCCTGGGCCTCGTCGACCACCACGTGCCCGTACGTCCAGGTGCGGTCGTGGGCCGCGGTCTCGGCGGTGGTCCGTCGCACCCCGCGTGCCTCATTGGCCGCGGCCAGCTGCTCGGCGTCCACGACGCCGTCGACGCCCAGGTCCGCGAGCGTCTGGTGCATGTTCTCCAGGGACGCCCGGGCGTTCTCGAGGTTGCGCTCGTGCTGGGCCGTGGACTCACCGCCCCGGCCCGGGGTCTCGAGCCGTCCGAGCAGCTCGGCCGCCTCGTCCAGCAGGGGCACGTCGGCCTCGGTCCAGGGGGCGTCGGCCGGCCGCAGGAGGGCGCCGACCTCGGCGTCGGACAGCCACGGGGCGGCCGCCCGGAGCAGGTCCTCCCGGGTGAGGAGGTCGCCGATCAGCCTCTCCGGCGTCAGCGGCATCCAGCAGAGGTTGAGCGCGATGCGCACGTCGCGCGAGGTGCGCACGTCCTCCAGCAGGAGGTCACGATGCACCGGGGTGCCCGAGGACTTCTCCAGCTTCTTGCGCAGCTTCTCCGCGAGCTCGCGGACGAGGATCTTGACGAACGTCACCCGGGCCTCGTTGTGGGGCTTGCGGGTGGCCCGCGCCTTGTCCCGGGCGCGCCGGACCATGGCCGGCTTGAGCTTGACGGTCGTGCCGTCGATCAGCAGGCGACGCGGCTCGACCAGCAGGCGCTGGCGCTGCGCGACCGCGCGGGCGACGGCGTCCACCATGTCCAGCCGGCCCTTCACCGCCGCCGCGTCGAGGTCCCGCTCCGGGACGGCCCGCACGCCCGGCATCAGCGTCCCCAGCGAGGACATCACGACACCGGTCTCACCCAGCGAGGGCAGCACCCGCTCGATGTACCGCATGAATGCGGTCGACGGACCGACGATCAGCACGCCCGAGCGCGCGAGGCGCTCCCGGTGGGTGTACAGCAGGTAGGCGGCGCGGTGCAGGGCGACGGCGGTCTTCCCCGTGCCGGGCCCGCCCTGGACCACGACCGCCCCGGGCAGGGGCGCGCGGATCACCTCGTCCTGCTCCGACTGGATCGTGGCGACGATGTCCCCCATCTGTCCCGTGCGTCGGGCGGTGGCGGCGGCCAGCAGCGCACCCTGGCCATCGGCGCGCACCCCGTCCTCGCCCAGCAGCGTCGGGTCCAGGATGTCGTCCTCGAGGTCGCGCACCTCGCGCCCCCGCAGCATCAGGTGACGACGACGGCGCACACGGCCCCGGTGGGCCGCCGTCGCCTGGTAGAAGGCGCCGGCCTCGGCCGCGCGCCAGTCGACGAGGAGGCGCTCGTGGTCCTCGGTGGTGAGGCCGATGCGCCCGATGTACCGCTGCTCGTCGGCCCCACCCTCCTGCTCGGCGTCGAGGTCGAGCCGGCCGAAGACGAGGCGGTCGTCCACGGCGTAGAGCTGGGCGAGCCGGTCCTCGTAGAGGCTGGCGAAGGCGTCGCGCTCGGAGTGGTTCTGCAGCGACCCCTGCGGGCCGGTCCGGCGCACGGCCGCGAGCTGGCGCTCCTTCTCCTCACGCAGGGCGTCGAGGCGGGCGTACCGCTCGGCGACCCGACCCCGCTCGAGGTCGAGCTCGGACTGGCGGACGGACACGGTATCGGTCATCGGGGGCCCTCGCGGTGCGGTGAGGGGCGGACCATGCTGCGGCCCGCCCGGCGGAAAAGTGACCACCCATGCTACGCCGACCACGGTGAACGGCGGGTGACGCGGCGGCGCCCTGGGGGCACCGCCGCGTCCGGCCCGGCCGACGCCGTCTCGGCCGGGCGACCGCGTCAGCGAGCGTCGACGACGGAGCCCGGCGTGTCGGCCCAGCGGCGCAGCGGTTCCAGGGCGTCCTCGAGCGCCCCGATCTGCGCCGCGACGGCCGTCGGTGCGGTCCCGCCCTGGGCGTCGCGAGAGGCGAGCGAGCCCTCCGTGCTGAGCACCTCGCGGACCTGGGGGGTCAGCGCCGGCGAGATGGCGGCGTATTCCTCGTCCGTGAGGTCCCACAGCTCCACGCCCCGGGTCTCGGCCGCCTTCACGGCCTCGCCCGACAGCTCGTGGGCCTCGCGGAACGGGACCCCCTGGCGGACGAGCCACTCGGCGACGTCGGTGGCCAGCGCGAAGCCCTGGGGGGCCAGCTCCGCCATGCGCTCCGTCTGGAACTCGAGGGTGGCGATCATCCCGGAGACGGCGGGCAGCAGCAGCTCGAGGGTGTCCGCGGCGTCGAAGACGGGCTCCTTGTCCTCCTGCAGGTCGCGGTTGTAGGCCAGCGGCATGCCCTTGAGCGTGGCCAGCAGCCCCGTGAGGTCGCCGATGAGGCGGCCGGACTTGCCGCGGGCCAACTCGGCGACGTCCGGGTTCTTCTTCTGCGGCATGATCGAGGACCCCGTGGAGTACGCGTCGTGGAGCCTCACGAAGCCCGCCTCCTTGGTGGCCCAGAAGATGACCTCCTCCGAGATGCGGGACAGGTCGACGCCGACCATCGCGGCGACCCACGCGAACTCCGCGTACACGTCGCGTGCGGCGGTGCCGTCGATCGAGTTCCACACGGCCGACTCGAAGCCGAGCTCGGCGGCCACGGCGTTCGGGTCCAGACCCAGGGAGGAGCCGGCCAGGGCCCCGGAGCCGTACGGCGAGACGGCCGCGCGTGCGTCCCAGTCCACGAGCCGCTGCAGGTCTCGCGCGAATGCCCAGGCGTGCGCGAGCAGGTGATGCGAGAGCAGGACGGGCTGCGCGTGCTGCAGGTGAGTGCGGCCCGGCATCGGCGCGTATGGGTGCGCCCGCGCCTGATCGAGCAGCGCGTCCACGGTGGCGATCACGCCCCGCGCGATGATGCGGGCGTGGTCGCGCAGGAACATCCGGCCGAGGGTGGCGACCTGGTCGTTGCGGGATCGGCCGGCCCGCAGGCGGCCGCCGAGCTCGGGACCGGCCCGCTCGATGAGGCCGCGCTCGAGCGAGCCGTGCACGTCCTCATCGGACGCCGCCGGGGCGTAGGCACCGGAACGCACGTCCGCCTCGAGACGGTCGAGGGCCGCGATCATCCCGTCCAGGTCGTCCGCACTGAGCAGACCGGCGGTGTGCAGCACCCGGGCGTGGGCACGGGAACCCGCGATGTCATAGGGCGCCAGGCGCCAGTCGAAGTGCGTGGACTTACTGAGCGCGGCGAGCGCCTCGGAAGGGCCGCCGGCGAAGCGGCCGCCCCACAGGGCGCCCTCGTTGGTCCCGTGGCGGGCGTCGGTGTTCTCGGTCATCGAAGGTCTCCTCGAGGTCGGTGACAGGCCGACGGCGACCGGCCCGGTCGCGGGCGGGCCGCCGTCGTGCACGGGGCGTGCGGGGTCAGTCGTTGGACAGGCGGGCGACGTCCTGGAGGTCGTCGCTGCCGCGCAGGCGCTGCTCGCGCTCGGAGGCCGTCTTCGCGGACAGGCCGAAGATGTCGATGAACCCGCGGGCCGAGGACTGGTCGAACGAGTCGCCCTCGTCGTACGTGGCGAGGTTGAAGTCGTACAGGCCGGTCTCGGACCGGCGACCCTGCACCGTGGCGCGGCCACCGTGGAGCTCCAGGCGGATCTCACCGTTGACGTGTTCCTGGGTCGCGTCGATGAACGTGTCCAGGTTCCGCTTCAGCGGGGAGTACCACTGGCCGTCGTAGACCAGCTCGGTCCAACGCTGGTCCACATGCTTCTTGAAGCGCGCCTGTTCACGCTCCAGGGTGACGTTCTCGAGCTCACGGTGGGCCGCGATCAGCGCCATGGCGCCCGGTGCCTCGTAGATCTCGCGGGACTTGATGCCCACGAGGCGGTCCTCGACGATGTCGATCCGGCCCACGCCCTGGGCACCGGCCCGGCGGTTGAGCTCCTCGATGATCTCCAGCGGGCTCAGCGCGCGGCCGTCGAGGGCCGTGGGGACGCCGCGCTCGAAGGCGATCGTGACCACGTCCGGCGCCGGCGGGAAGGCGGGGTCGTCCGTGTAGTCGTAGACGTCCTTCGTGGGGCCGTTCCAGATGTCCTCGAGGAAGCCGGTCTCGACGGCGCGGCCCCACACGTTCTGGTCGATCGAGAACGGGTTCTTCTTGGTGGTGACGATCGGCAGGTCGTTGCGCTCGGCGTACTCGATGGCCTTCTCACGGGTCAGGGCGAGGTCGCGCACCGGGGCGATGCACTTCAGGTCGGGCCCGAGGGTCTGGATGGAGACCTCGAAGCGGACCTGGTCGTTGCCCTTGCCGGTGCAGCCGTGCGCCACCGTCGAGGCGCCGAACTGGCGGGCCGCCGCGACCAGGTGGCGGGAGATCACCGGGCGCGAGATCGCGGAGACCAGCGGGTAGGCGTCCATGTAGAGGGCGTTGGCCTTGAGCGTGGGCATGCAGTACTGCTCGGCGAACTCGTCACGCGCGTCGGCGACATAGGCCTCGACGGCGCCGCAGTCCAGGGCGCGCTGGCGGATCGTCTCGAGGGACTCGCCCCCCTGGCCCACGTCGACCGCGACGGCGACGACCTCGGCGCCCGTGGCCTCGGCGATCCAGCCGATGGCCACCGAGGTGTCCAGGCCGCCCGAGTAGGCAAGGATGATGCGTTCCTTCACGTTTTCTCCTCTTTATATAGGGGGGTCTCCGAGCGCGGCGCGTGGCCGTCGGAGGCGTGCTCGGTGGCGATCCTACCCGGGTCTTGAATAAATATGCAACTGACGGAATATCAGCTCTCAATGGCCCCTGTGCAGCCCCTCTGCGCCGACAGCGACGGCCACGGGCAACCATCGCCCCGCCCTCGAATCCCGGGTCGAACGCGACTCAGGTCACGGCCTCGGCCGTCGATCGTGACCTTTGCCCATGCTCCTGTGACGGAGGTTGTCCACACCGGTGGATCAGACACCATGACAGCAACTCCGGCCAGTAGCGTGCATTTCATCCACGCGCCCACGACTCTAGGGATCGATTCGTCACCTGATCTCAAATTTGAGACAGACGGGCAAGAATTCGTCGACCCATGATTTGACGCGAGGGGGGCTCCCGTCGTTGACTCTTCCGTAGCCGATTCGTGATCGAACCGTGATCTGACCGAGAGGTCGGGCACGGGGAGGCCACGATATCGAACCCCCTCCGACGGTCGCCCGCTGCTGGGTCGTCTCGAACCGACGGAGGGCATGACCCGACCAAGGAGAAGGACGACCCCGGTGCGCCTCGGCCGCCGATCAGCGAGGACTCGCCATGGACACCATGACTCTCTTCACCACTTCCGCCACCCGCTCCCGCCGTGCCACTGCCTCGATCGTCGCGGGCATGACCCTCGCCGGCGCCGCCGCCGTGGGCTTCTCCGCCCCGGCCCAGGCTGCCACCGTGGACACCTGGGATCGCCTCGCCGAGTGCGAGTCCAACGGCACCTGGGACATCAACACCGGCAACGGCTTCTACGGCGGCGTGCAGTTCACCCTGTCCTCCTGGCAGGCCGTCGGCGGCGAGGGCTACCCGCACCAGGCCTCGAAGGCCGAGCAGATCAAGCGTGCCGAGATCCTCCAGGACCTGCAGGGCTGGGGCGCCTGGCCGCTGTGCTCGCAGAAGCTGGGCCTGACCCAGGCTGACGCGGAGGCCGGTGACGTGGACGCCACCGAGGCCGCCCCGGTCGCCGTGGAGCGCACCGCCACCGTGCAGCGTCAGTCCGCCGCAGACGAGGCTGCTGCCGAGCAGGCCGCGGCTGAGCAGGCTGCTGCCGAGCAGGCCGCGGCTGAGCAGGCTGCTGCCGAGCAGGCCGCGGCTGAGCAGGCTGCTGCCGAGCAGGCCGCGGCTGAGCAGGTTGCTGCCGAGCAGGCCGCGGCCGACCAGGCCGCCGCCGAGCGCTGGGCCGCCAAGCAGGCTGCTGCCGAGCAGGCCGCCGCCGACAAGGCTGCCGCCCAGCGCGCCGCCGCCGCGGAGAAGGCTGCCGCTCAGAAGGCCGCTGCCGCTGAGCAGGCCGCTGCCGCTGAGCAGGCCGTCGTCGCCGAGGCCGAGACCATCGTCGTCAAGTCCGGTGACTCCCTCTGGAAGCTCGCCAACGAGTACGAGGTCGAGGGTGGCTGGACCGCCCTCTACGAGGCCAACAAGGGCATCGTCTCCGACGCCGCCGTGATCTACGTCGGCCAGGAGCTCGTCCTGCCGCAGGCCTGAGACGCCTGACCGGTCCCCCGGACCGGTACGACACGAGGAAGGCCCCCGCCATCGGCGGGGGCCTTCCTCGTGTCTGGTGCCCGTCACCCGCGCGGGCGGGGCCGGATGGGTCCGGCTAGCCCGCCAGACCCAGCAGGTGGGCCGCGACGGCCGGGGCGGACGTGCTCCCCGGGGTGATGACGAGGATGGTGTCGTCGCCGGCGATCGTGCCCATCACGTGCTCCACGCGCGCCTGGTCGATCACGCTGGCCAGGAACTGCGCCGCGCCCGGGGGCGTGCGCAGGACCACGAGATTGGCGGTGGGCTCGGCGGAGATGAGCAGCTCGCGGGCCATGCTCGCCAGCCGGTTCAGCTGCGCGTCCGAGCCGCGGCCCGGCGCGGCGCCGTCGTCACCCTCCGCCGGCAGGGCGTAGACCATGCCGGCCGGCCCGCGCGTCCGCACCGCGCCGAGGTCCACGAGGTCCCGCGAGAGCGTCCCCTGGGTGACGGACAGCCCGCGATCGCCCAGGGCGTCCGAGAGTTCGGCCTGGGAGCGGATGCCCCGGGTGGCCAGGATCTCCCGGATCGCGGCCTGACGGGCGATCTTCGTCGTGGGGGCGGCCATCAGCGCGGCTCCTCGGCCAGACCGGAGCGGTACAGCAGCCAGGCGATGAGCGCCTTCTGCGCGTGCAGGCGGTTCTCGGCCTCGTCGAACACCACGGAACGCGGCCCGTCGATCACCTCGGCCGTGACCTCGTAGCCCCGGTACGCGGGCAGGCAGTGCAGGAAGATCGCTTCGTCGGCCGCCCGCGCCATCGCGGCGGCGTTCACCTGGTAGTCGCGGAACAGCGCCAGGCGTGCCTCCTTCTCCTCCTCCTGGCCCATGGACACCCACGTGTCGGTCACGACGACGTCCGCGTCCGCCAGGGCCTCGGCCGCGTCCGTCGTGACGAGGATGGAAGCGCCCGTCTCCGCCGCCCGCTGTCGGGCGGCGGCCACGACGTCCTCGGCAGGCAGATGCCCCTCGGGTCCGGCGACCCGCACGTGCATGCCGGCCGTCGCGCAGCCGAGCAGGTACGAGTGGGCCATGTTGTTCGCCGCGTCCCCCAGATACGCCAGAGTGCGGCCCGCCGTGCCGCCGAGGTGCTCGCGCACCGTCAGCAGGTCGGCGAGGATCTGACAGGGGTGGTAGTCGTCGCTGAGCGCATTGACCACGGGCACCGAGGAATGGGCGGCCATCTCCTCGAGGCCGGCCTGGGCGAACGTGCGCCAGACGATGACGCCGACCATCCGCTCCAGCACGCGGGCCGTGTCGGCCACGGACTCCTTGTGGCCCAGCTGCGACTCCCCCGGGTTCACGATCAACGGCGTCCCGCCGAGCTCGGCGATGCCCGCGGCGAACGAGACGCGGGTGCGCGTGGAGGTCTTGTCGAAGAACACGATGCCGGTCCGGGGCCCGGCCAGCGGGCGGTGCCGGAACCGGTCGGCCTTCATCTGGGCGGCGAGGTCGAGCACCTCGGCCTGCTCGGCCGGGGTGAGGTCCGTGTCCACCAGGAAGTGGCGGACGGCGGCAGTGGGGGTCATGGGCGGTCTCCTTCGGCGGGGGTCAGGGCGGCGGCCACGAGCCCGGGCAGGGCCGCGGCGAAGCGCTCGAGCTCGGCCACGGGCACGGTCAGCGGCGGGGCCAGGCGCAGGGTGGAGGGGCCGGTGGCATTGAGGATCCAGCCCGCCTCGAGGCCGGCGGCGACGACGGCGGGGGCCAGCCCGCCGGCCGGGGCCGGTCCCGCGGGGTCGGCCAGATCGACGCCGATCCACAGGCCGTGGCCGCGCACCGCGGCCACCTCGGGCAGGTCCTCCAGCAGGGCGACCACGGCCTCACCCGCGGCGCGGACGTGGCCGAGCAGGCCCTCGTCCTCGACGGTCCGGAGCACGGCCAGGCCCGCGGCGGTGGCCAGGGGGTTGCCGCCGAACGTGGTGCCGTGCTGGCCGGCGGTGAGCAGCCCCGAGACGGCGGGGCCGACGCACACGAGCGCCCCGATCGGCACGCCGCCTCCCAGTCCCTTCGCCAGGGTGAAGGCGTCGGGCACCACCGGCTCGGCCGCACCGGTGACCGCCGGATTCTGGAAGCCGAACCACGTGCCGGTGCGGCCCACGCCGGACTGCACCTCGTCGAGGATCATCAGAGCGCCGGCCTCGCGGGTCGCGGCCCGCACCTCGGCCAGGTAGCCGGCCGGCCAGCCGTGCACGCCGGCCTCGCCCTGGACCGGCTCGAGGATGACGGCGGCGACGGTGGCGCCGTCGTCGTCCGGGGCCAGGACCGCCCGCAGGGCCGCGGCGTCCCCGCCCGGCACGTGCTCCACGCCGCCGGGCAGCGGCTCGAAGGGCGCCCGGTAGGCCTCCTTGTGCGTGAGCGCGAGGGCGCCCATCGTGCGGCCGTGGAAGGCCCGCTCGAGAGCGATCACCCGCGTCCGGCGGCCGGACGGGTCCTCCGCACCGTGGCGGCGGGCGAGCTTGAACGCGGCCTCGTTGGCCTCCGTGCCGGAGTTCGCGAAGAACACGGTGGAGCCCGTGGGCGCGCCGGCCAGCTCCAGCAGGCGCTCGGCCAGGCGGATCTGCGGCTCGGAGGTGAAGAGGTTGGACACGTGGCCGAGCGTGGCGATCTGCTCGGACACGGCCCGCACCAGCGCCGGGTGGCCGTGGCCGAGCGCGTTGACGGCGATGCCGGCCAGCAGGTCCGTGTAGCGCCGGCCGTCGGCGTCCCACACGTGGACCCCCTCGCCGCGCACGAGCACGCGGGTGGGGCGGCCGAAGACTCCGGTCAGGGCGGCGTGGTAGCGCTCCAGCAGCGCGGACTGGTCGGTGCTCATGCGTCCTCCTCGGGGGTGGTCGGGGCGGTGGGCTCGGCGTCGGGCACCACCTGGGTGCCGACGCCCGCGGAGGTGAAGACCTCCAGCAGCATCGAGTGGGGGCGGCGGCCGTCCACGACGTGGGCGCGCTGCACGCCGGCGTCCACGGCCGCCAGGCACGCGGCCATCTTCGGGATCATCCCGGAGGCCAGGGAGGGCAGCAGCGCACGCAGCTGGGCGGCGGTGAGCGAGCTGATGAGGGAGTCCCGGTCCGGCCAGTCGGCGTAGAGGCCCTCGACGTCGGTGAGCAGCACGAGCTTCGCGGCGCCGAGGGCGGCGGCCAGGGCCGCGGCGGCGGTGTCCGCATTGACGTTGAGGACCTGCCCGGTGGGCTCGCCGTCGTCGTCGATCTCGGGGGCGACCGACGAGACCACGGGGATCCGCCCGGCCTCGATCACGTCGAGGATCGCGGTCGGGTCGACGCCGGTGACCTCGCCCACGAGGCCGAGGTCCACCTCCTGCCCGTCGACGACGGCGCCCGTGCGGCGGGCGCGCAGCAGCCCCGCGTCCTCGCCGGAGAAGCCGACGGCGTACGGGCCGTGGGAGTTCACGAGGCCGACCAGCTCGCGGCCCACCTGTCCTGTGAGCACCATGCGGACCACGTCCATGGCCTCCTCGGTGGTCACGCGCAGGCCGCCGCGGAACTCGGACGCGATGCCGAGGCGGTCGAGCATCGCGTTGATCTGCGGGCCGCCGCCGTGCACCACCACGGGGTGGACCCCCACGTGGTGCAGGAACACGATGTCCTCGGCGAACGCCCGGCGCAGCTCCTCCGACACCATGGCGTTGCCGCCGTACTTGACGACCATGACGGTTCCGGCGAACCGCCGGATCCAGGGCAGGGCCTCGACGAGGACCTCCGCCTTGGACTCGGCGCGGTCGAGCCGGTCCGCGGTGGACAGGACGGGTGCGGCCGCCGTGGCCGGGTCGGTGTGCGGGCTCATGCTGGGGGTCCTCACGTGGAATAGGCGGAGTTCTCGTGGACGTAGTCGTGCGTCAGGTCGTTGGTCCAGACCGTGGCCTCGGCGTCGCCGGCGTGCAGGTCGACCTCGACGAGCACCTCGCGGGCCGAGAGGTCCACGCGGGAGCGGTCCTCCCCCACACCGGAGGCGCGGCACACCTGGACGCCGTTGAAGCGCACGTCGAGGGCGTACGGGTCGAAGGCGGCGACCGACTCCGGGACCGTGCCGACGGCGGCGATCACGCGTCCCCAGTTCGGGTCCTGGCCGAAGATCGCGGTCTTGAACAGGTTGGAGCGGCCGACGGCGCGCGCGACGGCCTCGGCCGCCTCCTCGGTCTCGGCGTGGACCACGCGCACGGCGATGTCGTGCCGGGCGCCCTCGGCGTCGGCGACGAGCTGGCGGGACAGGTCCGCGCAGACCTCGTGGAGGGCCGCGGCGAACGCCGCGGGCTCGGGCGCCGTCCCGGACGCGCCCGAGGCCAGCAGGATCACGGTGTCATTGGTGGACATGCACCCGTCCGAGTCGACCCGGTTGAAGGTGGCGCGCACGGCCTCGCGCAGGGCCGCGTCGAGGGCGGGGGCGGGGACGTCGGCGTCCGTGGTGATGACGCTGAGCATGGTGGCCATGCCGGGTGCCAGCATGCCCGCCCCCTTGGCCATGCCGCCCACGGTGAAGCCCTCGCCGCGGGCGACGGCGGTCTTGGCCACGGTGTCCGTGGTCTTGATCGCGACGGCGGCGTCCTCACCGCCGTCCGCACTCAGGGCGGCGACCGCCTCGGACACGCCCGCGGTGAGCGTGTCCATCGGCAGGCGCTCGCCGATGAGGCCGGTCGAGCAGACGAGCACGTCGTCGGCGGCGGTCCCGAGGGCGGCGGCCGCGTGCTCGGCGGTGCGACGGGCGTCCTCGAGGCCCTCGGCGCCGGTGGCCGCGTTGGCCCCGCCGGAGTTCAGGACGACCGCGGTCGCGCGGCCGTCCCGCACGGCGCGGCGGGTCCAGACCACAGGGGCGGCCGCCACCCGGTTCTCGGTGAGGACGGCGGCCGCCGCGTCACGCGGGCCCTGGTTGACGACGACGGCGACGTCGGGCGTGCCCGAGGCCTTCAGCCCCGCGGTGACACCGGCCGCCCGGAACCCCTGTGCTGCGGTGACGCTCACGGCGCGACCCCCTGCTGCTCGAGCCCCGCCTGCTCCGGCAGGCCCAGGGCGATGTTCATGGACTGCACGGCGCCGCCGGCCGTGCCCTTGGTGAGGTTGTCGAGCACCGCGCAGACGATCACGCGGCCGGCCCGCTCATCCACGGCGAGCTGCAGCTGCACATGGTTGGAGCCGAGGACCGCCTTCGTCGTGGGCCACTGCCCCTCGGGCAGCAGGTGCACGAAGCGTTCGCCGCCGTAGGCCGCGGCCCATGCGGCGCGCACGTCCGCGGCGGCGACGCCGGGGCGCAGCCGCGCCGTGGCCGTCGCGAGGATGCCGCGCGACATCGGCGCGAGCGTGGGCGTGAAGGAGACGCGGACCGGCTCGCCGGCCGCCTGGGCCAGGCCCTGCTCGATCTCCGGGGTGTGCCGGTGCCCGCCACCGACGCCGTACGGGCTCATCCCGCCCAGGACCTCGGCGCCGAGCAGGTGCGGCTTGAGCGCCTTGCCCGCCCCGGAGGTGCCCGAGGCGGCGACGATCACCACGTCCTGCGGCTCGAGCAGCCCCGCGGCGAAGCCGGGCGCGAGGGCGAGGATCGAGGTGGTCGGGTAGCACCCGGGGACGGCGATGCGGCGGGTGCCGGCGAGTCGCTCGCGCTGACCGGGCAGCTCGGGCAGGCCGTAGGGCCAGGTCCCGGCGTGCGCGGTGCCGTAGAAGGCCTCCCAGTCTGCGGCGGACTCGAGGCGGTGGTCGGCGCCCGCGTCGATCACCAGGGTGTCCGGGGATCGCTCGGCGATCTCGGCCGCGAGCGCCCCGGAGGCCCCGTGGGGCAGCGCGAGGATCACGACGTCGTGGCCGGCGAGGACCTCCGCGGTGGTCTCGGCGAGGACGCGGTCCGCCAGGGCGTGCAGGTGCGGCTGGAGAGCGCCGAGGCGCTCCCCCGCGTTCGAGTGGGCCGTGATGGCTCCGACGGTGACGGACGGGTGGCCGGCGAGCAGGCGCAGGGCCTCCCCCCCGGCGTAGCCGCTGGCTCCGGAGACGGCGACGGTGTGGGTCATGGCTTCATGCTAGCGCAGATATGCGCTGCACCGAATATCTATGCGGCGCTTCGGGTCCCCCGGGCCGGGCCGGATGGCCCGGCCCGCTCCTAGAGTGGGGCCATGACCACTGCGAACACCCCCGCCGTCCCCCGCACCCACCACGCCGTCGTCGTGTCCGCCACGGGCGGCCCCGAGGTCCTGCAGTGGACCGAGACGGAGGTGCCCTCCCCCGCGCCGGGGCACGTGCTGGTGCGCACCGCCGCGGCGGGCCTGAACTTCATCGAGACGTACCAGCGCTCCGGGGTCTACACGATGGACCTGCCCTTCACCCCCGGCACCGAGGGCTCCGGCGAGGTCGTCGCGCTCGGCGAGGGCGTGGACGCCGCGCTCCTGGGGGCCCGTGTCGCCACCGCGACGGCCACCGGTGCGTACGCCGAGCACTTCACCGCCCCCGCGGATCGTCTCCTCACCGTCCCGGAGGGCATCGACCTGGCCGAGGCCGCCGCCCTTCCGCTGCAGGGCATGACGGCCCACTACCTCTGCCGGTCCACCTTCCCGGTGGAGGAGGGCCACACGGTGGTCGTGACGGCCGGTGCCGGCGGAGTGGGGCTCCTGCTCACCCAGCTCGCGACGGCCCGCGGCGCCCGCGTGGTCACCACGGCGTCCACGGAGGAGAAGCGGGAGCTGTCCCGGGGCGCGGGCGCCGTCGCCGCGGTGGACTATCCGGACCTCGCCGCCACGGTGGCGGAGCTGACCGACGGCGAGGGCGCGCACGCCGTGTACGACGGCGTGGGGAAGGACACCTTCGACACCTCGCTCGAGGTGCTGCGCGTGCGCGGCACGCTCGTGCTCTTCGGCGGGGCCTCCGGGCAGGTGCCCCCCTTCGACCTGCAGCGGCTCAACGCGGCCGGCGCGCTGTACGTCACCCGGCCCTCGCTGGTGCACTACACGCGCACGGGCGAGGAGACCCGCTGGCGTGGTGGAGAGGTGTTCGGGGCGTGGGCCTCCGGCGAGCTCGACGTCCGGATCGGCGAGCGCTTCCCCCTGGCGGACGCGGCCGCCGCGCACGCCGCCCTCGAGTCCCGGTCGACGACGGGCAAGGTGGTGCTCACCCTGTCCTGAGCCGGACCCGCCCGGTGCCGTCCAGGCGCCCCACGCGACCACGGGTGAGGCATAGAATGTCCCGCTGCGGCCTGGTCCTCGTCCGACCCTCGGTTCGCCGCTCAGATCCTCCGGAGGCCCCGTGTCCCTTTCTCCCGCCGCGCCCACCCCCCCTCGACCCCACGGCCGCGCCGCATCGGGCGCAGCTGCCCGGCTCCGAGCGCACCCCGCCCGCCCGGACGCTCGTCGAGGTCTTCGACGCCACGGCGCGCGAGCACCCGGACGCGACCGCCCTGGACGACGGCGTCGAGCCGCTGACGTACGCGGAGCTGCGGGAGCGCGTCGACGAGACCGCCCGCCACCTGTGGACCGCCGGCGTGCGGGCGGGAGACCGGGTCGGCGTCCGGATCGCCTCGGGCACGGCCGCGCTGTACGTCTCGATCCTCGGCGTGCTCGCCGCCGGCGCGGCCTACGTCCCCGTGGATGCGGACGATCCCGAGGAGCGCGCCCGTCTCGTGTTCGGCGAGGCGAAGGTGGCCGGCGTCCTCACCGACGAGCGGGTCTACGCCCCGCACCCCGAGCACACCGTGGACCCGGCCGCCGAGGCCCGCACCCCCGGGCTCGAGGACGACGCGTGGATCATCTTCACCTCGGGCTCGACGGGCACCCCCAAGGGCGTGGCGGTGAGCCACCGCTCGGCCGCGGCCTTCGTGGACGCCGAGGCACGGATCTTCCTGGCGGACGATCCGCTCGCCCCGGGGGACCGCGTGCTGGCGGGACTGTCCGTCGCGTTCGACGCCTCGTGCGAGGAGATGTGGCTCGCCTGGCGACACGGTGCGTGCCTGGTCCCGGCCCCCCGCTCGCTCGTGCGCTCCGGCATGGACCTCGGCCCGTGGCTCGCCGAGCGGCGCATCACCGCCGTGTCCACCGTGCCGACCCTCGCCGCGATGTGGCCCACCGAGGCCATGGACAACGTCCGGCTGCTGATCTTCGGCGGCGAGGCCTGCCCGCCCGAGCTCGCCGCGCGCCTGGCGGAGGACGGCCGCGAGGTCTGGAACACCTACGGCCCCACGGAGGCCACCGTCGTCGCGTGCGCGGCCCCGCTCACCGGTCTCGGCCCGGTCCGCATCGGCCTGCCCCTGGACGGCTGGGACCTGGCCGTCGTCGACCCGCAGACCACGCTGCCCGTGGCCGAGGGTGAGACGGGCGAGCTGATCATCGGCGGCGTCGGCCTGGCCCGCTACCTCGACCCGGCCAAGGACGCCGAGAAGTACGCCCCCATGCCCTCCCTCGGCTGGGAGCGCGCCTACCGCTCCGGCGACCTCGTGGTCTTCGAGCCGGAGGGCCTGCTGTTCGTCGGCCGCGCCGACGACCAGGTCAAGCTCGGCGGCCGCCGCATCGAGCTCGGCGAAGTGGATGCGGCCCTCCAGGCCCTGCCCGGCGTCCACGGCGGCGCCGCGGCCGTGCAGACCACCCCGGCGGGCCACCAGATCCTCGTCGGCTACCTCGTGCCCGCGGACCCCGAGGCCGAGCTCGACCTGCACATGGCCCGCGAGCACCTCGCGGCGGAGCTGCCGGCCGCCCTCGTGCCCCGACTGGCCGTCGTGGACTCCCTGCCCACGAAGACCTCCGGCAAGGTGGACCGCCATGCGCTGCCGTGGCCCCTGCCCGGCGCCGAGGTGGACGAGGACGCACCCCAGCCGGACGAGGACACCGCCGACGGCTGGGTGCTGCGCCAGTGGGCGGACGTGCTCGGCGCGCCCCCCCAGGACGCCGACACGGACTTCTTCGAGGCCGGCGGCGGCTCGCTCGCCGCGGCCCAGCTCGTGGCCCGCCTGCGCCTGCGCCACCCGGCCGTGACCGTCCAGGACGTCTACCGCAACCCCACCGCCGGGGCCCTCGTGGCCGCCGTCGTGGGCGAGGACGGCCCCCGCGGCATCGAGGTGCACGACCGGCACGTCGACCGCACCCGTCACCGCACCCAGTGGGTCCAGACCCTCGTGGGGCTGCCGGTCTTCGTCCTGCCCGCCCTGCGCCTGGGCGTGTGGACCGGCCTGGCCCTGAACCTGCTGACGCTCTCCGGGCTGGCGCCCGGGCTGCCCACCGTGCCGTGGTGGGTGCTGATCGTGGCCGGCCTGCTGGTGGTCACCGTGCCCGGCCGCATGCTGCTCACCGCCGCGATCGCCCGGCTGCTGCTGCGCGGCGTGAGCCCCGGGTCCTACCCGCGCGGCGGCCGCGTCCACCTGCGCCTGTGGCTCGCCCAGCAGATCAGCGACCTCGTGGACCCCTACTCGCTGGCCGGCGCCACGTGGGTGCCCGCCTACGCGCGACTGCTGGGCAACCGGATCGGCAAGGACGTGGACATGCACACCGTGCCACCGGTCACCGGCATGCTCACGGTCGAGGAGGGCGCCGCGATCGAGCCCGAGGTGGACCTGTCCGGCTACTGGGTCGACGGCGACGTCGTCCGGCTCGGCGAGGTGCGCATCGGCGCGGACGCCGTCGTGGGCGCCCGCTCCACGCTCCTGCCGGGCGCCCAGGTCGGCTCCGGGGCGCACGTCGAGGCCGGGTCCACCGTCGCCGGGCGGGTGCGCGGCGGCCAGCGCCACGCCGGCTCCCCCGCCGTCAAGGTGGGCAAGGTGAAGTCCCGCGGCCCCGCCGAGGCGCCGCGGGAGACCCGGGGCTGGCGCCTGATGGCGACCGTCCTCTCGACCCTCATCTCCCTCCTCCCGCTCGTCTCCGCCGCCGCGGCGGCCGCGGTGGCCGCGTGGTCGCTGACCTGGTGGCCGCCGGCCCCGGAGGCGGGGCCGCTGGCCGCCGTCGGGACCACCGCGGCGCGGCTGCTGGCCGCGAGCCCCCTGGTGGCCGGCGTGTGGTTCCTGACCCAGATGCTGCTCGTGCTCGTCACCGTGCGCCTGCTCGCGCTCGGCATCACGGAGGGGCACCACCCCGTGCGCTCCCGGGTCGGCTGGCAGGTGTGGGCCACCGAGCGCGTCCTCGACGCCGCCCGCGACCAGCTCTTCCCGATCTACGCCTCCCGCTTCACGCCGACGTGGCTGCGCCTGCTGGGCGCCGAGGTGGGCCGCGGCGTCGAGGCCTCCACCGTGGTGCTCCTGCCGTGCATGACCCGCGTGGGCGACGGCGCGTTCCTCGCCGACGACACGATGGTCTCCTCCTACTCCCTCGACGGCGGGTGGATGCACGTAGCCCCCGCGAAGGTCGGCAAGCGCTCGTTCGTGGGCAACTCCGGCATGGTGCCCGGCGGCCGCACCCTGCGCCGCGACTCGCTCGTGGCGGTGCTGTCCACCACCCCGGCCAAGACCAAGGCGGGCACGTCCTGGATGGGCTCCCCGCCCGTGCGCCTGCGCCGCAACGAGGTCACCGCGGACGCCTCCCTCACCTACGACCCGCCGGCCCGGCTCAAGGCCGCCCGCACCGCCTGGGAGCTGCTGCGCGCGATCCCGGTGTGGCTGCACGTGGCCCTGTCCCTCGCCGTCGGCGCGGCGCTGGCCGCCCTCATCGCGGTCGGCACGTGGGCGCTGGCCTTCATCCTGGGCGGCGTCGTCCTGCTCGCGGCCGGCGCGGTCGCGGCGGGCCTGACCGTGCTCGCCAAGCGGGTCTTCGTCGGCCGGATCCGCGCGGGCGAGCACCCGCTGTGGTCCTCGTTCATCTGGCGCAACGAGGTCGCGGACACCTTCACCGAGTTCCTCGCCGCCCCGTGGTTCAGCCGAGCCGCGGCCGGCACCCCCGCCCTGGTCTGGTTCCTGCGCGCGATGGGCGCCCGCATCGGCCACGGCGCCTGGGTCGAGTCCTACTGGCTGCCCGAGGCCGACCTCGTGGAGCTCGGCGACGGCGCCACCGTGAACCGCGGCTGCGTCGTCCAGACCCACCTGTTCCACGACCGCGTGATGTCCCTGGACGCCGTCGTCCTGGAGGACGGCGCCACCCTCGGCCCCCACTCCGTGGTGCTGCCCGCCGCCCGCCTGGGCCGCGGCACCACCGTCGGCGCCGGGTCCCTCGTGATGCGCGGCGAGGAGCTGCCCGCCGGCACGTGGTGGCTCGGCAACCCGGTCTCCCCGTGGCGTCGTCCCGACGGCGACCCCGCCGCCGCGGCCACCCCCTCCCGAGAGGAAGCATGAGCACCGATCCCTACGTCCCGGGCGTCGGCACCGACGCCGCCACCGTCGAGCACATCGCGCTGGACCTCGACGTGCGCCTGGCCGCGAACCGGGTCTCCGGCACCGCCGTCCTGCGCGTGCGCCTGACGAAGCAGAGCCGCCGCATCGAGCTGGACCTGCACCGGCTGCGCGTGTCCCGGGTGGACGCCGTCGTCGACGGCCGCGCCATCGCCTCCTCGTTCACCCAGCCGGGCCGCGCCCCGAGCCGCCTCGTCGTCGACCTGGGCGAGAGCCGGCCGGAGGGCACGCTCGTGGAGCTGACGGTGGTCTACGCGGGCACGCCCACGCTGCGGCGCAGCCCGTGGGGCACCATCGGCTGGGAGGAGCTCACGGACGGCGTGCTCGTGGCCGGGCAGCCCCACGGCGCCTCCACGTGGCTGCCGTGCGTGGACTCCCCCACCTCACGCTCGACGGCCGAGATCACCCTCACCTGCGATGCGGGCTACCTGCCCGTCGCCAACGGCGTGGGCGCACCCGTGCGCACACGCGGCTCGCGGGTCACGTGGCGGTGGCGGCTCGACCAGCCCGTGCCCGCCTACCTGCTCAGCGTGCAGATCGGCCGCTACCGGCTCGTGGACGCCGCCCCTCCCGCCGAGGGGCTGCCGCCGCTGCGCCTCGTGGTCTCCCCGCGGACCGAGCAGCGGGCCCGCCGGGCCCTCGCCCCCCAGCCGGCCATGATGGCCACGTTCATCGACGCCTACGGGCCGTACCCGTTCGAGGACTACACCGCGGTCGTGGCCGACGAGGAGCTCGAGATCCCCCTCGAGGCCGCGGGCATGTCGCTGTTCGGCACCAACCACCTGGACGGCTCGTGGGAGTCCGAGCGGCTGATCGCCCACGAGATGTCCCACCAGTGGTTCGGCAACGCGGTGACCCTGGGCCGCTGGTCCGACCTGTGGCTGCACGAGGGCTTCGCCTGCTGGTCCGAGTGGCTGTGGGCCGAGGCCTCGGGGCGGTCGAGCATCACCTCGATGGCGCGGCGGGCCTGGCAGAAGCTGGCCGCGCACCCGGTGGACCAGGCGCTGGCCGAGCCCGGGCCGGAGGAGATGTTCGAGGACTGGGTGTACAAGCGCGGCGCGCTCACCGTGGAGGCGCTGCGGCAGCTGCTCGGCACGGACCTCTTCGGCTCCATGCTGCGCGCCTGGGTGCGGGAGCACCGGTTCGGCACCGTCGACTCCCTGGGGCTGCGCACGCACGTGCACGCGTGGGCCCCGCACGCCGGGGTGAGCCGAGCGCAGGTGGACGAGCTCTTCGACGCGTGGACGCTGCGGCCCGCCCTGCCGCCGTTCCCGGGCTGAGGCGGCCGCGCGGTCGACTCAGCGGCCCCGCCGCGCCAGCGTGCCGACGAGACCGCCCGGCAGCCGGTCGGTGAGATCCACCAGCACGACGTCGGCCGGCACGGATAGCGCGTCGACGGCGGCGGGGTCGCCCGTGAAGCCGGTGCCGGCGGCCTTCACGAGCGCCTCCTTGCGCGTCCACAGCCGGGCCCGCGCGGCGGGCCTCTCGGGGGCGGGAAGCTCCCGCACCCGGGCGCGCTCCGCCGTCGAGAAGCCCACCCCGCCCAGGCCGTCCTCGTCCGCGAAGGCCGCGGCGTCCGCCCGCTCGACGTCCACCCCGACGCCGAACCCGTCGGCGGGCCGTGCCGGCGCCCACCACGCCCCGATCCGAGCCCGGTCCTCAGTGCCGGGCATCCGGACGCGTGTGAACGAGACGAGGGCGACCCGGCCGGGGGGCAGGCCGGTCAGCGCGGGGACGCCGTGCGCGGCCGAGCCGCAGCGCGGGCAGGCGTGCCGGAGCCCGAGCGGCCCCACCGGCACGCCCCAGGCCGCCGTCAGGGCGGTGCGCACCTGACTGAGCAGCGCGGAGACGGCGTCGGCCGCCCCCGCCGAGGCGGGGACGGCCGATGTCAGGCCCCACGGGCCGGTCGCGACGGACACGGTCAGCGCTGGACCGCCCCGTGCCG
This sequence comes from Micrococcus sp. KRD128, assembly GCF_017168395.1. Lineage (NCBI taxonomy): Bacteria > Bacillati > Actinomycetota > Actinomycetes > Micrococcales > Micrococcaceae > Micrococcus > Micrococcus sp. KRD128. Next base: position 19,516 of record NZ_JABFAX010000018.1, on the reverse strand, counting down.
CTGCGCCGCGAGCGCGGTGGCCGCAGCGCGGGCCTCGGAGACCTCCTCCGCGGTGAGCGTGCGGTCAGGGGCGCGGAAGCGCAGGGAGAACGCGAGGGACTTCCGCCCCTCCGGCACTCCCGCGCCCCGGTAGACGTCGAACAGCTCGACGGCCTCGAGCAGCTCCCCGGCGCCCTCGGCGAGGGTCGCGCGCACGTCCCCGGCCACGACGGCCTCGTCCACCACGAGCGCCACGTCCTGCGTGCTCACGGGGAACGTGGACAGCGGTGCGGCCACCACGATCTCGGGGGCCGCGGCGCACAGCGCGTCCAGGTCCAGCTCCCACACGCTCGTGCGGGCGGGCAGGTCCTCGGCCTCGAGCCACTGCGGGTGCAGCTCGCCGGCGACGCCCACCACCTGGTCCCCGTGCTCGGTCACGACGACGAGCTCGGCCACCCGGCCCGGGTGGAACGCGTGGTGCCGGCCCTGCCGGACGGCCAGCTCGACGCCGAGGACGTCGGCCACGTCGAGGGCCCCGGCGACCGCGTCCTGCCAGTCCACCGGGCGGGGGTCGTGGTCCGGTCCGGGCGCCGAGTCGTGCCCGGCGTACAGACCGGCCACATGCCACGGCTGGGCGGGGATGCCGGCCTCGAGGTCGGCGAGGACCTCGGCGGAGGGGTGGACCGCGCGCGGGGGGATCGTCGCCGAGCCCAGCTGCGCGCCGGGCAGGAAGACCAGCCCCATCTCGTACAGCGCCAGATCGCGGAAGCCGCGGCTGAGGTTGCGGCGCGCGGTCTCGACGAGGCCCGGCAGCAGCGACAGGCGCAGGTGCCGGTACTGGGAGGCGATCGGATTGGCCAGGGCCACCATCGCCAGGGCCTGGCCCTGCGCGTCCGAGTCCGCCCCGAAACGCCGGTTCTGCTCCTCGGAGACGAACGGGTAGGCCAGCACCTCGGTGAGACCCGCGGCCGCGAGCGCGGCCGACACGCGGCGACGCTGGGCCTGGCGGCGGGTGAAGCCGCGGCCCGGCGGGGCCACGGGCACCACGGAGGGGATCTCGTCGTAGCCGCGCAGGCGCGCGACCTCCTCGGCGAGGTCCTCGGGGATGCGCAGGTCCGTGCGCCACGACGGGGCGGTCACGGTCAGCCGCGGGGCGGCGTCGTCGGTGGCCTCGGCGACGGTCACCTCGGCACCCAGGGCGCGCAGCGTCTCCACGACCTCGTCGGTCGTGTACGCCACGCCCACCAGGGCGGAGGGGAAGTCGGCGGCCATCTCGACGACGGCCGGCTGCGGCCGCGTCCCGACGTCGGTGACCCCGGGCTCGGCGGTGCCGCCGGCGAGCTCGACGAGCAGCTGGACGGCCCGCTCGGCCGCCTCGTCGGCGATCTCCCAGTCGACGCCGCGCTCGTTGCGCTTCGACGCCTCCGAGGGCAGGCGGTGCCGGCGCCGCGTCCGCGCGATCGACACCGGGTCGAAGTTCGCGGACTCGACCACGATCGTGGTGGTGGCGTCGGTGACCTCGGTGGCGGCCCCGCCCATGACGCCCGCCAGGCCGATGGGGCCGGAGTCGTCCGTGATGAGCAGGTCCTCCGCGTCGAGCTCGCGCTCCTTGCCGTCGAGGGTGGTCAGGGTCTCTCCGGCCCGCGCGCGGCGCACCACGATCTCGCCGGAGAGCGTGTCCGCGTCGTAGAAGTGCAGGGGCTGGCCCAGCTCCCACATCACGTAGTTGGAGATGTCCACCGGCAGGGAGATGGTGCGGATGCCGGCCAGGCGCAGGCGCGCGGCGAGCCACGGTGGGGTCGGACGGGTCGCGTCCACGCCGGAGACCGTGCGGGCCACGAAGCGGGTGGCGCCGGGCTCGCCGTGGATCGGCGCGTCGTCGTCGATGCGGACGGCCGGGCCGGCGTCGTCGGCCGCGGGCGGGTGGATCGCCGCGGCCGGGTCCGTGAAGGGCACGCCGGTGGCGTGCGCGTACTCGCGCGCGACGCCGCGCATCGAGAACGCGTAGCCGCGGTCGGGCGTCACGTTGATCTCGGCGGCCTCGCCGTGCAGGTCCAGGACGTCCCGGGCGTCGGTGCCCGGCTCGGGGTCGAGCCCGAGGTCGCCGAGCACGATGATCCCGTCCGTGCCGTCGTCGCCCATGCCCAGCTCCGTGCTGGAGGCGATCATGCCGGCCGAGACGTGCCCGTAGGTCTTGCGGGGGCTGATGCGGAAGTCGCCGGGCAGCACCGCGCCGGGCAGGGCCACGACGACCTTGTCCCCGACCTCGAAGTTGTGGGCGCCGCACACGATGCCCTGCACGCCGGAGGGCTCGATCCCCTCGCCGGTGAGCGGCTGGGCGGCGCCCTCGGGCACCACGCGCACGGAGCACCAGTTGATGGTCTTGCCGTTCTTCTGCGGCTCGGGCTCCTTGGAGAGCACCTGCCCGACGACGATCGGGCCCTGCAGCTCGGCGGCCGGACGGTGGACGTCCTCCTCCTCGAGGCCGACGCGGACGAGGTCGGCCATCACGTCCTCGGCACGGTGCTCCGCGGGCACGGGGACGAACTCCCGCAGCCAGTCCAGGGGGATGCGCATGGATCAGACCTCCATTCCGAAGTGCTGGGAGAAGCGGACGTCGCCCTCGATCATGTCGTGCATGTCCGGGACCTCGTTGCGGAACATGAGCGTGCGCTCCACGCCCATGCCGAACGCGAACCCGGAGTACTCCTCCGGGTCCAGGCCCGCGGCGCGCAGCACGTTCGGGTGCACCATGCCGCAGCCGCCCCACTCGATCCAGCGGGGCCCGCCCTTGGCGCCGGGGTGCCAGATGTCCAGCTCGGCGCTGGGCTCGGTGAACGGGAAGAAGTTCGGGCGCAGGCGGATGGCCGCCTCGGCCCCGAACATCTGGCGGGCGAAGTACTCGAGGGTGCCGCGCAGGTGGGCCATGGTCAGGCCCTTGTCCACGGCCAGGCCCTCGAACTGGTGGAACACCGGGGTGTGCGTGGCGTCCAGCTCGTCCGTGCGGAACGTGCGGCCCGGGCACAGCACGTAGGTGGGGGCGCCCCGCTCGAGCAGGGAGCGCATCTGCACCGGGGAGGTGTGGGTGCGCAGCAGCAGGTGGGCCTCGGCCGGGGCCACGAAGAAGGTGTCCTGCATCTCGCGGGCCGGATGGTCCGGCGCGAAGTTGAGGGAGTCGAAGTTGAACCACTCGGACTCGAGTTCGGGGCCCTCCGCGATCTCCCAGCCCATGCCGACGAAGATCTCCGAGACGCGGTCCATCGTCAGCGAGAGCGGGTGACGGGCGCCGACGCGGCGGCGACGGACCGCGGTGGTCACGTCCACCGTCTCCTCGCGCAGGATCCGCGCGGCCTGCTCCGCCTCGAGCACCTCGGTGCGGGCGGCCAGGGCCTTGCCCAGGCGGCCGCGAGCGGCGCCCATGAGCTTGCCGGCCTCCGCCTTGCGCTCCTTGGGCAGAGCGCCGATCGCCTTGTTCGCGAGAGTCAGGGGGGCCCGGTCGCCGGTGTGGGCCAGGCGGGCGGCCTTGAGCTCATCGAGGTCGGCCGCGGCCTCGTACGCGGCGAGTGCGGCCTGCACGGCGGCCTCCACCGCCTCCGCGTCCACGGGGGAGATCTCCGCCACGGGCGCGGTGGGCTCCGCGCCGGTCTCGGGGCTGGGTGTCATCAGGGCAACGACCTTCGCATGGGGGACGGTGGGACGCCCGTCAGTCTAGTGTCCGCCCCGGGTCCGCTCGGCCTAGGCTGAGGCGCATGACCGCCCCGGACTCCCTCGACGGCACCGACCCGCTGCTGCGGGGCGTGGGCCTGGACGCGCAGACCCGCTGCGCCCATTACGCCACGGCGCGGGACGTCGTCGCCCTGCGCTTCGCCTGCTGCCCCGCGTACTGGTCCTGCCACCGCTGCCACGCGGAGCTCGCCGACCACCCGGCCGTGCCGGTGCCGGCCGGCGACTTCGACCGGCCGCACGTGCTGTGCGGGGTGTGCCGCACCGAGCTGAGCGTGACCGCCTACCTCGCCCTCGAGGCCACCGCCGATCCCGCGTGCCCGGCCTGCGGGGCGCCGTTCAACCCGGGCTGCGCCGCCCATGCCCCGCTCTACTTCGACGTCTCCGCGTCCGGGTCCCCCGCCGGTGACGCCGCTCCCGCGGCACAGCCATGACCGCGGCCCCCTCCCGGCCGACGCCTCCGGTGCACGTGCGGGCGCGCGGGCTGTGGAACCTGCTGAACCTGGCGACGCCGCTGGGGCTGGTGGGCGCCGTCGTCGCCGGCTGCGCGCTGCGGCCCGGACCGCACGGGCTGATCGAGGCCCGCGGCTGGACGCACCGGTTCCCGGGCGGGGCCGCGTTCACGGTCGGCGACGTCGTGTTCACCCGCCCCGGCCTGCGCATGACGCCCGCGCTGTGGCGGCACGAGGCCGGCCATGCGGACCAGTACGCCCTCCTGCTGGGCCTGCCCTTCCTGCCGGCGTACGCGCTGGCGGCGGCGTGGTCGACGTGGCGGACCGGGGATCCGGCGTCGCGCAACGTCTTCGAACGACGCGCGGGCCTGGCCCTGGGCGGCTACATCGAGCGGCCCGTGGTCCGCGGCCTGCGGCGCCGCCGCTGACGGGCACGGGTGGTCGCGCCGACGCGGACCCGGGGTCCGGGGTCAGTGCAGGGTGCCGCCGGGGACGTCGAGGTCGGGGCCGCCGGCCAGCGCCGTCAGGGCGGCCTCGGCCACCGCGCGCGCCAGGTCGGCCGCGGGCAGGGCCGGGGTGTCCGGCGTCGGGCGGTGCTCGGCGTCCCAGGGCACGTGGATGAAGCCGGCGGCCCGGGCGGTGCCGGGGGCGTCGAGGAGCGAGTACATGACGTGGTTGCACACGAACGCGCCCGCGGACAGGGACGGCTCCGCGGCGACGCCGGCCGCCCGGATCGCGGCGACGGCACGCTTGGCGGGCAGGGTGGCGAACAGGGCCGCGGGCCCGTCGGCGCGCACGGGCCGGTCCACGGGCTGCTCCCCCGCGTTGTCCGGGATCCGGGCGTCCTGCAGGTTCACGGCCACCCGCTCGACCCGGACGGCCGCCGTCCCGCCGGCCAGCCCGACGGCGATCGCCACCTCCGGCCGGACCCGATCGAGGGCCGCGGTCAGGGCCGGCCCGGCCGCGCCGAACGCGCACGGCAGCTCGACCGCCTCGGCCGTCACACCCCGGTCCGCCAGGACGCCCACGGCGTCCCGTGCGGCGGCGATCGACGGATTGTGGACGTCTCCGCCGAAGGGCTCGAAGCCCGTGAGCAGGACGCGGGCGGCCGGGGCGGGTGCACGGGAGGTCATGGCGACCACGGTAGGCGCGTCTCAACGCCCGCGCCACGCCCGGACTCGAACACGCTTGCGGGTCCGTTCGAACATGTGTTCTACTTCTGGCCATGCGATGGGAAGCGCAGACCCTGCGGTCCGAGGGCGGAGCCCAGCGGGCGACGGCCGGCACACCGGCCGGCTCCGCCGCCCTGCTGCCGCTCTCGGACCTGCAGCGGAGTGTCACCACCCCGGAGTTCGCGGGCGTCACCTTCCATGAGGTGCTCGCCAAGACCGCACTGAACTCGGTGCCGTCCGCCTCGGCCATGCCGTTCCGCTGGACCGTGAACCCGTACCGCGGCTGCACCCACGCCTGCCGGTACTGCTACGCCCGCAGCACCCACACCTTCCTCGAGCTCGATGCCGGGGCCGACTTCGACCGGCAGATCGTCGTGAAGGTCAACGTCGCCGAGGTGCTGCGCGCCGAGCTCGCCCGCCCCACGTGGGGCCGCGAGGCGGTGGCGTTGGGGACCAACACGGACCCGTACCAGCGGGCCGAGGGCCGCTACGCGCTGATGCCCGGGATCATCCGGGCCCTGGCGGATTCCGGCACCCCGTTCTCCGTGCTGACCAAGGGGACCCTGCTCGCGCGTGATGTGCCCCTGCTGCAGGCGGCCTCGCGCCAGGTGCCCGTGCAGGTCTCGCTGTCCCTGGCGATGCTCGATCCCGCCATCGCCGCCGCGGTCGAGCCGGGCACGCCCTCGCCGACCGCACGCCTGCGCCTGATCGAGCGGCTCGCCGCCGCGGGTGCGGACGTCACCGTCATGGCCATGCCTCTGCTGCCGTGGCTCACGGACGGGGACGGCGAGATCGATGCCCTCATGCGTGCGCTGGCGGACGCCGGAGCCGCGCGGGTCATGCCGGGCGCCCTGCACCTGCGGCCGGGCGCGAAGGAGTGGTACCTGGACTGGATCCGCCGCGAGCACCCGGATCTGCTGGCCGGCTACGAGCAGATGTACGCCCGGTCCGCCTACGCGCCCGAGTCGTACCGTCGCATGCTCACCCGGGTGGCCGGGGAGGCCGCCGCCCGGCACGGCCTGGCCCGCGGCGGCGCGCACGGCATCCGGCGCGAGGACGGTCCCCCGGCCCGGCGCACCCCGACGTCCCGGCCCTCCGCTCCGGCGGCGCAGCCCGCGCTGTTCTGACCCGTCCGCGGGGCGCGGCCGGCCGCGTGCCGGCTCAGCGCCCCGCCGAGAACGCCGTGGCGGCGCCGCGGAGCACCTCGGCCACGATCGGCCGGTCCGCCGGGATCCAGTCCAGGTGCTGCACGCCCGGCCCGGCGAGCGGCAGCCACGCCAGCAGGTCGTGGTCCTGCAGGGCTCGGGGCGTCGCCCCCTCCTCCGCCAGGACGCCCCAGAACACCCGCATCCGGGCGCCGTTGGCCAGCTCCCACCCGTCGGGCTCCGGCGCCGCCACCTCGGGGCCGAGCCGCACGGCGACCCCGAGCTCCTCCCGACACTCCCGCAGCAGCGCCTCCTGGGCACCCTCCCCCGGCTCGACCTTGCCCCCGGGGAACTCCCAGAGTCCCCGCAGCGCGGCGGGCGCGCTGCGGCGGGCCGCCAGCAGGCGGGTCGGCGCGGCCGCATCGTCGAGCAGCGCGAGCCCCACGACCAGCCGCGGTCGCGCCCCGTCCCGGGGCGACGTCGTCGGGCTGGCGGCGGGCGCGGGGCGAACAGGTGTGGCGGAGGTCATGAGCCCAGGCTAGCGAGGCCCCCGCCCCCGCAGACCGGAGTCCGTAGGCTGGGTCGGTGCCCATCCCCACTCCCGCCGCCGACGGCGCCCACGACCGTTCCCCCCGTCCCCCGCGTCCGACGCGCCCGGACCCGTCCGTCCCGCCGACCGTGCCGACGGGCCCGGGCGCGCTGCTGGGCGGCCGGCGCGTGCGTCTGCTGCCGGCCATCCTCGCGCTGGCCCTGGGCAGCTTCGCGATCGGCACCACGGAGTTCGCGATGATGGGCCTGCTGCCGCAGGCGGTGGCCGACCTCGGCGTCGGTCTCGAGGCCGGCGGCGTGCTCATCTCCATGTACGCGCTGGGCGTCGTGATCGGCGCTCCCCTGCTGGCCGCGTCCTTCGCCCGCGTCGACCGGCGGGTCACGAGCATCGTGCTGATGCTGCTGTTCGTCGTGGGGCACGTGGCCGCGTTCCTCGCCCCGGACATGGGGAGCATGATGGCGGCCCGGTTCGTGTCGGGCCTGCCCCACGGCGCCTACTTCTCCGCGGCCGCCCTGGCCGCGGCGGACCTCGCCGGGCCCGCCCGCCGCGGCCAGGCCGTGGCGTGGGTGATGGCGGGGCTGTCCGTGGCCAACGTGCTGGGCGTGCCGGGCGCGACGGCGCTCGGGCAGGCCGTCGGCTGGCGCTGGATGTTCGTCATCGTGGCGGTCTGCGCGGCCCTGTGCGTCGGGGCGACCGCGTGGCTCGTCCCGTCCGTGCCGGCCCCCGCGGGCGCCTCGGTCGGCCGCGAGCTGCGCGGTCTGGCCTCCGGCCGCCTGTGGGCGACGGTGGCCGTGGGCGTGATCGGCTTCGCCGGCATGTTCGCGCTCTACACCTACATCGCGCCGCTGCTGACGGAGGTCGCGGGCCTCGAGGAACGGTGGGTCCCCGCCGTGCTGGCCCTCTACGGCGTCGGCATGGTGATCGGCACGCTCGTCAGCGGCGCCCTCACGGACCGGGACCCGGTGGGCACCCTGCGCCTGAGCTTCGGGCTCAGCGCGGTCTCGCTGGCCGCCGTCGCGTTGACGGCCCCGTGGGCGCCGGTGATGATCGTGTTCCTCTTCTGCGTGGCCGTCAGCGGCTCCGGGATCGCCCCGTCCCTGCAGGTGCTGCTCGTGGACTCCGCGCCCACCGCACCGCAGCTGGCCGGTTCGCTCAACCACTCCGCGCTGAACATGGCCAACGCGATGGGCGCGTGGGTCGGGGCGGCCGCGATCGGGGCCGGTGCGTCGCTGCGGACCCCGCCGCTGGTCGGTGCGGGCATCGCCCTGGCGGGTCTGGTGCTGGCGTTCCTCCTCGTGCGCCGCGACGTCGCGGCCCCACCCGGCGTCCGGGCTGACGACGGCGGCTCGCCCCGCTGAACGTCCCGAACCAGGCCGGGGCGAACCTCGTGACGGCGGAGAATCCCGAAAAAACCGGGGCGCCAGAGGTGGCCCCCTTGAAAGCCCCTTGCTACGTTCCTTCTCGTACGTCAGATTCGCAACCTGAAAGGAATCATCATCATGGGCTTCATTGCTTGGATCGTTCTCGGCCTCATCGCGGGCGCCATCGCCCGCCTCATCCTCCCGGGCCGCCAGGGCTCCGGCTGGCTGGGCGCCCTGATCACCGGCATCCTCGGCGCCCTCCTCGGCGGCTGGATCGGTCGCCTGATGGGCTTCAGCACCAACGACTCGTTCTTCGACCTCGCCACCTGGATCTTCGCGATCATCGGCGGCGTCATCGTGGCCTTCATCTGGCAGGCGATCACCGCTCGCCGCACCGGCACCCGTGCCTGAGTGAGCTGAGCGGCCCGGGTTCCACCCGGGAACACGCAGAAGGGGCGGGGATCCACTCGGATCCCCGCCCCTTCTGCGTGTCCGGACGGCTGGCGCCGCCTCGCACGCCCCGTCAGCCGGCGCGCCGTGCCCCCGCCATCGCGGACGAGTACAGGCACACCGTGGCGGCGGTCCCCACATTCAGGGACTCCGCGGCCCCGTACAGCGGCACCGCCACCCGGCGGTCCGCCAACGCGAGCTCGCCGTCGTCCAGGCCCTGGGCCTCGTTGCCGAACAGCCACGCGGTCGGCGCGGCGACCAGGCCGGGGGCGAGGGCGTCGAGCCGGTCCGCGCCGTAGCCGTCGGCGGCCCACACCTGCAGGCCTGCGGCCCGGGCTGCGGCCGCGGCCGCCTCTGCGGGGACGGCGGTGACCACGGGCAGGTGGAACAGCGACCCTGCGGTGGACCGGACCACCTTGGGGTTGAACGGGTCGACGGAGCCCGGCGTGAGGACCACCGCGTCCGCCCCGGCCGCGTCCGCGGCCCGGATGACCGTGCCGGCGTTCCCCGGGTCCTGCACGCGGCACAGCACGGCGGCCAGGCGCGCCTCCTCGAGGACCGCTTCGACGGTCTGCGGCTGCGGCATCCGCGCCACGGCGACGATGTCCTGCCCCGTCACGGCGTCGGCCATGGCGGTGAGCACCTCGTCGCTGGCCTCGCGCACCAGGACCCGCTCACCACCCGGCGTCGGGCGGTCTCGGACGCGCGCCACGAGCTCGGCCAGCGCGGGGTCCCGGTCCACGAGACCGACGGACACGTACACCTGGGCCAGCACCTGCCCCGCACGCCACTGCCCCGCGGCGGCCGCCGGCCCCTCCCCCAGGTGGGCGCGCAACGCCTCGCGGCAGGCCTGCGGCCCCTCGACGAGGAACGTGCCCGTCCGGCGTCGGGCGGAACGGCCCGCCAGGGCTGCCACCGCGCGCACGCGCTCGGCGCGGGGATGGGTCATCGGCTCGGCGTGCGGGGTCATGGGGTCTTTCTGGTCGGGGCTCGGCTGCGGGTGCGCAGACGCCGACGGGGCGGGCCTCGGTGGAGGACCCGCCCCGTCGGCGGTGGTGCTCACGCCTGGGGCGTGGTGGTGGGGCCCTCAGGGCCCCGGAGCCGGCTCAGCGGGAGGCGGCGGGGGCGTTCACGTCCGCGGGCAGCGCCTCGCGGGCGGTCTTCACCAGCACGGCGAAGGTCGCGGCGTCGGAGACGGCGATCTCGGCCAGCATGCGGCGGTCCACCTCGACACCGGCCAGCTTGAGACCCTGCATGAAGCGGTTGTAGGTCATGCCGTTGGCGCGGGCGGCCGCGTTGATGCGGGTGATCCACAGGCGACGGAAGTCACCCTTGCGCTTATGGCGGTGCTGGTAGTTGTAGGTGAACGAGTGGAGCATCTGCTCCTTCGCCTTGCGGTACAGGCGAGACCGCTGGCCGCGGTAGCCGGAGGCGCGCTCCAGCATGGTCCGACGCTTCTTGTGGGCGTTCACTGCCCGCTTCACACGTGCCACGTGCGTACTCCAATCTGTGTGGTCCCCGGGGCGCGCACTGGCGCGTCACGGCCGAGGAGGAAGGGGTTCCGGCGAGGCCGGAGGGGGTGTCAGATGCCGAGCATCCGCTTGATCTGCTTGATGCTGCCCTTGGAGACGAGCTGGTCGCCCTTGAGACGGCGGGTCAGGCGCGAGGACTTGTGCTCCAGGTAGTGGCGGCGGTTCGCCTGCTGGCGCATGATCTTGCCGGAGCCGGTCACGCGGAAGCGCTTCTTGGCACCGCTGTGGGTCTTCATCTTCGGCATGGCTGCCGTTCTCCTTCACTCATCGCTGCCGTGCGCGGCGCGCACGGCAGTGCTGGTCACCCCGGTCCGTGCGGACCGGGCTGGTCTGTGGCGACCCCGGGGGGTCAGGCCCGAGGACCGGGCTTGGGGGCACCGCCGCGGGG
>NZ_JABFAX010000018.1:4180-8664 GCF_017168395.1 Micrococcus sp. KRD128 | reverse complement strand
GCGGGCTTGGGCGGGGCCGGCATCGGCTTGGCCGCCGGCTTCGGAGCCGACGACGGCGCGGCCGACGTGGCGGCGGACCGCGGCTTCGGTGTCGCGGCCGGCGCAGCCGAGGACCGCGGCTTCGGCGTCGCGGCCGGCTTCGGGGCAGATGCGGGCGTGGCCCTGGTGGCCGGCTTCGCAGCCGGGGCCGGGGTCTTCGGCGCCTGCTTCGTCTCGGCCGGGGCCGCGGAGGCGTTCTCCTGCGTCCGGGCGGCCATGGCCTTCAGCTGCTCGGGGAACGCGTCCCCGATCGAATTCCGCACCGGGGCGGAGTCGGACGCCGCCTTCTGCGCGGCGCGCTCCTTGGCCTCTCGGGCGGCCTGGTCGCGACGCGAACCGCCGCCCTGACGCTCGCGATGGCTCTCGGTCGAGTTCTTGCGCTGGTCCGCGCGCGCATCGGCCTTGGTGCGCAGCGGGGCGACCACCATCACCATGTTGCGGCCGTCCTGGCGCGGCTGCGACTCGACGGTGCCCAGCTCGGCGACGTCCTCGGCGAACTGCTGCAGCAGCTTGATGCCGAGTTCGGGACGCTGCTGCTCACGGCCGCGGAACTGGATGATGGCCTTGACCTTGTCGCCCTGGCTCAGGAACTTCTTGGCGTGGCCGGTCTTGGTCTCATAGTCGTGCTTGTCGATCTTCAGGCGGAAGCGGACCTCCTTGAGGACCGTGTTCACCTGGTTCTTGCGCGACTCACGGGCCTTCACCGCAGCCTCGTACTTGTACTTGCCGAAATCCATCAGCTTGCACACCGGAGGCTTGGCCGTGGGGGCCACCTCCACGAGATCCAGGTCCGCCTCGGCGGCGAGCCGGAGGGCGTCCTCGACGCGGACGATGCCGACCTGTTCGCCGTTCGGGCCGACCAGGCGGACTTCCGGAACGCGGATACGCTCGTTGATGCGGGGATCGCTGATGGTGCTGCTCCTCTGTGCGAGACGACGGGTGATCCCGCGCCCACCGGAGGGGCCCTCGGAAACGAGGAAGGCCTCCCCTGCGCGGACGCAGACGGAGGCCTCGACACGGTCCCGCAGACGGGACCCTCGGTGCGGGCTGCGCGCCACGAAGCGGCGGTCCCGACCGGCGACCCGGCAACTCGGTCCGGGGCGAACCGGACATCCTGCTGACGCGGGTGGGAGAGAGGCCTCCACTTTGCTGCTCCTGGCCCGTGCATGCCCGCCCCGGGGTCACCGGATGACGAGGACGTGCGCGGACCACGAGTGGTCTGTGGGAAGCTTACCACCATGACAGACGAACGTCAGGCCCAGGACGCCACCCCCATGGACGCCCCCGCCGAGATCCGCGACATCCACGAGGTCCCCGCCGTCGAGGTCATCACGACCACCGCCGTGCATGTGATGACCGCCGCCGCCGTCAAGTGCGGCCTGGCCGACTCCCCCGACGCCCGCGAGCTCATGGATCTCGACGAGGCCCGCAAGCTCATCACCGCCCTCGCCGGGCTGGTCACGGCCGCGGCGCCCGAGATCGGCAGCCAGCACGCCGGCCCGCTGCGCGACGGGCTGCGCTCGCTGCAGCTGGCGTTCCGTGAGGTCTCCCCGTTCCCGGACGCGCCGGGCAAGGGCCCCGGCGAGAAGTTCACCGGCCCGGTGAACTGAACCACGGCCCCGACGACGACGGCGCGCCCCCGGCCGGGGGCGCGCCGTCGTCGTCGGGGCGGGGCTCAGGCGTCCGTCGAGGCCTCCGGGGCGGGGGCGAGATGCCGGGTGACCGGCGTCGTGAAGAGGGTGAGCAGCGCGACGCCGGAGACCGCGAGCAGCGGCCCACCCAGAGCAGCGGCGTCCACGCTGAAGAGCCACGAGGACAGGAGCACACCGAAGAGCTGGATCGCGACGGCGGCGCCGCGGCTCCACGCCCGACCGCGCAGCAGGGCGACGGCGGTCGCGAGGATCCACAGGGCGAGCAGCGCGTAGATGACGATCAGCATCACGCGGGCCCCGGCCGGGAGCACCCCGTCCGCCGCATGCACCACCGCGTCCACGGCGAGCCAGAGGAGCGCGCCCCCCTCGAGCACGAGCGCCGCGGCGACCACGAGGACGGCCACCGGCAGGCCCCGTCCGCGGCGGGGCGGGAGCGTCGTCGCGTCGGCGCCCGCCGACTCGGACGGGGCGACGGGGTCGGGGCGGCGGGACTGTGCCATGGGGCCTCTCCTGCGGGACGGCTGCGGGGACGGACGTGTCCCCCACGGTACGCCGGGCGGCGCGCGGACCACGTCCGCGACGGCGCCTCGGTCAGGGCATGGTGTGACGAAGGACTCGCCGTGCAGCGCGGTGATGCACCTCATTCACCTCTTGTTCACTCGTGAGGGCCGTGCGAGGATGGCACGCGAAAGATTTCCGGGGGCCGCGTTCGTACGAAGGCGGTCCCCGTTGCAATGACCAGGGTCGCCCTCCGTATCGGTCGTGCCGCGCGTCGTCCGCGCAGGCCCCCGCGCCCGCCGCCGGCGGAGGCCGTGACCACCGGCGCCCGCGGGCTCCGGCTCTTCCGACAGAAAGTGAGCGGACCGATGGATTGGCGCAGTAAAGCAGCGTGCCTGGACAAGGACCCGGAGCTGTTCTTCCCCGTGGGCAACACCGGCCCCGCCCTCCTGCAGATCGAGGAGGCGAAGGCGGTGTGCCGCTCGTGTGAGGTCGTGGACACGTGCCTGAAGTGGGCCATGGAGTCCGGCCAGGACTCGGGCGTCTGGGGCGGCATGAGCGAGGACGAGCGGCGCGCCATGAAGCGCCGCGCCGCGCGCGCCCGCCGCGCCTCCTGACCCACCCGGACCACCGGCCCCGTCGATCTCGTCGACGGGGCCGTCCTCAAGCCCGGCCGGGTTCACGTCAGGGGCAGTCGCAGCACGACGCGCGTGCCGCCGTCGTCGGACCGCTGCCAGCGCAGGGTGCCGCGCAGGTCCCCCTCCACGAGCGAGTGCACGATGCGCAGACCGAGCCCCGATCCCTCGCCCGCGCGGGGGGACTCCCCCGGCACCCATCCGTCGGGGGCGGCAGGGCCGCTGTCCGTCACGGACACGACCAGCACCGTTCCTGCGGGGGTCGACTCGCGGTCGGCGTGCAGGCCCACGCAGCCACCGCCCGGCGCCGTGCCGTGCTCGACGGCGTTGGCCGCCAGCTCATTGAGCACCAGCGCCAGCGGCGTGGTCACGTGGGAGGGCAGTTCACCGAACTCACCCGTGACCGCGACCTGCAGCGGCCTCCCGTCCCCGGCCACCTCGACGGCCAGGCGGAACTGCCGCTGCAGCAGACCGTCCACGGGGACCTGGTCCTCGATCTCCTCGCTCAGCGTCTGGTGGACGAGGGCGATCGTGTCCACGCGCTGCATCGCCTGGCGCAGCGCACGCTCCGCCTCGGGCGAGGATGTGCGCCGCGCCTGCATGCGCAGCAGCGATCCCACGGTCTGCAGGTTGTTCTTGACGCGGTGGTGGATCTCGCGGATGGTCGCGTCCTTGGTGAGCAGACGCTGCTCCTGGCGGCGCAGCTCGGTCACGTCGCGCAGCAGCAGCAGCGCCCCCTGCCAGCCGTCCGGACCGAGGAGGGGGACGGAGCGCACCGTCAGCGACACCCCGCCGGACTGCACCTCCCGACGTCCGGCACGCAGCCCGGTGAGCACGGCCCACGTCCCCTCGTCGGTGGGCACGCGGGCGGCGTCGGTGCTGGCCAGGACGTCGGTGAGCCGGTGCCCCTCGAGGGTTGAGGCGATGCCCAGCCGGCGCAGGGCGGAGACCGCGTTGGGACTGGTGAACTCGGCGACCGAGTCCGGCCCGAGCACGACGAGGCCGTCCCCCACCCGCGGCGTGCCGCCTGCCCAGAGGCCGGGGGGCTCCTCGGGCGCCGGCCAGCGGCCGTGCTGCATCATGTCCAGCAGGGTGCCGGCCGTCCGGCTGTAGTTCTCCTCGATCACCGAGCGCGCCGGCCGGCCGTTCGGGTCCGCGTGCGCGGAGACGACCGCGATGACCCTCCCGGCGCGGACCACCGGCCACAGACGCACCTGCAGCGTGCCTCCCGGGGCCTCGACGGGGCCGGCCCCCTCGGCCCGTTCCCCGCCGTGCCACGTCTGCCCGACGACGGCCCGCAGGTCCGCGCGGGCGCGCGAGCCCACGATGTCGCGGTGGAAGAGGGTGGGAGCGGTGAAGGGCCGGACCTGGGCGAGCGCGACGAACCCTCCGGCCTCGTCGCGGCGGGGCACGGGGCACCAGAGCACGAGGTCCGCGAGCGCCAGGTCTGCCACAAGCTGCCAGTCCCCCACGAGCCGCTGCAGCCAGGCGCGGTCCTCGTCCCCGATGTCGGGGTGCGACGTCAGGGGGTCCTGCGCGAGCGAACTGACCATGGGATCAGGGTACGGCGACGTGCCGGGCGGCCCGTGTCCGTGGCGTCGCGGGCGGTGTCGGAGGACGCGGCGGCGATGGCCTGCGGGGGCCGGGCGCGGTGCCGTCC
>NZ_JABFAX010000018.1:0-4080 GCF_017168395.1 Micrococcus sp. KRD128 | reverse complement strand
GGCGGGGACACCGGCCAGCGTGGCGAGGGCGCGACGCAGCGGGCTGTTCGGAGCGGCCTCGGCGAGCACCTGGCCGGCGAGCAGCGCGGGGTCCGCGGCGGCCGGGTCCCACGGCAGGAACGCCTCCAGCGGCGTGGCGGGCGAGGCGTAGCGGTTCCAGACGGCCTCGACCTGCGCGCGCGGGGCGACGCCGGCGGCCGCGGGCCGGAGCCGGTTGACAACGACGCGCAGCCGTGCCGCCGGAGCCATCTCCGCCAGTTCCTCGACCCCGCGGACCAGGCGGGGCAGCGCGACGGCGTCCGGCCCTCCGACCGCGATGACCTCGTCGGCCGCGGCGAGCGCCGCCCGGGTCGCACCGTTGCGCTGTGGGGCGGGCACGTCGAAGGACAGTTCCTCGTCCTGTTCGAGACCGAACCCGACGTCGACGACCACGCGGTCCCACCGTTCCCTGGCGGCCGCGATCAGCGCGGTGACGGCGGCGGGGCGCAGCTCCGGCCACCGGTCCACGCGGGTGAGTCCCGTCAGAACCGTCAGGTCCGCGCCGGCGACGCGGACGCGGACGCCCGCGGCCGCCAGGTCGGCGGCGCCCAGCCGGCCGTGGTCGGCCCGCCGCACGGCCCGCGCCACGCCGGCCGACTCCTCCGTCAGCCCCAGGTGCACACCGACGGCGGGGCCGTACGTGTCCAGGTCGATCAGCAGCGTGTTCCGGCCGGCCACGGCGTGCTCGGCGGCGAGGTTCACGGCGACGGTGGTGCGTCCCGGAGCGCCGGTGGGGCCCCACACCACGGTCACCAGGGACTCCCGCGCGGGTCCGGCCGGTTCGCCCTCCTCCGGAGAGGGTGCGGGGTCGGCTCCCTCGTCCGCGGTGGCGGGGCCGCCGCCGGGCGTGGCCGCGGCGGGGGCGGCACCCGGCCCGGCGTCGTTGGGCTCGTCGGCGTCGCGCCAGGGGTCCGTGAGGCCGGGCACCTCGTCCGCGCCGAGCGTCTCCAGGGTGATCGGCAGGTCGTCGAGGTCCTCGGCCTGATCCAGGGCGTGGTCGGCGTCCTCCCCGTGCGAGGTCGCGGGCCGGCGGCCCTCCGCGGCCGCGCTCGCGGACTCCACGACGACGGCCGCGATCTGCTCGGCGTCGGCGTCGGCGCGCACGCAGGGCACCCCCATGCCGCGGAGGCGACGCCGCTCGGCACGGACCTCGCTGAGGGCCGCCACGCCCACGGGTCGGGGCAGCCGGGCCGTCTCCTCGAGGAAGGCGGCGGTGAGGGACTCGGTGTCCCCGGCCACGAGGACCGCGTCCACGAGACCGGAGCGGGCGATCGCGAGCAGCTCGGCGAGGTCCTCGGCCCGGCGGAGGACCGTGATGTCCGTCTGGTGCCGCTCGAGCGGGCCGATGTGGTCCAGGCCCGGCTGGACGGTGGTGGCCAGGGCGATGCGCACGGTCAGCGCACCCCGTGGGCCGGCACGAGGGTGACCCGCGCGTCCTTGACCTTCGCGTCCACGATGCGCGGCAGGGTCTCCTCCGGTGCCAGCAGCTGCACCCGGGTGGTGCCCGAGCCGCCGAAGCCACTCTGCTCCGCCGTGACCTCGGAGATCTCGAGCGCCTCGGCCAGCCGGGCCGGGTCCGCATGGCCGCGGCCTCCCTCGGCGGGCATGGCCACCCAGACGTCCACGCGGTCCCCCACGCCCACGCCGGACGGCAGCGGCTCGTCCAGGGCCACCCCGACGGGACGACGGCCGTCCGGGTCCGCGTCCACCAGTGCCGCCGCCGGCAGCAGCTCGCCGGCCCGGACCGTCCCGGAGACCATCCGCCCCTCGGGCGCCGGAGCATCGGCGCTGAGGTACCGCTCGCCGGCCTCGCTGAGGTTCACCTCCACGGGCCGCAGGTCCCCGGCCGCGATGGGCGTTCCCGGGGGCAGGTCCTCCGCGGCCGTCCAGTACGCGGCGGTCCGCTGCGAGGAGGCGACCAGCGCCACGACGCCGGCGATCGAGGCGAGGACGAGCACGAGACCGACGAGGAGCCGGGGATCCCGCCAGCGGGGCCGGCGCAGACGGCCGCCCTCGGCGGACGCGGACATGGTCGTGGACACCGGATGTTCCCCCCTTCGGACCGGCCTCTCGGGCCGCCGCGGCCCCGGCACCCCGTCGGTGTCGGCCCCTCCGCGCTGCGCCCAGGGTAACCGCCGCTGCCGTGGATCGCCGGATCCGCCGCGTGCGCTGTGGAAAAGTGTCGCCTCGGGGTGATCCCGGGGTTGAATGGGTCGACGTCGTGGGCCGACCGCGACCGTCCTGGACGCCTCGACCGAAGGAGCACCGTGCAGCGCTTTCTCACCCTGACCGATGTCGCGGAGACCCTGAACATCTCCGGTCAGGCCGCCCGCGCCCTGGTCCGCTCGGGTGAGTTGCAGGCCATCCAGGTCGGGGGCCGCGGCCAGTGGCGCATCGAGGTGTCCTGGCTCGAGGACTACGTGGAGCGTCAGAAGGAAGTGACTCGCGCCCGCGTCCGGGAATGGACCGAGGCGGACGCGAAGGCCCGCTGAGCCCACACGATCTGCTCAGGCAGGACGCAGCGCGGTCCGGACCGTCCCCAGCGCCCCGAACGGGATGATGAGCCGCCCGCGGACGGCCGCGGCCCGCCGGGCCTCATCCCGCGGGTGGCGGGCGATGTCGAGGTGATCGCCGCCGACCCGGTCCACGGTGCCCTCCGCCAGTGCCGCGCCGAGGCGCCCCGTCACTGCCACCGGCTGGCGCGTCCGCGCGATGCCGCGCAGCACCGTCCCCCAGCCGGCCGCAGCGAGCTCGGGCGCGAGAGCGGCCCGGGTCAGGTCGGCCTCCACGGCCGCCACGCAGTCCACCGCGACGATCGCCGATCCCGAGCCGTCGACGTGCACGCCGACCCAGCCCTGGCCCACCGTGTGCACCACTCCGTCCACGGCCTCGCCCCAGGCCAGGTGGAGCCGGACCTGCCGCCCGCGGGCTCCGCGCAGGCGGTCCGCCAGGGACAGCGCCATCCACTCCGCTCGGGTCAGCTCCGCGGCCTCGGCCACCGTCTCCTGCCATCCGAGGTCGACCCAGTGCGCCTCCAGGTCGTCGAAGAGTCCGTTCCACCGCATGCGCTCAGCATAGGAGGCTCAGCAGCCGTGCCGGGCATCGTCAAACATCATCAAACATCACTCTTGACACCCATCGGGCCGTGCAGTTCACTGTGGTCATCATCACCGGCCTGATCGCGGGATCCCGGCCGGACGAATGCACAGGAGGGGAATCCATGGAGCGCACGACATCACCGGCCGGCCCGGCCCCGACCCGGCCGGTCGACGCGGCGGACGCCGTCGGCCTCACCGTCCTGCTTCTGGCCGGACCCGGCCTGCTCGCCTGTGCCGCGGCGCTGCTGCAGACGGACCCCAGCGCGCCGGCGGCGGAACTGACCCGCGTGCTGGGCCTCGGTGCCGGTCTCGCGGGGCTCGGACTGCTCGCGTGGTGGGCGGTGGGCCTGCTCGGGCTGGCGCTTCTCGCGCTGGGGCGCCGTGCGGGTCGGCCGGCCTGGGCCCGCCTGGGCCGGAGCCTCACTCCCGCCCTGCTCGGACGCGTGGCCGGCGCCGTCGTCGGTGCCCAGCTGCTCGCGGCGCCGGCCGCGTGGGCGGACACGGCTCGTCCCGTGCCGGACGCCTCCTGGACCGTGGCCGCGTCCCCCGCGCACGCCACCGGCGTCGAGGCCCCGGCGCCGGACGCCGCGTGGACGCCCCGGCCCCCGGCGCCGGCCCCGCCGGGTGCCGGCACCGGCCGCGCAGATCCGGACCACCCCACCGTCACCGTCCGGCGCGGCGACTGCCTGTGGCACCTCGCCGCCGCCGAGCTCGGCCCGGACGCGACCCCCCGAGAGATCGACGCCCGGTGGCGCCGCTGGTACGAGGCCAACCGGCGAGTGATCGGCGACGACCCGCACCTGCTGCTGCCCGGCACCGTGCTGACCTCTCCCGTGTTCGCCCCGCACGCCGGCGTGGACGGACCACGGCCATGACATCCACGACCCTGCACTCCCCCGCTTCGCCTCGTCCTCAGGAGACCGCCATGACCGCCCTCGCCACC